>JANOCW010000379.1:0-2052 GCA_031412375.1 Gemmatimonadaceae bacterium | reverse complement strand
ATTACATGCGCGGAGGAGAGGTTCTCGGAGGCTATGGCTATGCCGAGCGCCAGGAGTACGAGATGCCGCGAGGCGCACTGCCGGGCGCACAACCAAGTGAGGACGCTGGCGAAGCGGCCCCGGGCGATCCACCCAACGGACACAAAGCAGCGGAGGACCTGAACACGTGAAGGGCGCGAGTGTCGACTAGCGCCCTTCCTGTCATCTCAGACCTTGGCCGGGGCCTTTGCCGCCGGTTTCTGGAGCTTCGGCGGAGATTTCGCGGACGCCGCGTCCGGTCCCTCGGCGCCCCCTTCCATGTCGCCGTCGATGAAGCTCGTGTCGTGGTCGCGTGCACGCAGCAGCGCGAGAAACGCGAGCTTGTCGGCCGACTTCATGTAGGCTTCCTTCGGCTCGACCAGCTTCTGGTCGACGAGCTCGATCAGCGCGTCGCCAAGCGTGATCATGCCATGGCGACGCGATGTCTGCATCACGGAGGGAATCTGGAATGTCTTCCCCTCGCGAATGAGGTTCGAGACCGCCGGGATCGAGAGCAGGATCTCGCGCGCCGCAATGCGGCCGCCGCCGATCTTCTTGCAGAGCGTTTGCGAGATGACACCCTTCATCGACTCGGACAGCATCACGCGGATCTGATCCTGGCGATCCGCCGAGAACTGGTCGATGACGCGATCGATGGTGCTAGCGGCCGTGGTCGTATGCAGCGTCCCGAACACGAGGTGGCCGGTTTCCGCCGTTTCGATGGCAATGGCGACGGTCTCGAGATCGCGTAACTCGCCCACGAGGACGATGTCGGGATCCTCACGCAAGGCAGCGCGGAGTGCGTGCTTGAACGAGGTCGTATGCAGCCCGACCTGACGCTGCGTGATGATGCACTTCTTGCTCGGGTGGACGAACTCGATCGGATCTTCGATCGTGATGACGTGATCGGACCGGCTGCGGTTCACGAGGTCCACCAGCGCGCACAATGTCGTGGATTTCCCGGAACCCGTGGGGCCCGTGACGAGCACGAGGCCTTTCGTGAGGTAACAGAGGTTCTGTACTTCCCGGCTCAGTCCCATCTCCTCGACCGTGACCACCTTTGCCGGAATGACACGGAAGACAGCGGCGGCGCCCATCCGGTCACGGAGCGCGTTTGCGCGGAAGCGCGCGAGACCGTCGATCTCATACGCGTAGTCACAGTCGTTGAGCTCGGCGAACTCCTTCTTGTTCCGCTCCGGCATGATGGTGAACAGCATCGCCTCGATCTGGTCGTTCTCGAGGAGACCCTTGCCTTCGATGCGCCGCATCGCCCCGTGAATTCGCAGAATGGGCGGCTCACCGCACCGAAGGTGCAGGTCGGAGGCGCCTTCCCTGACGAGGATCGTGAGCAGCCCGTCCATCTCCGCGCGCGCTGCGCTGCGGTCGACCGACACCGCGACCGTCACCGCCTTCTTCGGCGCGGGCACGGCGGGATGGTCGGGGGCAGCCACAGGTGCGGCACTGACGCCGGCCATTGCAGGCTCGTCCAATTCGGCGACGTCCACCGCCTGATCGCGCGCGCTGCTCCACTCACCAGCCGTCGAAGCCGCATCCGCACCAGCCCGCGACGCCGGCGGAGATGCCTGGGCGGCGACGGCGCCAGCGCCGGTCACCGGCGCCGCTGGACGATTGAACGGTACCGCCCTCGCCGGCGCTCCGCCCGCGGGCGCAGCGGGCGACGTCGCCGCGGCGGGAGCCGACGCCTTCGAAATGTCGGGGCCAGCGAAGGGCGCGCGCGGATGCCCCTGCACGGGCGTCATCTGCTCGACGGGCGCACGCTCCTCGACGACGGTGAATGCGTCCGTCAATGCTCTGGCTCGGGCATCTTCGTCGATGCGCAGTGTCGCGCTCCACTTGCCGCCGTCGCGATTCGCCTCGACGCGGAAGATCCCCTCGTCCGACGTGTAGTCAAAGCTCGCCGGACGGCCGGCCTCCAGCAGCTTCATGGCATCGGGAGGCGAAATCTCGCGCAGCAGGGCGAGGAGTTGCGGCGCACTCAGCGTCTGCTTGGTGGCCGGATGGCTGGACGTACCG
>JANOCW010000378.1:0-4100 GCA_031412375.1 Gemmatimonadaceae bacterium | reverse complement strand
TGCGCCTCGGCCTCGACGCGTACGAATAGCGCCTCGATCTTCGCCACCTCGAGATCCCGCAGCTCGAGCGTCAGCACCACCCGCCCCGGAATGACGTTCGGCGCTCCAGGAAACACCGCCAGTCGTCCGACGGTCCCCACGCTCCGCCCCGGCGTCGCGAGCACCGTCGCATTCACCGCCTCGACGAAGCGCGCCGCCGCAAGCAGCGCATCGTGCCGGTCCGCCATCGGGGTCGTTCCCGCATGCGTCGCGACGCCGGCAAAGGTCACTTCCCAGTAGCGGATCCCGACGATCCCTTCAACGACGCCGATGTTCGCCCCCGCTCGCTCGAGCACCCGCCCCTGCTCGATGTGCAGCTCGAGATACGCGGCGATGCTGCCTGGCGAACGCTTCGCATCATCGACACGATCCGGGTCGCCGCCGAGGAGCCGGATGCCATCCCCAATCCTCCGGCCACTCACGGCCGTCAGCGCGAGATCGCTCGCCGGCAGTCGCCCCGCCATCGCCTTGCTGCCGATCAGGCCACCTTCCTCGTTCTGGAAGTCCACGACTTCGAGCGGATGCCGGAGCTCTACGCCCTGCTCCACCAGGACGCGCGCGACTTCGATTGCGGCAAGCGTTCCGAGCGCACCATCGAACCGGCCACCGTTCGGGACCGAATCGGTATGCGATCCGATCATGATCGGCGGCAGGCCCGGCTCGGCGCCCGGCCTCACCGCAATGGTGTTGCCCGCCGTATCGACGCGCACGGTGAGCCGGGCGCCGCGCATGAGATCCCGCACACGCGCTCGCGCCGCGATGTCCTCATCACCATACGCGGGACGACTCACTCCGCCTTCCGGTGTGCCGCCGATCTGCGCCAGCGCCGCGAGATCCGCGACGAGACGTGCGCCGTTGACGCGCCGCGTATCGCGCGAGGGTGCCGCCGTCATCTACGACGCCGCCCGCGCCGGCGCACCCTGCCCCGCCCGCGACGCCACCACCACCTCGCGCCGCGTCACGACGGCGACCAGCGACATGACGACGACGTTCACCATCAGCGCGACGACCCCGACGTTCAGGTCCTTGATGAGCTGCGGTGCCGACGGCGCGATGCTCGCCACTGTGGCGCCGGTCAGTGTCACATAGGCAACGGTGAGCACGCCCGCCAGGATCCCCGCGAACGCGGCGCGCGCACTGACCAGCGGACGCCGCCCGAGACTCAGCACCAGCGCGGGAAAGAGCTGGGTGACGAAGTTGTATCCCATCAGCAGCAGCGTGACGATCCCCTGCCCGCCGCGGAGCGTCAGCAGCACCGCGACCAGCGCCATCACCGGCACCAGTGCTCGCGCAAGGATCGACACCGTGCGATCGGTCGCCGTCGGCACGACCGTCCGATAGACGTTCTGCGCCAGGATTGTCGCCGCGGTGATCAGGATCATCGATCCCGGAACGAGCGCGGTCAGCAATCCCGCCGCACCGATGATGCCGACGGTCCACGGCCCGAACGTCTGCTTCGAGATCCTGAGCAGCGACAGATCGGCATCGGTACCAGCGAGCCCTGGAACCGTGAGCACCGCGGCGAATCCGACGAAGAACACGAACAGGATGACGAGCTGATAGAGCGGCAGCACGATCGCGTTCTTCCTGAACACCGACTCGCTCTTCGCCGTGTAGGTGCTCGCGAAGAACTGGGGCCACATGTAGAAGCCCGCCGCGGTCAGCAGCACGGTCGAGATGAACCACGTCGGGCTCATCCCCGTGTCGGGCAGCGTCAGGAACCCGGGCTTCGCCACGTCGATCGCCCGGAACATCGCCCCGTACCCACCATAGTAGTGCAGCGGCAGGTAGATCCCGATCGCCACCACCACCACGAGGATCATCACGTCCTTGAGCGCGGCTGTCCACGCCGAGCCGCGCACACCGGAGATCACGACGTAGAAGATCAGCGCCGCCGTGCTGCACCACACGGCCGTCGCCGGCGTGATCGTTCCGTACGACGCCTCCGAAACGATGATCCCCAACCCCTTGAGCTGCAGCACGAGATACGGAACGAGCGCGGCGACACTCACCACCGCGACGAGCACTCCCAGCCCTCGACTCTCGTACTTCGCCACGAAGAAATCCGCCTGCGATACGAGCCGCCGCGGCTGCGCATACCGCCAGATGATCGGCAGCAGGAAGTACGAGAAGCTGTAGGCGATCGCGCCATAGCAGAGGATGTAGAACGCCGGCGCACCCTTGCCGTACGACCATCCGCTTCCGCCAAGGAAGGTGAAGGTCGTGTAGATCTCCCCCGCCATCAGCAGGAAGACGAACACGGTCCCGAACCCGCGGCCACCGACGCTCCACTGCTCGAGACTCATCTCGTGCCCGCGCCGCGCGAGCAGCCCGAGCCCGATCGAGATCGCGAAGAAGGCGAGCAGCACCGCGAGCGCGATGTTCACGCTGCCTGATCCGGCTGGCCGCCGTCCAATGACGTGATGACCGCCATGATCACCGACGTCGCCACCACCCACAGCACCACCCAGAAGAGCAGGAGCGGAAGCCCCAGCACGTAGGGCTCGACCCGGTTGGCGAACGTCACGCCGCCGAGCAGTCCCACCGTCGGCAGCAGTGCGAGCAGGTGATACGGGCGAAGGCGTGGGGCGGGCGGAGCATTCTCATCGATCACGATGACCGTGCGATCCTCATCGCTGACGTGCATCGCCCGCCTTGTTCGAGGATCCGAGCATCTCGAGCGCGGCAGCCACGAAGATGCGCGTGCCGTGATCGAGCGCACGTTCATCCAGGTCGAAGTGATCGTGATGGTGCGGATGGATGATCCCCCGCTCCTCGTTCCGCGCCCCGATGAAGAAGAACGATCCCGGCGCCTGCTGCTGATACGCCGAGAAGTCCTCGCCGCCCATCGTCGGCGTCGCCTCGACGAGGGCATCCGCGCCGATCGCCGCTACCACCGCACGCCGCAGCAGGTCACTCGCCCCCGCATCATTGATCACCGGCCGATAGCTCGGCTCGACGATGAACGTGTACGTCGCGCCATGCGCTGCCGTGATCCCCGCGATCACCCGTTCCATCAGCTCGGGGATCCGCGTTCGCAGCGCCGGATCGAACGTGCGCACGGTGCCCGCGATCTCGACCTCGCTCGGGATGACGTTGTACGTCGTCCCCCCGACGATGCGCGTCACCGACACCACCGCCGGCTCCAGCGGATCCACGTTCCGCGAGACGATGTGCTGGAGGTTCGTGATCACCTGCGCCGCGATCGCGATCGAGTCGATCGTCTGCTGCGGCGCTGCCGCGTGTCCGCCGCTTCCGGTAATCGTGATCCGAAAGTTGTCGGGCGACGCCATGAGCGGCCCGACTTTCACCCCGACCTTGCCCACCTGCAGCGGCAGCCAGAGGTGCGCGCCCACCACCAGGTCCACTCCCTCGAGCACGCCTGCCTTCACCATCTCCTCAGCCCCACCCGGCGGCAGCTCCTCGGCGTGCTGAAACAGGAACCGGACCTCGCCTCCCAGCTCATCACGACGCGCGATCAGGACTTTCACGGCGCCGAGCAGCATCGCCGCATGCCCGTCGTGCCCGCAGGCATGCATCACCCCGGGCTGGGTCGATACGAAGTCATGGTTGTTCCGTTCCTCGATCGGGAGCGCATCGATGTCGGCCCGGATGGCCAGCGTCGGCCCGGGTCGGCTGCCAATGAGCCGGGCCATGACGCTCGTCCGGGTCGGGCGGGTGATCGTGAGGCCGCCGAGCTCGCCGAGCGTGTCCGCGATGAACTGGGAGGTGCGCTCCTCGTGGAAGGACAGCTCGGGGTGCTGGTGCAGGTAGCGGCGCCACCCGATGACCTCATCGCGCACGGATTCGACCGTCGCGCGACTCCTGACGGCAGTCGACATGGGGGTTCTCCGGGGAATCATCGAGTCTACCACGCCCGCCGCAGCGTCGATAGGGCCGAGATTCTCTCCTTCCTGGCCGCGCGATGCGCCCGCTGCCTGGCTGCCTTCGGTCGCTTTTCTGCTCGCCTTATCCGGTAGGGCGGTAATACATTGTGGCGCTGCGAACCCTGAGTTCCGGGTTCAGCTCTCCAGTCGTTCGCGTGCCCACTGCGGGCCGGC
>JANOCW010000377.1:0-16527 GCA_031412375.1 Gemmatimonadaceae bacterium | reverse complement strand
CCCGCGTCGCCAAGGGCTTCCGAGAAGCGGCGCGCATGGCGGCAGCAGCGCTCGACGAGGTCGGCAACGCCAGCTCGGCCCAGATGGCGAAGTGCCGCCCAGACTTCGACGCCGCGCGCACGCCGTGACAGCTCGGGAGTGAAGTCCGCCGGGTTGCGGTGCGGCGTGGCCGTGGGCAGGTACTCGGCGGTGATCGCCATCGCCGCGCGGAGCGCGTCGGCATCCCGCACGAAGGCGACGCCGCTGTCGTAGGGCACGTTGAGCCATTTGTGGGCATCGGTGGCCCACGAGTCCGCCTTCTCCACTCCCGCGGAAAGGTGCTTTCGCGTCGGCGCGACCTGCGCCCACAGACCGAACGCGCCGTCGACATGCACCCACGCCCCCGCGTCGTGCGCCGCGTCGCTGATCTCCCCGATCGGATCGAACGCGCCGGTGTTCACGTTGCCCGCCTGGGTGCACACAATGGTCGGCCCGCGCAGCGGGGGCAGCGCCGAGGCTCGCATGCGTCCCTGTCCGTCGACCGGCACTCGCACGACCCGCTCGCGCCCGAGACCGAGCAGCCCGAGCGACTTGATCAGGCTCGGATGCGCCTCGTCCCCGATGACGACGGTGATCGGGGGCGCGCCGAACAGGCCATCGGCTTCGACGTTCCAGCCTGCGTTCTCGAGCACCGTGTGGCGAGCCGCGGCCAGCGCGGTGAAGTTCGCGACCGTCGCACCAGTGACGAACGCCCCTCCGGATTCCGCGGGCAGCTCGAGCAACTCGAGCAGCCACCGGAGCGCGACCTGCTCGAGGTGCGCCGTCGCGGGAGTGACACGGTAGAGCGCGGAGTTCTGGTCCCATGCCGTCGCGAGCCAGCTCGCCGCGAGGGCAACCGGCAATGACCCGCCGATCACGAAGCCGAAGAATCGAGACCCTGCCATCGCCATCGATGCCGGCGATCCGATCTCGTCGAGCATGCGGATGACCTCGGCTTCGCTGGATACGCCGGCGGGCAGCGGCTCATCCAGCCGAGAGAGCTGACGCAGAGATTCCGCGCCCGGCGCGACACTGCGCTCGTTGATCGTCTCGAGGTACCGGATGGCATGATCGGCGGTAGTCTCGAGCAAGGGTCGCATTACGGGAGTCCGATGGAAGTGTTGTCGGCGAAGCAGCGGTGCATCAGCGAACCCGAAGTCTCGGCAGCATCGCTTCGGAGAGCAACCCGAATCATGCGCACGGAGGAGTAGATCCCCTTGCGATCGCGTGCCTGCCCCGCTCTGTTCAACGATCCCGCAACCTTGGCACCCCCCCGCGACTTCACGACGGCCATGATCACCCCACGACTCGCTGCCGCCCCGATCGCGCGCGCCGTTTGCCCGCTCCTCCTCGCTGCCACCGGCGCGTGCGCGACCGCCGGCGGCGCTGGCGGAGGGTCATCATCGCGCTTCGACTTCGCGCGGGTCGCCGATTCGATCATCTCCACCGCGCCGCTCGACCGTGCGCACATCGGCATTGAAGTCTACGATCCAGCCAGCGGTCGCATTCTCTACCGTCACAACAACGAGCGCCGCTTCGTGCCCGCATCGAACCAGAAGCTGTGGCCGACGACGACTGCCCTTCACGAGCTCGGACCCGAGTGGCGCTACCGAACCCCGGTGCTCGCGCTCGGCGCGAACGCCGAAACGGGAAGCGCGCAGGCCGTCGTCGTCGTTGGTCGTGGCGATCCTACCTTCTCCTCGCGCTTTCACAGCACCGCGGCCGACTCGCTCGCCGATTCACTGGCGGCGGGACGGATGGACGCCGTGAGCGCGGCGCGCGCGCAGCGCCGGGACCTGGCCGTCCTCGATTCCCTCGCCGACTCGGTCGTCGCGGGAGGCGTCAAGCACATCACCGGCGACCTGATCATCGATGCAAGCTACTTCGATGAGGAGATCATCCCGGGAACGTGGACATTCGGCAACCTCAACGGCACCTCCGCGCCGCCGACGGGGGCGTTCGTCGTGGCCGAAGGCATCTTCCGTGTCGGTGTGACTCCCGGGCTCACGGTCGGTGCCCCACCGACGGTCGAGCCGATGGGGCCGCGAAACGTCGTTCCCCTGCTCAATCGCGCCATCACCTCCGACGCGGGGACCGGCCGGCGGACGGACAACAGCCGAGGCCCGTGGAACGACACGCTCCGCATCACCGGCGCGATCGGCGTCGATGCCGGTGCGCAGTACTTCCGGCTCCCGATGGCCGATCCCGTTCGATTCGCCGCACACGCCTTCGCCGACGCGCTCCGCGCGCGCGGAGTCGTGATCGACGGGGCCGTGCGCATCGTCCACGACTCGGCGGAAGCGGCCGGCCTCCGCGAAGGACTTCTCGGGACGAGGACAGGCGCGCTGCCGGTCAGCCAGGTCGCCGCATGGACATCCCCGCCGCTCGGCGAGATCGTGCACGCCATCCTCGCGCCGAGCCAGAACTGGATCGCCGAGCAGCTCCTGCGGACAATCGGCGCCGAGCGGCGTGGCGAGGGAAGCTGGCGCGCGGGCCTCGCCGTCGAATCGACCTTTCTCTTCACGACGGTCGGCATCGACTCGGCGGCGCTGCGAATGAACGATGGATCGGGCATGTCACCGCAGAACCTCGTGACGCCGCACG
This sequence comes from Gemmatimonadaceae bacterium, assembly GCA_031412375.1. Taxonomy (GTDB): domain Bacteria; phylum Gemmatimonadota; class Gemmatimonadetes; order Gemmatimonadales; family Gemmatimonadaceae; genus JANPKQ01. Next base: position 13,905 of record JANOCW010000377.1, on the reverse strand, counting down.
CCGTCGTGCAGCTCTACAACTACGCGCGCACGGCGCCGTGGGCTGAGGCCTTTCGCGCCGCGCTCGCGAAGCCCGGCCAGCCTGGTACGCTTTCCACCCGACTGCGCACGCTCGAGGGTCGCGTGGCGGGAAAGACGGGCACGCTCAACTCGGTGAACGCCCTGAGCGGATACGTCCGCACGCACGATGACCGGGAGCTGATCTTCAGCATTATCAGCAACGCCTCAGGACTGCCCGCGGGCCCGGTGGTGGGTGCGATCGATAGAATGGTCGAAGCGTTGGCCAACGGGCGGGTGCCCCGCTAGCCCCGGGGCGGCACCCACGAACTCGCATCGCTCGCCGGAGCGGCAAGCGCCATCCGGCCGGTCAATCCCGCGCCGCCGGTTTCCCGAGCTGCTTTTCCCGGATCGCGCGGAACTCGTTCCCGGCGCGCCATTCCGGAAACTTCGCGGCGTTCGCCACGCGAAGACCCATCGTGAGAAAGAGCTGCAGGTCCTGAACCGCGCCGTCGAGATTCCAGTCGGGCTTGATCTCGTCCTGCGGTGAGTGGTAGTCGTTCGCCGTGTACTGCTCGCGCGTCTGGCGCCCGAACTCCGCCGGCTTGCCGACGTAATCGACCCCGGACTCCGGGAAAAACGCCGGCACGCCCTGCTTCGCGAAGTTGAAGTGATCGGAGCGGTAGTAGAATCCCTTCTCCGGCTCGGCATCCGGGCGGAGGGTGCGCCCCTGCGCCGCCGCGGCCTCGCGAGCGTAATCATCCAGCTCCGAGGCCCCGAGGCCGACCACGGTGATGTCCTTCGTCGGACCCCACGTATTGAGCACGTCGATGTTGATGTTCGCGAGCGTCCGCGCGAGCGGGTAGATCGGCACGACGGAGTAGTACGCCGAGCCGAGCAGGCCCTGCTCTTCCGCCGTGACGGCGAGGAAGAGGATGGACCGCTGCGGCCGGGGGCGCATCGCGACGAATGCCTTGCCGAGGGCGAGCAGGCCAGCCGTGCCGGTCGCGTTGTCGGCGGCGCCGTTGTAGATCGAATCGCCCTTCACCTTCGTGCCGATCCCGAAGTGATCCCAGTGCGCGGTATAGACGACGTACTCGTCCTTGAGCGCGGCATCGCTCCCCTCGAGACGCGCGACCACGTTGCGCGAATCGACCGTACGCAATGTGTTCCGAAGGGTGATGCTCGCAGTGACACCGAGCGGCACCGGTCGGAACTCACGAGTCGATGCGCGCGCCTTGAGTGAATCGAGGTTCTGCCCCGCCATCGTGAACAGGGCCTTCGCCTGGTCGAGCGTGATCCATCCCTCCACACTGCTGCGACCCATGTTCTTGTCCGGCGTCACGAGGTCGAACTGTTCCGACGTCTTCCCCTGCACGACCGTGAATGGGTAGCCCGCCGGTGTGGTCTCGTGGACGAGCAGGACGCCGGCGGCCTTGTGTCGCATTCCCTGTTCGTACTTGTAGGTCCAGCGACCGTAATACGTCATGCGGGCGCCGCCGAACTGCGATGTGTCGGCGAGCGGCGGATCGTTGACGAGCATCACGAGTGTTTTCCCGGCAACATCCATCCCCTTGTAGTCATCCCACGTGAACTCCGGCGCTTCCGTCCCGTAGCCGACGAACACGAGCTCTGACTTGTCCAGCGTCGCGTCCGGTGCGACATGCTTCGTCCACGCGACGTAGTCGTCTCGCCACTTGAGTGCCCTGGTCGCGCTCCCCTTCGTGAAGGTCAGCGTCGGCGTGCCTTTCACGGTGATGCCGACGAGCGGCACTTTCTGGATGTAGGTGCCGTCGGTGTTGCCTGGCTCGAGCCCGAGTGCCTCGAATTGCGACTCGAGGTAGGCGACGGTCTTTTCCTCGCCCGCGCTTCCCGGCGCTCGACCCATCAGCGAGTCAGCGGCGAGCACGCGGATGTGCCGCATGAGGGTCGCCGTATCGATACCCACGATCGAAACGGACTGGAGCGGTTCGCCCGGGGGGCCGACGGTGGAGTCAGCAGCTGTCTCGCCTTTCGACTGGCAGGCAACGGTTACGAGGAGGAAAATCAAGCAGCGTCGTGCGGTCATCATGGAAAGCTCGGGATGAAACAGCCGTTGCAGTCGTGGGTCTCGATCGTCGTACTCGGAGATGAATCAACCGACGCGCCGCCATGGTGCCAAGGGCATAAATAGACCAATCCCGGTGGCCGCTTTCGGCTGCCTTCAACCCGGAGATCGAGAATGCGCAAGCTTTCCCTCAGCCTCGCCATCGCGGCCCTCGTCGCCTGTGGTGGTGACGGCGGCACCGGCCCAGCCGTTACTCGAAACAGCCCGGGCACCGGCACGTCAACCATGCGTGTGACGGCCGACATCGACGCCAGCAGTGTCCTCGGCGGCTTCCAGACCGACTACGACGTTTCCCTGCGTGATGGCCTCGGAAATCCGATCAGCGGCGCAACTGTCACGATCACGAACGCCTCCCTCGGCGCGCTGACGCTCGTCGAGACGCCGTCCGGGTCCGGTGACTACTTCAACACGAAGCTCAGCTTCCCGCCCGGTGACTTCCGGCTCTCCGTGACGCGCGGAACTGACAACGTCCGGGACGTGATCCTGGGCGGACCCGGTGTCCATACGATCACCGCGCCCGCCAACGGCTCCGTGGCGACTGCGGGTCAGCCACTCCTCGTGACGTGGACCGTTCCGTCCAAGGCCAAGGCCGCCGAGATCGAGACGCGGGACTTCGGACCGATCGGCATTGCCGACGCGGGCAGCTACACGATTCTCGGAGCGAACAACCGCGCGAACGCCGACCAGCGCGTGGAGGTGCGACGCTACAACGAAGTCGAGATCGCCGGGGGCCTGCCGGGATCACGCCTTCGCGTGACGGTCGAGAACACGGCGGAGCCGATCAACGTCCGGTAAGGAACGAGCCCGGCTCGTTCGTCGAACATGACGCATCACCGCTTGTTGTCGGGCGCGGCGCGGACTGGAGTTCACCCCGGTCCGCGCCGCAGTCCGTGTGCCCGCCGTTGCAGGAAGGCGCGCGCTCACCCACCTGGGTGGTACTCGCGCCGGCTGTGCCCCTTGAGCTGCGACCGATAGAAGTACACATCGCGGAGATCGCCCTTCGCATACCGCGCTGCCTGATCGTTGAAATGCGGCGAGGACTTGTTGCCGCTCTGGCCGCCGGCCATGATGGCCTTCGCGCGCACGCTGTCGCCGAACTCCACCACGGCAACGAAGCTGTTCCCGTTCGTGCCGTAGATCCGCTTCGATCCCTGATACGGGCGCGCGCCGAATGACGCGAGCGAGCCCCAGCGCGCCGAGGTGAAGCCAACGGGCACGCTTGGCCCGCTGTCGTTGAAGGGTTGCACGATGTCGCCGGTCAGGCGCTGCATGCGGTTGACCTCGCCCCACGGCGTCTGCCACTTCCCGAAGTCGGCGGCGAGCTTGTCCGATGCGGCGGCGAGCGCCTCGAGGCGCTGCTGCGGCGTCGCTCCGCTGACCATGTAGACCTCGACCGGCTTCCCGGCCTTGCGTGCATCCGCAGCAACGCGCGTTCCGAGCTCCTCGCTCGCATGGATCGCGAGCGATGTCGGCACCGACGTCTCCGACCACCGGTAGTCCCAGTCGCGAAGCGTCGCGATCTGCTCGATGAGCTTTCCCCTCAGCGGGTTGGATGCGGGTGCGGCATCGTACGCCTTCACGAGCGGCGGGACGAGGTCGGCGAACGCCGGGAGATAGCTGTCGTACGCCGCGTCGCGCAGCGACTCGAGCGTGAAATCCTTCCTGCCTTCGAGGACGCGGATCGCGTGGATGCCGCGCGGGTTCTCCCCACCCCGTTCCATGTAGGTGGGGTAGTCGGACTTCTTCGGGCTTCCGGCACCTGAGGCGGAGTACGGCCAGTTGTTCGTGTTGTACAACCAGCCGCTGGCGGGATTGTGGACGAGCGGGCTTTCATCGATGGTGTGTACACCCCCCCACTCTGTTGCTGGGTTGCTCCCATCCACCGGACGGCTCCAGTCGAACTTCGGGTCGCGCTTCGGGACGAAGTTGGCGTGGAAGTAGGCGATGTTCCCCTCGGCGTCGGCGAAGATGGTGTTGTTCGACGAGTTCGTGTGGAGATCCATCGTCTCCCGGAACTCGGTGTAGTTTCGCGCCTTCGTTCGGGAATAGGACTGCGTCAGTGCCTTCACCGGCTCCTGCATCAGCCTGACCGCGACCCACTTCCCATCCGCCTCCCGGACGACCGGGCCGTGATGCGTGCGGTAGACGGTGAACTCCTTCGTCGCGGTCCCGGTGCCGGACTTGTAGGGAATGGCGATCGTCGTTGCCGTCACGGGGCGGTTCTCCGCGCCATGGCGATAGGTGAAGGCGCCATCCTTCTCCGTCACCGTCTCCGCGTACTCATCGACGGCGTCCACGCCGCTCGATGTATGCATCCACCCGGCGCGATCGTTGAAGCCTTGATAGATGAAGAACTGCCCCCATGTCGAAGCGCCGTACGCGTTGAGCCCTTCCTCGCTCACCATCTGCGCCTCGGAGCGGAAGAAAAACGATGTGTGCGGATTGATGAGCAGCAACGCGTGCTTCGACGTGGTGTTCGACGGCGCGATCGCGATGCCGTTCGACCCTGACGGCTCGGCAGGCAGCGTGGGAGCTCTGGGAGCGGAATCCGGAACAGTGCGCTTCCCATAAAAGTTCTCGAGCTCGCGCAGCGACACTTTCTCGATGTCGCCGCCGATGCTGCCCTCGCTGAACGTCAGCGCCATCCACGGTTCGAACCGCTCGATCACCCGGGGCGTGACCTGCGGATTCTTTGCGAGATAGTAGTTCAGCCCATCGGCCCAGGCGTTCATCAGGGTCTTCAGCCATTCAGGGCTCGACTGATGCTTCGCCTTGATGCTATCCAGGTCGATGAACAGCTTCATGCGCAGGTCGCGGTAGATCTCGGCTTCACCTTCCGCCTCCGACAAGCGTCCCATCGCGTTGATGTAATTCGTTTCGACGCGATTGAAGTCATCCTCGGCCTGCGCGTACATCAGGCCGAAGACGACGTCCGCATCGGTCTTTCCATAGATGTGCGGAATCCCCCAGTCGTCGCGAATGATTGTGATGCCCCTGGCCCGCTCCTCCCAGGCGGCGGTCTCGGGGTTCGCGGCACTGGTATCGGCGTCGGGCGACGCGCAGGCGAGGGACGCGAGCGCGAGAAGAAAGAGGAGCTTTCTCATGATCTCGGGGGGAGCTGGCGGGAGATTGTGCCGGGGGGGTGAGCGCAAGATGCGAGTTTGCGAGTGGGTTGACCAGATGGATCCCGCCAGTTCCCTCAGGCCCTTCAGAGATAGCGCTCGCTTACCAACGACTCCAACAGGCAATACGTTCTTCATGGTGGAGTGCGGGCCGAGGGGCTGATCTGGCGCCCCCGGTACCTCCCCGAACGCAACGCAACCCCCCTCCAGCAACCCGGGAGCGACCGCTTGGACAGATCGACTCTACGAAATGGCGCCCTCGTCGTAGTCGTGGCCCTTGCCAGCGCCGCGTGCAGCGCGGCCGTCCAGCGGTCTGGCCCCCCATCGGACGGCCAGCTCAGCCCTGCCGCCCAGGCCGCGGCCGACAACGGCCGGCCGCCATATACCCGTGCGGACGCGAAGTTCATGCAGGGCATGATCGCCCATCACGGGCAGGCGATCATGATGGCGGCACTCGTGCCAACCAGCAGCACGCGCGCCGATGTCCGGGTGCTCGCCGAGCGGATCGATGTCTCCCAGCGTGATGAGATCGAGTACATGCAGCGCTGGCTGCGCGAGCGCGGCGAGACGGTCCCGGATGCGCACGCGGGTCATGACATGGCGGGGGGAAACATGGCCGGCCACGACATGGCCCGCATGGCCGGGCCGCTGATGCCCGGCATGCTGACGGCCGAGCAGATGCAGGAGCTGACCGCTGCCCGCGGCCCCGAGTTCGACCGGCTGTTCCTCACCTTCATGATCCGGCATCACGAGGGAGCGATCACCATGGTGAAGGAGCTGTTCTCCACACCGGGTGCGGGACAGGAGCTGAACGTGTGGAAGTTCGCTTCCGAGGTCGAGGCCGATCAGGGCTCCGAGATTGACCGCATGCGCACGATGTTTTCCCCTCGGTGACCGCCGACCACACTCGGTGAGAACCACCCGGCAGGACACTGTCTGTATCGCTTTGCCACTTCAAAAGGATCACCCATGACATTCGATCGACTGACGTATCAACCAGGCACGCGGTTCGGCGTCGCCCGGCTCTCATCGCTTTCGCTGCTCGGGCTGATGGCTGCCGCGGGCTGCGCGACGGCGCCTTCGTCCGGTGACCCGATGTCGCTGCCGTCGCCGACCATGTCGATGATGGCGCCGAGCCCCGATCCGCGCGTCGGGCTTCGTGCGGGCTGGTGGAATGCGGGCGAAGCGATCTGGAATCTCCGCCTCGTCTCGACGACGCGGCCTTCGGAGAAGTTCACGAACGCGAGCACCCCGGGCGATGGGCGACTCACGAACTCCGATCTCGCTTTCACCAGCAACATCGCGTTCCAGGGCAACTACAGCGGCTGGCAGGCGTGGGACATGTCGAATCCGTCGCGGCCGGTCATGCGCGCGTCGTACGTGTGCCCCGGGTCGCAGAGCGATGTATCGGTCTACAAGAACCTGCTCTTCGTGTCGCACGAAGCCACCAGTGGCCGGGTGGACTGCGGCCTCCAGGGCGTTCAGGACACGATCAGCCGCGATCGCGCGCGCGGTATCCGGATCTATGACATCAGCAACATTGCGCAGCCGCGCGAAGTGAAGATCGTCCAGACGTGCCGTGGCTCGCACACCCACACGGTGGTTACGGACCCCAACGATCGCGACAACGTCTACATCTATGTCTCCGGCTCGGCCGGCGTACGGCACCATGACGAGCTCGAGGGATGCTCCGGCGGGACGCTGGAGGAGAACCCGAATACGGCGCAATTCCGGCTCGAGGTGATTCGCGTGCCGGTCGCCAACCCTGCGGCGGCAGCGATCGTCAGCTCCCCGCGTGTCTTCAATGAGCTCATGGCGCCGCCGCGGCGCACAGAGCCCGTGGACACCACCGGAGGCCGTGGTGGACGGGGAGGTGGCGGTGGTATGGCGCCGCCACCGCGCCCGCGCACCGGCCCGAACCAGTGTCACGACATCACCGTCTATCCCGAGATCGGCCTGGCCGGTGGCGCGTGCGGTGGCTATGGACTCCTGCTCGACATTCGCGACGTGAGCAACCCGAAGCGCATCGGCGCGGTTGCCGACTCGAACATGTCCTTCTGGCACTCAGCCACGTTCAACAACGATGGCACCAGCATGCTCTTCTCCGATGAGTGGGGCGGCGGTTCCGCTCCGCGCTGCCGGTCGACGGACAAGTACGAGTGGGGGGCGGATGCGCTGTTCGCACTCCGGAACAACCAGCTCGAGTTCAAGAGCTACTTCAAGCTTCCCGTGCCGCAGACGCGCTTCGAGAATTGCGTTGCGCACAACGGATCGCTGATCCCCGTTCCGGGCCGCGACATCATGGTGCAGTCGTGGTACCAGGGTGGGATCAACGTGTTCGACTGGACCGATCCGGCGAACCCGAAGGAGATCGCCTACTTCGATCGCGGTCCGATGGATTCCACCAAGCTCGTGATGGCCGGGCACTGGTCGGCATACTGGTACAACGGCTACATCGTCGGCTCCGAGATCTCACGCGGGCTCGACATCTGGGAGCTGCGGCCGAGCGCGATGCTGTCGCAGAACGAGATCGACGCGGCGAAGACGGTGCGCCTCGAGTACTTCAATGCGCAAACCCAGCCGAAGTTCGTGTGGCCGGCGAGCTTCGTCGTAGCGCGTGCGTATCTCGACCAGCTCGCGCGAGGGAATGGCATCGCGCGCGACCGGGCGATGGCGGTGGCGAGTGCCCTCACCTCGGCGGAGCGGATGAGCGGCGCAGGGCGGAATACGGCGCTCATGCAGCTTGCATCGCAGCTCGATGGCGATGCGTCGGGCGCGGCTGACGCGATGCGCGTGCGGAAGCTTGCCGGCGTCGTGCGGGAGCTCGGCGGGATGTAGTGGGTTGGGTGCGCCGGCTTTCTCGGCGCCTTGCAGTTGGAGACGGGCACAGGCATTTGCCTGGGCCCGTCTGCTTTTTCTGACCGCTGACGGCTGAGCGCTGACGCCTGATCACTTCGCCTTCCGCTACCTGCCCTCTGATGCTGGTGATCCCATGTCGAACGGAGGGAGCGGACCGCGAAGCCGTCAGTTCTCAGCGGTCAGCCGTCAGTGGTCAGTGGACACCCGGATCAAGATCAATCCACCCGCAGTGCCACCGACGGGTGCCTCGTTGAATGACCGTGACCGGCGGACCCGTTGGGTTGCTGCTCGTGAAGCCGCGGCCGCGAACGATCCGCATTCCCGTCGCCTCGAGAAACCCATCGCGCTCGTGCCAGGTCGCTTCCCGGCGACAGCGACGCCGGTTCAGGGACCCCCGGTGTCCGGCCGGACGAGCGGGACAAACCGCACGAGGAGTGTGCTCTGCTGCGTCACTCCGGCGGCCGTCCTCGTGATGACGCGCATCTCCTGTTCCCCTCGCCCGACAGGAATGATCATGCGTCCATTCACCGCCAGCTGGTCGACGAGTGCTGGTGGAACATGATCGGGCGCGGCGGTCACGAGGATCGCGTCGAACGGGGCGTGCTCCTTCCAGCCGGCGTATCCGTCTCCCGTCCGCGCGCGCACGTTCGTATACCCGCGTCGCTGGAGCACGGTGCCGGCGCGCGTGGCCAGCACGGGGATGAGCTCGATCGTGTACACCTCGCGTGCGAGCTCCGCCAGAATCGCGGCCTGGTATCCCGACCCTGTGCCGATCTCCAGCACCTTGTCTCCAGGCGAGATCTCCGCCGCCTCCGTCATGTACGCGACGATGTACGGTTGCGAGATGGTTTGCTCGAACCCGATCGGCAGTGGTCCATCGGTGTACGCCATGGCCAGCACAGCGGCGGGAACGAACTCGTGGCGTGGCACCCGGGTCATCGCCGCGAGCACCGCCGGCTCGCGGATCCCGCGCGCGCGGAGCTGCTCCTCGACCATCCGGGCGCGCTCCGCCGCGAATGGATCCGGTGCATCGCTCCCCGTCGGCAGTGAGTCCTGCTGGGGCTGGGGCGACTGACACGCGGCCATCACCGCGACGAAGAACAGCGTAGGGATGCGGGCATGAATCACGGGAACCTCCGCCACTCGATGGTTAGCTAACGCATGCCGCGAGCGTCCTGGGCCGGCGTCGTTCCTGATGACCGATGACTGACGACTGAAAACCGTTCACTCCGTTTTCCGCTCCCTGCTCCCTGAGGGTCGTGATCCCATGTGGAGGGAAGTTAGCTGGAAACGGAGTGTGCGGGTCGTCAGTGATCAGTGTTCGGTTGTCGGTGGAGTGCTACCATCACCGCGGCGGCTTGAGCTCCCGCTCGAGCGCCGTCAGCTCCGCCTTTGCCTCGGCCATCGCCGCGCGCACCGCACCAGTCGGCGGGGCGAGCGTTCCGGTCCGCGCGCCGGAGATTCCCCCCATGTTCGCGAACCCCGCGAACCGCTGGCGCAGCGGCTGTGGGCCACCACCGCCGCCACGTCCACCAACGCCGCCAGCACCACCACGCCCGCCACCCGCCGGAGTGCCTCCACCGACGAGCCGGGTTTCGAGCGCCTGGAGCCTCGTCGCCTCCTCACCGGTCGCCGCCACACGCCGTGCGCGAAGCAGGGTGACGAGGGAATCGACCCTCGCCTGCAGGTCCATCGCCTCCATCACGAACGCTTCACGAGCCTTGTGCTGCGCGAGCGTAAACGAGGAAACCGGATCGGCGCGCACCTCGAACGTCCGCGACTCGGCGACCACGCCGTCGACCTCGAGTGCGACCTTGAACGTACCCGGCGCGATCGCGGGGCCGCGCGGTCTGATGTCGCGCGACGGAATCGGAAGCTGAACGACGCTGCCGCGTCCAGCCCCGCCACCGCCGCCCTCTTCATCCATGCCACCCGCGCCACCACCGGCGCCGCCACCTCGACCGCCCCCGGTCGGCGGTGGAAACCGCAGATCCCAGTAAATACGGTGGAGCGCGCCAGCAGTGGTTGGGCCGGTCACCTCGCGAATCATCCGGCCCGCCGCGTTGGTCACGATGAAGCGGACCATCTGCGCCGGCTGCGCGAGATGGTAGGTGAACGTCGCACCCTCCGCCGGGTTCTCCCCCGTGTAGAACTGGTGCGCCATGTTCGAGATGTCGCCCCAGTACAGCATCAGCGTCGCCCGCGGCACCGGGAACAGGTGCGCGCGCTTCGCGGCAATCGCCGGCGTCCACTCGGCGATCGGCGACGCATCGTCCAGAATCCAGATGCTCCGGCCGTGCGTCCCGAGGACGAGATCCTTGGTGCGCGGGTGCACGAGGATGTCGTCGTAGCGCGTCGTCGGGAGGTTCGCCGAGAGCTTCGTCCATCGCTCGCCGCCATCGTGCGTGACAAACATCGAGCGCTCGGTTCCGGCGAAGAGCACGCCGGGCTTGCCCGGGTACTCCACGAGACCTCGGATCGACGCATCATCGGTGGGCAGGCCCGTTGTCACCGCCCTCCAGGTCTTCCCGAAGTCGGTCGTCTTGTAGAGGTACGGCGCGAAGTCCCCATCGCGGTGCGCATCGAACGAGACGAAGGCCGAGCCGCGTGATGCCGCCGACGCGACGATGTCCCCGACGAACGTTCCATTCCTCACGCCGGTGATCGCGCCGCTCACCTCGTTCCACGTCGCGCCGCCGTCGGTCGTCACCTGCACGTTCCCGTCGTCGGTTCCGACCCACAGTACCTTCGGATCGAGCGGTGATTCGGCGAAGTTCGAAATCTCACTGATCGCGTCGCCGTCGTTGCGCGAGATACGGATGTCGCGATTCATCACACCCATCATCACGAGTGTATCGCGGTTGATCGAGCGCGTCACATCCTTGCTGCGCGTCCACGTCGAGCCGAAATCCTTCGACGTGAACAAGCGGTTGCCGCCAAGGTAAACCGTGCCGGACGTGTGCTGTGATGCCATGACCGGCGCGTCCCAATCGAAACGGTAGCCCGGCTCACCCGCAGGCGCCCGCGGCGTGATGCTGATCGCGTCCCCCGTCATCGGATCAACGAGCGAGAGACTGCCGCCGCTCGACGACGAGTACACCTTGCGCTGATCGAGCTTGTCGATCGCCTTGCCGGTGCCGTCGCTGTACCCGATCTCGACCCAGTCCGAGTTGACGATGCCCATCCAATGGCGCGTCGCGCTGGGCCCCATCCAGGAGTGGTTGTCCTGTAGCCCGATGTAGAGCCAGTATGGGTCGCGGTTGTCGGCGGCGATGCGATAGATCTGGGCGATCGGGAGGTTGTTGATGCGCGTGTACGTCTTGCCCATATCGAAGCTCTCGTGCAGCCCGCCGTCGCCGACGACGTAGAGATGGTTCGAGTTCGCGGGATCGACCTTGAGCACGTGATGGTCGGTCTTCAGTCCAATGTCGTAGGTCGGCGACGTCGGCTCCTCCTCGAAGGTGGTGCCGCCGTTCTCGCTCTTCACGATGTAGACGCCGGGCAGGTAGATGCGCTGGTCGTTGTTCGGGTCGATCGTGGGTTTGCTGTAGTACATCGGGCGCGGGTTCGAGCCGCTCATGCGCTTCCACGTCGCGCCGCCATCCTCGGTGCGGTAGGTGCCCCCCTGGCCCGGATGCTCGATCGTCGCGACGAGAACGCGCGGATTCGACTGCGCGATCGCGAGGCCGATGCGTCCCTTGTCGCCGGCAGGAATCCCGTTCTCGAGCCGCGTCCACGTCGCACCAGCGTCGGTGCTCTTATGAATTGCACTGCCCGGACCGCCGCCATTGAAGCCGAACGCCTTGCGGAGCCGCTGATAGGTCGCGGCGTAGAGCACGTTCGGGTTGCGCGGGTCCATCATCAGGTCCGTCGCGCCCGTCAGCGTGTCGACGTAGAGCGACTTGGTCCACGTGCGGCCTGCATCGGTGGTCTTGAACACACCGCGCTCCGCGTTTCCGCGCCAGAGATTCCCGACGGCGGCGATATATGCCGTGTTCGCATCGGTCGGATGGAGCACGACGCGGCCGATGGACCGCGTCTCGTGCAGGCCGAGGTATGACCATGTGTCGCCGCCGTCGGTGCTGCGATAGACGCCGCCCCCCCATGACGAGCTCTGTCGGTTGTTGTTCTCGCCCGTGCCCGCCCAGATGATGCGCGAATCGCCCTCGAAGATCGCAACCGCACCGAAGGTGTTGTCCGGCTGGAAGGCGAAGATGTCCTTCCAGGTCACGCCCTTGTTGCTGGACTTCCAGAGCCCGCCCGACGCGGTTGCGGCATAGAGCACCGCCGGATTCTTCGGATCGATCGCGAGGTCGTGGATGCGACCACCCATCGCGGCGGGTCCAATCTCGCGGAAGCGGAGAGCATCGAAGGGAGTGGGAGGCGTCTGTGCACCGGCGCGCGTGGGCAGCAGCACCGACAGGGCGGTCAGGAGGGGCAGCGCACTTCGCCGCAGGACGGCGAGCGGTGCAGCGGAATGCATCACGCTGGGCAACATGGGAGAGTCTCCGAGGGTTGGGACGCGCGAACGTACCGGGGTTACGCCCGCGGACCCGGGCGCGTTGTGGCCTACCGCAAGGGCCGACCGGCAAGCGGAGCGCGCGCCCTCAGCTCGCGTCTCGCTCTGCGTCAGGGCGGACTGCTCCAGCCGGATGGTGTGCTCGCGTTGCCCGCCATGTCGATCGCGTGCGCGATCAATCGCTCCGGGTCGCCGTCGAGCGTAATGACCTGCCGAGTCCCGAAGATTACGAGCGTCGACCATCTCCCGGCGATGCGAATTCGAAGGTGCCACCAGCGCGCTGCCTCGCCCTCGCCGGGAACGATTGTCAGCGTCCGGCCGGTCACGGCGAGCATCGGGGGCGGCGGCGCCAGCGCATCGAGCCACGTGAATGCCGGCGGGATCGCGCGAATCACGTGAAGCGGTTTGACGGAAGCCGCGACGGCCCCGCCATTCTTCCTCAACGTCGTGGTCGTGTTGTAGAGCACGAATCCACGCGCCGCAGGACGGCTGCGTGTGAAACGAATCTGATCGGGGATTTCTGACGAGCTGAAGGCGCCCGGCGTGCCGTCGTTCACCTTGTACGACGCGAGGCCGGGCCACACGTGGCGCCCCAGGATGTTCTCCGCGAGCCACCAGTCGAGCAGCGCGGGAAAGCTCTGCTGCGGTGCGCCGATGGCCCAGTAGAGCTGAGGCACGAGGTAGTCGAGCCATCCTTCGCGGAGCCACTTCCGCGAGTCGGCGTAGATCGCCGTGTACGCATCGAGGCCGGCGACGCCCGGCGGATTGCCCGGCCGCCATATCCCGAAGGGAGAGATGCCGACCTTGACCGTCGGCTTCAGCTCGTGGACCTCACGGTACATGCGCGCCACGAACCGATCGACGTTCTGGCGGCGCCAGTCGTCGCGGGCGAGCACGGAACCGCTGCGGGCAAAGCTCGCGCTGTCGGGAAAGTCGATGCGACCCGCGGCGTCGCTCTGCGGGTAGGGATAGAAGTAGTCGTCGGCATGGAGTCCGTCGATGTCGTACCGCTGCACGATGTCGCGCACGACGCTCATCACGTGATCGTGCACCGCTGGCTCGCCCGGGTCGAGCCAGAGCTGCGATCCATAGACCCGTGCAACGTCGCGCCGCATGTTGAACGAGTGCGTGGGTGCGAGCAGGGTGCTGTCCTTCGTGTTCCCTGCACGGAAGGGATTGATCCAGGCGTGCAGCTCGAGCCCGCGCAGGTGCGCCTGCTCCACCGCGAAGGCGAGCGGATCGTAGCCGGGGTCGGTGCCCTGCTGACCGGACAGCATCGCGCCCCACGGCTCGAGCGCGGAC
>JANOCW010000376.1:0-1539 GCA_031412375.1 Gemmatimonadaceae bacterium | reverse complement strand
ACCTTCGTGCAACCCTTCATGCTCTTCATGTTCAGGCTTTTCACGATCCGGAATCCGGCTCGATACTGATCAGGCCTCGCGCAGTGCAGCCATGGGGGTCTGGGCGAACACCTCACGGCCCGTGATGAGCCCGATCGAGACGGTGAGCGCGATCATCATGGCGGCAATGGCGATCGCCGGCAGGGCGACCGGCGTGAAGGCACTGTCGAAGACGAAATGCACCAATCCCCACGCGCCTCCGATTCCGAGCAGCGCCCCCGTCAGGCTGCCGAGCAGGCCGAGGAGCAGGTACTCCGCGAGCATGATGCGCTGAATCTGGCCTCGTGTGGCGCCAAGGATCTTGAGCAACACCCCTTCGCGCATTCGCTCCCGCCGCGTCGCGGCAACGGCGCTGAAGAGCACGGGTACTGCCATCGCGAGGCTGAACAGCGCCATGAAGCGAATGGCGACCGCAACCTTGTTGACGATGTCATCGATCGTCTTCTTGATCACCGAGAGGTCGATGCTCGACACGTTCGGATATCGGTCCACCACCGCGCGCTGAATGCGCGCGAGGGCCAGCTCGTCCGGGACGTTCGCGATGAAAGCGAACTGCTTGGGTGCCGCGGCCAGCGCGGGCGATGTGAACACCGCGAAGAAGTTGGGCTCGAACCGGGCCCAGTTCACTTCGCGGAAGCTTGTGACGATGGTCGGGACGAGGACGCCCTGAACGTTCCACGTGATCGTGTCGCCAAGCGTCAGGTCGAGATTGCCCGCGACATCCACCTCCATCGACACCTGGTTGAGGGTATCCGCACCCTTCATGCTCGGCGCCATGAGCGGCTTGCCCTCGATCAGCGTCTCGCCGGCGAGCATCGTATCACGGTAGGTGGACCGGTACTCACGGCGCAGCGCCCACGGCCCCACGCGCCGGCTGCGATCATCAATCATCTCCCGGGTGGTGCGGCCATTGATCTCGGCGATGCGCATCGTCACGATCGGCGTTCGCTGGATCGTCCTGAACCCGGTGGCGGCCAGGATCGAATCGATCCCGGGCGCCTGGTCCTCCTGCACATCGAAGAAGAGCAGGTTGCCCGGTGACGCTTCCGCGGTCGCGGTGAACTTCTGCAGCAGGTTCACCTGCACCAGGTAGAGCGTGGTCACGAGGAAAACGCCGAACCCGAGCGCGAGCACCACCGGGCGGGTCTGGTTCGCGGGTCGGTGCAGGTTGGCGATCCCCTGCCGGACGGCGTAGGGCCATTGGCCGCGGATCAGTCGGCGAGCGCCGCGCGAGAGCACGGCAGCGCTGATCCAGAGTGCCGCGACCACGGCCACGATCGCCGCGGACAATCCCAGCCCCTGCTGAACGCCGTCGGAGCGGGCGATGGCGATTGTGACGATGCTCCCCACCAACGCGAGTGCGACGAGCATGCGCGGCACGTCGCGCCACGACTGCCGCAGGACATCGGGATCGGCATCTCGACGCAACGCCTGCAGGGGCGAGATGGATCGCAGGCGCAGCAGGGAGAGCAGCGAGAACACCATCGCGACCCACAGGCC
>JANOCW010000375.1:0-2802 GCA_031412375.1 Gemmatimonadaceae bacterium | reverse complement strand
ATCGCGGCCGACGAGACCGCTCGCGACGAGATCATCATCTGCACGAAGGGAGGCTATCTCCCGCTTGACGGGACACCGCCTGACTCGCGAGCCGAGTACAAGGCCTACGTCCAGCGCGAGTTCGTCGACACGGGCATCATCGGTCCTGGGGAGCTGGTTGTGGATGGCCACTGCATCGCGCCGGCCTACCTCGATCACCAGATCGACTGCAGCCGCGACAACCTCGGTGTCGGCACCATCGACGTCTACTACCTCCACAATCCCGAGCAGCAGCTGGACGTCGTTGCGCCGAGTGAGTTCCAGCACCGCGTGCGGCGCGCGTTCGAGACACTGGAGCAACGAGTTGCCGCTGGCGACATCGGGTCCTATGGGTGTGCGACCTGGCAGGGGTTCCGCATCGCGCCCGAAGCTCGTGGTTACCTGAGCCTCGCCGACCTCGTGGGCCTCGCACACTCGGTGGCGGGCGACAGCCATCATTTCACGACTGTTCAGCTTCCGCTCAACCTGGGGATGACCGAGGCCATCCGGGCGCGCACGCAATGCCTGCCCGGCGATCGCTGGGTGACGCTTGTCGAAGCGGCCGCAGAGTTGGGGATCGCCGTCGTCGCGAGTGCCACACTGCTTCAGTCGAAGCTCGCCGCCGGCCTGCCGCAGCCGGTGCGTGATGCATTTCCCGACCAGGCCACCGATGCCGCGCGAGCCATCGCCTTCGTACGGGCGGCTCCCGGCGTGAGCACGGCGCTCGTCGGGATGAAATCGGCGAACCACCTCGAACAGAACCTGAAAGCCGCGCACTGACGCTTCGAGGAGTTGGGAGGACGCCTCGACAACGGACAGTATGTTTCTTGCCTTGGTCCGGGAGATCTCCAGTCCCGCCCCATGCCTCAACTGCCGTTCCCACAGCCGCCGAGCGACGCCCGGCCCTTGCCAATGCGCTCGGCCGTGAGTCGTGCTCGCGAGTATGCAGGGTTGGCGGCGGCGGCCAGTGAGCTCGTCGGCAACCTCGGGATCTGCGACCAGCTGTCGAGATCACCGTCGCCGACACCGGGGTTGGAATTTCGCCGGAGAACATCGATCGCGTCTTCGAGGAGTTCGCGGAGGTCGGGAAGGGCGACCAGGGAACGGGCCTCGGACTCACCATCAGCCGTCGGCTCGCCACGCTGCTCGGAGGCGACCTCTCGGCGTCGAGCGAGTTTGGCAGAGGGAGTCGATTTACCCTGAAGCTTCCGGCACACGGCACGAGGGCCGAGACTCCGCCACGTTGATGGTGGCGACGCTGCCACGAGTGGGACGGTGCGGACATCAGGTCCGCACCGTCCCAACAACCGTGATCAGCGGGTGATGCGAACCGGCTGAACCATGAGATGCAGGTTGTGGCCAATGCGAAGCCCGGCTATACCGTCGGTGGGGAGACCCGCTTTCGGAAGCGCAGCGACCTGGGTGTCGTTGACCATGAAACGAACCGAGTCTGGCGCGACGCGAACGGCGAGTGTGTAGGCCACCTTTCCACTGGCATCGGCTTTCGGAACGGAGTTGCTCGCGGTCCAGGCCTTGAGTGAGGTGACCTTGGTGCTGTCGCGACGGCTGATCATGTACTCCCCCGTGCCGCCCACCACGAAGTACAGGTAGCGATGCGACGGCTGATCCATGTTGCCGCCGCCGACGAAGATCCCGTACGCCTCGCGGTGCGCCGATGCTTCGGCCTGCTGGAGCCGGGCCGTGGCCGTGTAATTCCCGCTGGCACTGTCACCGGGCGCCCAGGTGATGTGGTGGGGGCCGGTCACGACCTCCCACATGTCGCCTGACTTCGTGTACTTCGCATCGGCAATGTTGCCGGGCGTCCGGCCCGGATTGCTGTCGACGCGGGCCATGAATCCCGAGGGCACGCCGCTTCCGCCGGTGGCGCGATCCGGGTCGGCGTTCGCCGCCGGAGCGCCAGCGGCCGGTGCGGCCGCGCTAGCACTGTCACCAACTGCGGTGTCGTCTCCCTTCGCGCATGCGCTGGACAGCAGCACGGCGAGGACCATCATCGATGTACGCACGAATTCCTCCAATGAGGTAGCTTGGGCGGTGAGGCGGTGAATATACTCGCCCATCGAGTCCGCCGTAGCCCGCCGCATTTGCACGACCGCTCGCGCAAATCCGTTTCGTGTACTACAATGCGCGCGAATCTTGCTATTCGTCGATGTACCACCACCTCACCAGGAGTGAATTCATGGCGTCAAGCAAGAAGTCGTCACGTGGAGGCTCGCGTAGCGGTGGTTCACGGAAGTCGGGTGCGCGGAAGAAGAGCAGCTCGTCACGGAAGCGCTCATCGTCCAGGAAGTCCGCCGGCAAGCGCGGTGGAGCATCCAGTCGCAAGTCGAGTAGGCGGAAATCCGGCGCCCGGAAGTCATCCCGGAAGTCGTCCAGGAAGTCATCGTCGCGCAAGGCATCATCGCGGAAGTCCAGCTCGCGCGGCTCGGCTCGGAAGAGCGCCGCGAAACGCAAGTCGTCCGGCCGCAAGTCGGGTGGCGCTGCGCGGAAGAGAAAGCAGTCGCCCGTGGCGCGCGCGAAGCGCGTCGCCACCGCGGTCGTCGAGCAGGCGCGTGGCGGCGTCGCCAGCCTGGTCGAGGGAGCGGGCGATCTCTACAATCGCGTGACCTGACGGCCGACAAAGCCGGATTCGCGTACACAACGGGGAGCCTTCTGGCTCCCCGTTGTGTACATCCGCCCCCTGACGTCGCAGGCAACTGGGCTACTGTATGGTCGCCGCGGGCGATGGTGATCCGCCTCCCCCCACCCGGGCGAGCAGCCACTCCC
>JANOCW010000374.1:0-1644 GCA_031412375.1 Gemmatimonadaceae bacterium | reverse complement strand
GTGTATCTGGCGTAGTCGCGGGCTTCGAGCACGAGTCGCAGCTTGGCCCGCGTCGTGTCGTCGAGCGTGGTATCGACGACGAGCTTCGCGATGGGGCGACGGCGGCCGAGAATCCTCGCCTCCTCCCAGCCGGCGCGGCTCAGGTAGCAGCCGGTGGGCGTCAGCGCGAAGAGGACAACCAGCCCAATGACCAGACCGGACAGGGCGCTCCGAACTCGCCGCGCACGGCCGCGCGTTGGTGCGGGGGTGTTTGCTCCAGCGCCCGACGGCCCCTCCGTCATCTACTGCACTCGCACGATTCCAACCTGAGGCATCAGCACCGGTGGCAAGGGCCCGCCGGCCCCGGCGGTGAACTTCAATCCGACAGTCGGCTCGGTGAGCGTGGCCGTCGCAAGATTGAAGAACGCCATCGTCCCCTGCACCATGCTTTGTGCGGCTGCGTCCGGATACGGCTGCAGCAGGGAGAATCGCACGGGACTCGGAAGGGGCTTCAGGTATTTCTCGCGCACCCGCTCGAACAGCGTTCTATAGTCGACCCCCTGGGGCCGCAGCGCGAACCGATACCGCGGCGACAGCGTGGCGCGCGCGAAGCCCGGAACATCTGCTGCCAGTGCAAGGGAGAAGTCTCCGAACAGTGCCGCAAAGCTTTCCCCCGCCTTGTCCTGGACGTTCTCGATGCTGGTCGCGCGCGTCTGCACGAGGCGGCCATAGATGCCGTCGCCCTTCTGGTCGCCGAGCCAGCGAAGGAACAGCCACGCTGCACCGCGCTCCTCGAGACCACCGAAGCGATCGAAGGTCGTCACCGAATTCTCCTTCGACGCGAAGAGGTAGTCGTACGCGTGCACCACGATCTCATCGAGAAACAACGCGGCGCTGTCCGAGAAGATCTCGCCCGGGGATCGCGGGTATCGCTCCTCGTAGTACCGGCCGGCCGTTTCCTCGGCGATCAGGCTGAGACCCTCGTTCAGCCACACATCCTCGCTGCTTCCGCCGCGCGCGAGCACGTGCTGGTTGAACGAGATCATGTGCTGGAACTCGTGGATGAACGTCCCCGGGATGAGCCGTCGAACGAACGCACTGCCCTGGGGGCAGCTGTAGGCCCCGGTGGGGTCGGGCACGATCGTGTAGAAGATCTCGCCCTTGTTCGAGTTGGCGTTCCGGAGAAACAGGTCGTTCGGGTAGAAGTATCCGGCGACGAAACTGTTCGATCTGCACTCCTCGGCCTTCACCAGCCCGTTGACGAAGGGCGTCATCAGGACGATCACCTTGCCGTTGCGATCGAGGTCCGATTCGCTCCCGAAGCGGTCCACGGCGAGCCCATACAGACGCGTATCGAACAGGTCGCCGATGCGCCGAATGTCGGCATCGGAGAGCGCGGACGTCGAGCGCTGGTCGATATAGATCAGGATATGCTGCCCGATGTAGCGAAGCCGCGATGCGGCAGTGCCGAATTTGGGAGCCGCTCCTGGGTCCCCGAGGTCGGAAATGACCTTGAACGAGCGTGCGCTGTTCAGCGTCTCCGCCTCGAGGACGACGGGCCCGGGCTCATTGTCCTGGGTCGCCACCTGCGGGCCGATCTCGCGTTCGACACTGCGCAACCGGCGATCGAAGCGCTCCTGCGCGCTGAGCCGCTCCATCGACGGC
>JANOCW010000373.1:0-4873 GCA_031412375.1 Gemmatimonadaceae bacterium | reverse complement strand
CTCGGCGCGATGAGCCAGGACGAAGCGTTGAACTACGGATTGTCCGGCCCGCTGCTCCGCGCGGCGGGCGTGGCGTACGACGTCCGCAAGGATTTTCCGTATCTCGGCTACGAGACCTACGACTTCGAAGTGCCCGTCGGGACGAACGGCGATGTGTATGACCGCTTCCTCGTCCGGATGGAGGAGCTGCGCCAATCGGTTCGCATCCTCGACCAGGCGCTCGCTCGGCTCCCGGACGGCCCCGTCAACATCGACGACCCGCGCGTGATCCTCCCGCCCAAGTCGAAGGCGACGAGCGAGATGGAGTCGATGATCCATCACTTCAAGCAGGTAATGGAAGGCCCCCGGCCGCCGGCAGGCGAGTCGTACGTCGCGGTGGAAAGCCCGAAGGGCGAGAAGGGCTACTACATGGTGTCGGACGGCACCGCGAAGCCGGTGCGGTGGCGCATTCGGCCGCCATCGTTCGTGAATCTGTCGGCGATCCCGAAGATGGTCGAAGGCCATCTGCTCTCCGACGTCATCGCCATCAACGCGAGCATCGACATCGTCATGGGAGAGATCGACCGGTGAGCGCGAGTGGAACGGGCGGCACCCACATGTCTTCCCCCGCGGCCCATGCCGGCCACGCTCAGGGTGAGAACGAGGCGCCGGTGTTCGAGGGCGCACGGCGCCAGGAGCTCGATACCCTCCTCACGCGCTATCCGACGAAGATGGCTGCGCTCCTCCCGGCGCTATGGATCGTGCAGGCCGAGCGCGGATGGGTCAGCGAGCGGTCGATGACGGAAGTGGCGGCGCTGCTCGGCCTCACGCCCGCGTACGTCAAGGGCGTCGTGACCTTCTATACGATGTACCACCAGCATCCGGTCGGAAAATACTTCGTGCAGGTCTGCACCACGTCGCCCTGTGGGGTGTGCGGCGCGGAGGATGTCGTGAGGGCGTTCCTGCGGCACACGGGCACCGGCGATCTCGGCACGACCTCCGCCGACGGACGGTTCACGGTGATCGAGGTCGAGTGCCTCGGTGCCTGTGGCTTCGCGACGCCGATCATGATCAACGACGAGTTCATCGAATCCGTCTCCGCGGAGACGGTCCCCGAAATCATTGCGCGACTTCCCTGATGGGATTCCCACACAGGTCTCACCCCCGCGAGACGCCGCTGCTCTCGAAGCACTTCGGCGACGTCGACGCGCGCACGCTCAGCGGCTGGCGGCAGCGCGGCGGCTATCGCGCGCTCGAGCAGGCGCTGGCGATGGACCCCGTCGCGATCACCAACATC
Source organism: Gemmatimonadaceae bacterium (assembly GCA_031412375.1). Classification (GTDB taxonomy): domain Bacteria; phylum Gemmatimonadota; class Gemmatimonadetes; order Gemmatimonadales; family Gemmatimonadaceae; genus JANPKQ01. The sequence goes on along the minus strand of JANOCW010000373.1, from coordinate 3,597 downwards.
GTGAAGGAGTCCGGACTCCGCGGACGCGGCGGTGCGGGCTTCCCCACGGGCCTGAAGTGGTCGTTCATGAAGCCGGGCGACGGCAAGCCCCACTACCTCGCGTGCAACGCCGACGAGTCGGAGCCCGGCACGTTCAAGGATCGCGAGATCATGCGCTGGACGCCGCACGCCCTCGTCGAGGGGTGCGCCATCGGCGCCCATGCGATCGGCGCGGAGACCGCGTACATCTACATTCGGGGCGAGTTCACCGAGCCGCTCCTTCGCATGAACGAAGCGGTTCGCGAAGCGTACGCCGACGGCATCCTCGGCAAGAACGCCATGGGCACGGGGAAGCGGATCGACGTCCACGTGCACAAGGGCGCGGGCGCGTACATCTGCGGTGAAGAGACCGCGATGATGAATTCGCTCGAGGGCCGTCGCGGCAATCCCCGCATCAAGCCGCCCTTTCCGGCGGTGGCAGGATTGTTCGGGCAGCCGACGACGATCAACAACGTCGAGACGCTCGCGGCGGTGCCCCACATCCTGACCAACGGTCCGGAGTGGTACAAGGGAATGTCGCTGGCGAGCCCCAAGAGCTCGGGCACGAAGCTGTTCTCCGTCTGTGGCAACATCCAGCGGCCGGGCAACTACGAGGTGGTGATGGGCTTTCCCTTCGGCGAATTCCTCCGCGACCTGTGCGGCGGCCCGCTGCCGGGACGGCGCTTCAAGGCGATCATCCCCGGCGGTGCGTCGGTGCCGATCCAGACGCCGGAGGAAGCCGACGGGACGATGATGGACTACGAGGGATTCATCGCCGGCGGATCGATGCTCGGCTCCGGCGGGGTGATCGTTATCGACGACGCGCAGTGCATGGTCAAGCAGATCGCGCGCCTCGCGCGATTCTTCGCGCACGAGAGCTGCGCCCAGTGCACCCAGTGCCGTGAAGGCACCGCGTGGACGACCAAGATTCTCGAGCGGATCGAGGCAGGGCAGGGAACGATGGAAGATCTCGATACCCTGCTCGAGATCGCCGACAACATGACGGGCAAGACGATCTGCGTGCTCAGCGACTCGTGCGCGACCCCGGTCGTCTCGGGAATCCAGAAGTTTCGCGAGGAGTTCGAGGCGCACATCACCGGAAAGCGCTGCCCGATGCGCGCGGTGGCCGCCTGATGCCCGACCCGAAGATGATCTCGCTCACCATCGAGGGGCGCACAGTCACCGTTCCCGAGGGGACGTCGATCCTCGAGGCGGCCAAGACCGTCGGGATCCTCATTCCGCACTACTGCTACCACCCGGCGCTCCCGGTTGCCGGCGTCTGCCGGATGTGCCTCGTCGATGTCGAGAAAGCCCCGAAGCTCGCGGCGGCGTGCGCCACGGCCGTCGCCGACGGACAGGTGATCAGCACGCGCACGGAGAAGGCGCTCGAGGCGCGGAAAGGCGTTCTCGAGATGCTCCTGATCAACCACCCGCTCGACTGTCCCATCTGCGATCAGTCGGGTGAGTGCGAGCTGCAGGATTACACGTATCAGGAAGGTCGGCAGGATTCGCGCTACCGGGAGCCGAAGCGCTTCAATCCCGTCGAGGACTTCGGCGGCGACGTCGTCTACGTCCCGAACCGGTGTATCCTGTGTACCCGGTGCGTCCGCTTCATGGACGATGTGGCGCACGATCCAGTGCTCAGTGTCAGCGAACGAGGTGACCGCGCCGTGATCGGAAAGTTCGACGGTGCCGATCTCACCCACGAGTGGGCGTCGAACGTGGTCGACCTGTGTCCGGTTGGTGCATTGCTGTCGAAGGACTTCCTGAACAAGGCGCGCGCCTGGGAGCTCGACCGCAGCGCCTCGATCTGCCCGAACTGCACCCAGGGCTGCAACGCGATCATCGAGACCCGCGACAACCAGGTCGTTCGCATGCGCCCGCGCGCCAACCCGGACGTCAATGCGTACTTCATGTGCGACACGGGTCGGCTCGACTACCGCTGGATCAACCGCACCGATCGGCTCGAGCAGCCGATGATGCACGTCGACGGCGCGTTGACGGCAGTGGATTGGGAACCCGCGCTCGCGGCGGCCGCGGCCGCCCTGCGCGGCAAGCGGGCCGTGGTCCTCGCCTCCCCAATGCTCTCCAACGAATCGCTCTTCCTGCTGAGCAGGCTTGGCGGTCGTGGCATGTTCCGGGTGACGCAGGGCCCGGAGGCCCCGCTCGAAGGCGTCCCCGACCTCGCGCTGCGCGCGGACCGCGCAGCCAATGTGCGTGGCGCCGAGGAAATGGGATTCAGTCGGACGGCGGCGCTCAGCGGCGTCGGCGCTGGCGACGTCGTCGTGATCGCCGATGACGATCTCGCGGGGCTCGATACCGCGGCCCTCGGCGGAGCGACGTTGATCGTGATGGGAACGACGCTGCCTCAAGGCATTAGGGGCCGGGTCGACGTCGCGCTCCCGACGACGAATTTCTCCGAGGAAGAGGGGACGTTTACGAACCTTCGCGGCCGGGTGCAGCGCTTCATGCAGGCGAAGGCCGCACCGGGCTTGGCGCGTCCCATGTGGTACGCGCTCACCGATCTGCTCGCGCTGCTCGGTCAGCCCACGGCATACTTCATCGCGTCCGAGGTCTTCGACGCGCTCGCCGCTGCGAAGCCGAGCTACGCGGGAATGGCGTACGACACGCTGGGGCTCCGCGGCTCGCCGCTCCCCGCGGCGCAGGCGGCGGGGCGGAGCGCATGATGACCGCAGGCCTCTTCGCGCTGATCCAGAACGCCAACCCGCAGGAGGCGCCCGTCAACCTCACGCCGTTCCTGGCGTTCACGGTGCTGAAGATGATCGTCGTCTTCACCATCTATCTCGTCGGCGTCGCGCTGCTCACGCTCGCCGAGCGCAAGATCTCGGCGTGGATCCAGGATCGACACGGGCCGAATCGCGTCGGCTACGGAGGGCTCCTCCAGCCCGCCGCGGATGGGCTGAAGAACATCATGAAGGAAGAGACGTACCCCGCCGCAGCATACAAGCCGCTGTTCGTGCTCGCGCCGGCGCTCGCCTTCATCCCGGCGCTCATCACCTGGGCCGTCATCCCGTTCGCCGCGCCGATCCCGACGCGGTGGGGCCGGATCGACATGGTCGTCGCCGATCTCCCCATCGGATTCCTCTACATCCTGGCCATCGCGTCGCTGGGGGTCTACGGCATCGTGCTGGCCGGGTGGTCGTCCAACAACAAGTACGCGCTGCTCGGCGGGCTTCGCTCCAGCGCACAGATGGTGTCCTACGAGATCTCGATGGGGATGTCGACCGTGGCGGTGCTGCTGCTGTCGGGAAACGTCGCGCTGAACAGCATCATCCAGCAGCAGGCCGTGATGGGATGGAACGTCGCGCTGCTCTCCATCGCCTTCTTCATCTTCCTCGTCGCGGCCTTCGCCGAGACGAATCGCGTGCCGTTCGATCTTCCCGAAGCGGAGTCGGAGCTCATCGCCGGCTACCACTCGGAGTACAGCGGGATGAAGTTCTCGATGTTCTTCATCGCCGAGTATGCGAACGTGCTCACGGCGAGTGCGATGTTCGTGACGCTGTTCCTGGGTGGCTGGGACATCCCGTTCACGAACTGGGACAACAACGGTCAGTTGTC
>JANOCW010000372.1:0-8536 GCA_031412375.1 Gemmatimonadaceae bacterium | reverse complement strand
GGCGCCTCGTGCTCGAGGATCGCCGGGCGGTAGCGGCGGCCGAACACCTGAATGGCCTCGAGCGTCGCCATGCAGAACCCTGCCCACGCGAGCCCCATCAGGCTGCCAGCAATGACATCGGACGGGTAGTGCACGCCGAGGTAGAGGCGGCTCGTGCAGATGAGCACGATGAGCAGGGCGGCGATCGTGACGGTGAGCCAGCGCGACACACGATTCGCCTGCAGCCGCGCGGCGAGATAGGCGACCGTCCCGTAGGTGATCGTCGCGGACATCGCATGGCCCGACGGGAAGGACGACGTCAGCACCTGCGCTCCCCACTCGAACACCTGCGGGCGCGGGCGATTGAAGGTCGACTTCAGCAGCGCGTTGATGACGACGCCACCCCAGGTCGCGATGAACAACAGCAGTGCCGAGAAATGGTGGTTCGAGAGCCAGAGGAAGAGCGCGGCCACGAACACCATCGTCATCAGGACAATGCCGGTGCCGAGGAGGGTGATCTCGAACATCACCTTCTGCAGCAGCGGCGTCTGGTGGGCCGCCATCCATCGGAGCACGGCCTCATCGAACTGCTGCGTCGCACCGTCGCGCACGACGTCCGCGATCGCCACGAACGCCCATGTCCCGCCGACCGCGAGGAGGGCACCGGCGACGAGAACGATTCCCAGCGCCGCGTAGAAGTTGCCGACATGGCGGGCGACGAAACGCAGTCCGTGAAACAGCGCATTCCAGGCGAGCCGGGTGCGCCCGCGGTACCGCGTGCGGCGTTCGAGAGGATCCACGGGGCCTGGTCGGGAAGGACGGATGCGAGCGAGGGGTGCGGAGCACGATACATGCCCTCCACACCCCTCCGGCGATAGCCCCGGCGCTGCGTTCCCCTCTGGCCCGGGCACGACGCAAGCGACGCGTCGTGCCGCGTATCACCTAGGGAACGACGATCTCCCGCAGGGTCGTCGCCGCGCGCGGATCCTTGGACTGCGACAGGCGCGAGATCGCCCTGCGTCGCAGCGTGGTGTCCTCGTCCGACTTGGCGATGGAGATCAGCTTGTCGACCGCGGCCGACTCCGTGCGCCGGCTGTACAGCGAGATGAGCTCCTCCTTCAGCGGGCGATCGACCTTCGCATAGAGTGCGATGAAATCTCCGATTGGTGCTTCGGCCCGGCTCGCCGCGGAGAGCGCCTTGCGCCGCACCTCCACCGGCTCGGCGGGATTGCCGGCCACCGACATCACGAACTGGAGGTTCTCTCGCCCTCCCACCTCGGCCACGCTGCTGATGACACTCTCCTTGATCGCCGGGCTCGGATACTTCGCGTAGAGCTGCCGGAGGAACGCTGCGTCCTGGCTCGTCGCGTAGGTGCGCCCGATGCCGCGGATCGCGACGAGGCGAATGTCATCGTTGACGCTCGCGCGATCCGCGATCGTGCGGAGAAATTCGCGGGCACGCGGGTCGCCCGAGTTGGCCAGCGTGTTCATCGCCTTGGGGCCGAGCCATGTCTGGTTACCGGCGGTCACCATCTGGATGAGCGCGGGAATGCCCTCGCCACGCGGCAGTCGTGAGAGCGTGGACAGCGCCTGCTCCCGGATGGTGCGTTCGGCGTTGTCGTCGCCGGCGAGCGCGACGAGCGCCGCCGCGACCGGAGCCGAGGGCGCGGCGCCAAGCTCGTTGGTCGCGCGGCCCATCCAGCTCAGCGCGTGGGTGCGAGTCTCGCGCGGGCGGCCCGCATCGCGTGCGATCGCCAGCAACGGCTGCCAGACGTCGGCGCTGTCAGCCAGGACGGCCGGCATGATCGCATCCTTGGCGGGACGTCCCTCGAGGCGTGCGGCGAGCGAGAGCAGATACTCCGCCGCCTGACGTGCCGGAACGCGGCCCAGGTCGCGCGGTGCGGAGCCCATTGCGGGCGCCGCATTCTCCATCGTCCCGACGAAGGTTTCCACCGACGTGATCGTCGAGCCGGCGCGGCTCACGACGACTCGCACGGGCCCTGGAGTGCACGATTCGCGGACTGCGCCGTCGTTCATCGAATACGAGCCGATGTAGGTGTTCGACCCAATGGAAACGAAGCTCCGTCCATTGCCGCAGACACCTGGCCGGGCGGAGTAGGAGAACTGGACGGCGCCATCGTTGCCCGAGGCGACGCGGTCGGCGAGCGACTGTGCACGGAGGGCGAGTGGCGCCGTGACGATGAGGGCGGCACCGAGGGCGCCGGCGGAAAGGCGACGAGTGATCATTTGCTGAGGATCTCGATGAGGAGCTTCTGGGTCCGCGGGTCTTCGCGGCGGGAGAGAACGTTGATGATCTGGACATGGATCTTCGGGTCGGTCGACGCACGGTAGATCGCGATGAGCGCGTCGACCGACTCATCTTCCCTGCGACTGGCGAGGCTGCTGACGATCGCCTGCTTGAGCTCGAGCTCAGGCACGCTCTTGAACAGCGCTGCAACCTCGGGCACGGTCGTTCCGGACGATCGCGTCAGGGAGGAGAGCGCCGCACGCCGGAGCTCCACGGGCTCGGTGGTGTCGCGCACGAACGCGAGCATCCACTTCTGGTTGTCCTCGCCGCGCAGCCGCGCGATCTGGGTCAGCGCCTGCTCCTTCATCCTCCGGCTTTCGAGCTTGGGATACAGGGCCCGGAGATAGGCGCCCGTGCCGGCCGAGTCGCTTCTCGCGAGCGTCGACATCGCCTCGCGGCGCAGGTTCTCCGACACATCCTTGCGCTCGATCACCGCTCGCAGCGCCTGGGCCGCGCGTGGATTGCGCGACGAGGCGAGGGCGCGCAGGGCCGAAGGCTGGAGGTCCTCGTCCTTCGGCGAGCGAAGGATCTCATCGAGCGCGGCGGCGCCACGCTCGCTCGGAACTTCCCCGAGCCAGCTCACCGCGGCGCGCCGCACGTCAAGCGCCGGGTCGTTCTTCAGGACGTCGATCAGAATGTCCGTCGTCGCCGCGTCATAGTTTTTCGCCATCAGCGTGATCGCCTGGCGGCGCAGGCTGATCGAGCACTCATCGCGACGAGCGAGCACCCGGCGTAGGATGGGCGTCGTCGAATCGATGTTCATCCGGCTCAGTGCGTTGAGCGCCTCGAGGCGGACGGCCATGTCATCCCGGTTGCAGTTCTGTCCCTGTCGTGACGCCGCCGACGCGACATACTGGGCGGCCTGCGCATCGCCACCGTTGGCGAGCTCGCCCTGAATGCGCGTCAGGAGTCCGGGATCGGGGATCTTTGCATTCGGGTAGCGCGTCTTCTGCCGGTCGAGCACCTGGAGCGCGGCGCGCAGCTCGTTCTGCCCACCGATCTTGTAGAGCGAGTAAGCCTCGAAGTACATCACATCAGGCGAGTACCCCGAGCTGGGATAGCGCTGCGAGATGAGCCGGAAGGTCTCCGCGGCGCTGCGATACTGACTGCGGTTGAGGAGGTCGCGTGCGACTCGATAGAGCGAGTCGGCCGGATCCTGTGGAAGCCAGGCCGGTGGCGCAGCGACGGTCAGCGTCGGCCCGCGACCCAGGCGCTCTCCGAGCATCGCCCCGTCATGGCCGATCGCACGGGGCGCGCGCTGATCGAGCATCGACAGCTCTCGTTCGACTGCACGAGATGCGCGCTCATCGAGCATCGACAGCCCTCGCTCGAGGGCACGGGGTGCGAGGGCCAGATCGTTGGTCGCCATGTGCAGTGCATTTTCGGCCATGTGCCGAGCCTCGTCCACGTGGACGCGGCTCGACTCGACCGCACGAAGCGCGTCCTCACGGAGCGCATCTCGATCGATACGACTGAACTCGACTGCGCGCAGGGCGTCCTCGCGAATGGCCTCGTGGTCGATGCGACTGAACTCGAGGGCATGGTTCATCGCATCGAAATTGAGGTCACGATCGAAATCGAAATCGAAGTTGAAATCATTTGAATGAATACCGCGTCCGTTCCAGAGATCTCCTACTTCGGGAGTGCGCGCCCGCGCTGGCGGTGCTGGCGGAACCGGAGGCACCGGACGCGCTGGCCGAGCAGCGGGAGCGGGCATGGCCGGCGGAGTGGGCGGAGTGGGCGGAGTTTGCGCTCCCGCCTCGAACATGGCCGCGGCCAGCGCGGCAGTCAGGATCATTCGCATCTCTACAACCTCAATTGGTCGCGGACAGTGGAAAACTCGTGACTGCGTTCTGCAGTCTCGGAAGAACGTCACGCTCCTCGAGAGCATCGGTGATCAGCTCGAGCTCCTGCTGGGGGCGCTTGGACGAAAGGCGGACGACCTGGGCGAGCACGAGCTCGAGATCGTCGAGGAGTACCTTGAGCTCAGGGTCCTCGGCGGCCGGAGAATCGAGCAGCAGCCGGGTGGTGGAGAGGAGATCGCCGGCGCGCTCGATGAGCTTACGATCGGGGGTGTACTCGCTGGAGGAAGGGAGAGCGACCAGGAGTGCGACTGCCTGGCCGAGGTAGCGCGAGGTGACGGCGCGGTAGGGGCCCGTGATATCGGAGGAGGATTCCCCGACGGCCGCGACTGTGCCGGCGCCGACGACCGAGGGAAGCGTGGATTGCACGGCAGGCCTCGTGGACCGACCAAGTCCGAAACCGATGAGCAGTGTGGCTGCCATGCCGACGATGGGCCCGTACCAGCGCTGCCACGGATTGCGGTGGCGGCGCGTGCCGTAGTGCTCGCGCTCGATGCGCGCCCACATCGCGTCCATGGGCGGCGGGGGCGGCTCGCGAAAACTCGGCGCCGCGGTGCGGATGAGGTCTTCGAATCCTTGATCGTCCATCGTTCTACTCCTTCATGAAGTCCGTCAGGCGCTCGCGCAGCTTGGCGCGCGCCGCGGACAGACGTGCCTTCGATGTGCCCTCGGGGATTCCGAGGATCCGTGCAATGTCTCCGTGCGTGTAGCCTTCCACGTCGTGCATGATGACCACCGTGCGATAGATCTCCGACAGCTCCGCGATCGCCGAGTGCAGGCGGGCCCTCAGGTCCGGCTCGCCACGGTTCGGGTTCCACGCGATCTCGGGTGCCTCGGTGAGATCCGCTTCACGCAGCCGGAACCGTCGCTGCTTCCGCATCCCGTTGAGCGCCACCGACACCGCGATGCTGTGAAGCCAGGTTCCGAGCGCTGCGTCCCCACGGAATTCGTGCAGCCGCCCGAAGGCCCGAATGAACGTCTCCTGGGTGAAGTCCTTGGCCAGATCCTCGTCCCCCGCGAGCCGGTAGACGAGCCGGTACACCCGTGGTGCATGAGCGTCGTACAGCTCCCGCCCGGCGATGCGATCCCCAGCGATGACGAGGGCGATCAATCGGCGTTCGTCCCGTAAGGGGACCGACTCGGCGCGCAGGGCGGGTTGCATCGTGTTGACGATATAGCCTAGACACGCCAAGTGGCCGGACCGTTGGGTCTGGTCCGGCGCGGGAAACCTCTCCCGGCCAGGCGGCGTAGGAGGGAAGCCACCAACAGCCCAAGCCTGCCGCCCCTCGCGGGTGGGCGTTCATCCCGTTCAGTCGTGTCGAGCCATGCGAACGTTCCTCATCTCGGCCTTCCTGTTGTCGCCGGCGGCGGTCACTGCCCAGGTGAGGGAAAAGGTCGACGTAAAGACGGACATCAGGGTCGAGTCGCCGGACACGGTGCACCGGACTCCGCGCCGTCGGCCGGTGGTCACCGATGCGCAGCGGGCGACCGCCTTCCGCGACCCGCGGGCGCGTGACGTCCTCCTCGGCGCCCGACGTGCCCGGCTCGCCCACGATTCCGCGCTTCGCGCCTACGACGCGACGAGCTACCAGCGCATCTCGGCCGGGCTAGCCCTGAAAGCCGTGGGGCGAGAGCGGCTGATCTTCCGCCATGAGAACACGACGCGGGTACGCTGGCAGCACGGCGTTGGTGCGATCGTCGACATCACGGGCGCACGGACCGTGATCCCGCCCCTGGGCAAGAAGGAAGTGCAGAAGGAGATCGATCGGGACGTCAACGACGACGTCGGGGACATTGCCGGGATTCCGTACTACCCGGGGCAGGAGGCACTCTGGGTCGGGTCGGGACTGGCGAAGGCAGATGTCGACGAAAGCGAGATCGTGCACCCGCTCGCCGAGGGCGCCGAGGCCTACTATAGGTATGCGTCGGGCGACTCGATGACGTATCGCCTCCCTCAGGGGACGGTCGTCCGGCTGACCGAGCTGCGAATATCGCCGCGGGAACCCAGGTGGAATCTGGTCGTCGGATCGTTCTGGTTCGACGCCGCCTCGCACCAACTCGTCCGGGCGGCGTATCGACTCGCCGTTCCGGTCGACATCTGGTCGATCGCCAAGGCCGAGGACCCCGATGCCCAGAAGGATATTCCCGTGTGGGTGATGCCGTTGATCACCCCGATGCGCGGGACGATCAGCGTCATCACCGTCGAGTACGGATTGTACGAAGGGCGATTCTGGCTCCCGCGGCTGCAGGCTGCCGAGGGGGAGGCGCAGGTGAGCTTCGTGCGTGCGCCCTTTCGCTTCGAGCAGCGATACGAGTACGCGAGCGTGAACGGGGCTGGAGAAACTCTCGTGATGCCTCCCGTCGCGCCGGCGGCACTGCATCTCGAGCGGCTCGATTCGCTCGCGATCGCTGGAGATACACTTGCCCGTGCCGAGGCAGAGTCGATCCGCGAGGCGCGGACGGTGGCGCGCGCGGCGGCTCGCGCGGCTCGCCGCGACACGCTCCGGATGCTCGACTCACTGGCGCGAGGAGGAGACGTCGACGCGCGCCAGCGGGCCAAGGCGATGCGCGTGCCAGCACCCACGCAGTGTGACACATCGTCCATGACCCGGTCCAGCCGCCGCATGGAAGGACTGGTCGTCGACGCGAGCACGGCGAGGTATGGAGACCAGATGCGCGTAGTGGTCAACACTCCATGCGACGATGCGGCGCTCGCGCAGTCGGCGACGCTGCCTGCGTCAATCTACGATGCGGGGGAAACCGTGTTCGAGACTCCGGATCTCGAGCGGCTGCGGGCGTTGCTCGACATGGGGCTGCAGTCCGAGTGGTCGCCGCAGCGTCCCGTACTTCGATACGGCCTGGGGGATGGGATGCTGCGGTATAACAGGGTCGAGGGGCTGTCGCCCGCGCTCGGGGCGACTGCGGCATTGGGGCGCGGGCTGACGGCGGATGGGCAGGTCCGCATCGGGACGGCGGATCTAGAGCCGAACGCGGAGCTGGGCGTTTCGCGGAGCGATGGCCGGCGCACCATCCGGGTCGGTGCCTTCCGGCGCCTCGCTGTCGCCAACGACTGGGGAACTCCGCTGGGATTCGGGTCATCGCTGTCGTCGCTGCTGTTCTCGCGTGATGAAGGGTTCTACTACCGCGCGTGGGGTGCGGAATTGACGGCAACGGGTACGGGCAACCCGCGCATGATCTGGCGCGCGTTCGCGGAGCGGCAGACCGACGCTGATGTCGAGACCAGCCTGTCTGTGGCGCACATGCTGAACGATGTGATGTTCATCCCGAACATCGATGCGGAGCGGGCGACGCTCGTGGGGGCGGAGGCGAGGATCCTCCATTCGTACGGCGATGATCCGCGCGGCTTTCGCGCATTCACATCGCTCCGCGGCGAGAGTGGAGCGGGGACGCTCACGTATACCCGCGGCCTCGCGGACGTCACGTTTTCGCGCGCGCTGCTCGACCGGGTCGATGGGTCGCTGACGCTGAGTGCAGGTGGTGCGACGGCCGGAACGCCGGTGCAGCGGTGGTTTCAGCTTGGCGGCTCGCAGACGATTCGCGGACAGAGCGCCGGAGCGATGATGGGGGAGACGTTCTGGATGACGAGGGCCGAGCTCGGCGGGTCGCTCGTCGCGGCACGCCCGGCGATTTTTGCCGACATTGGATGGGCGGGCCCGGCGGATCGGTGGACGCATCCGGGCCGGCCGGCGAGCGGTGTCGGGGTCGGGGCGTCGTTCATGGACGGGCTCGTGCGTCTGGACCTGGCGCGGGGCCTGTTCCCGCGGAAGGGATTCCGGGCGGACATGTACATCGAAGCCAGGTTCTGAGCGGGGCGGGCGTGGGAGTGAGGGCAGCGACGCGTCGTGGTGCGGTGCGTCGTTTGCATTGTTGGATGCTCCCACCTTCGCCCCGGATCCATGACGTTTGCCGTGACCCGTTCCGCCCTGCTCGGCGCCGCCATCCTCCTGACGGCCGGCTGCGGCGAGCGCAATAATCCCTTCGGCTCGGGTTCATCGGGCAGCGACCGCACGCCGCCGACGGTGGTGTCCACCATTCCGGCGAACTTCGCCACCCAGGCCGGGCTGTCGTCGCCGATCGTGGTGACTTTTTCCGAGCCGATGGCGATGAGCTCGTTCACGACCGCGGCATTGACGTTCAGCCCGGGTGTGACGGGGACGCTGAGCTATTCGGGGAACACGGCGACATTCACGCCGACAACGGCGCTGGTGGCGAACACGACGTACACGGTCACCGTGACCACCGTGGTCGAGGATCGCACGGGGAACAACCTCGCTGCTCCCTACACCTGGTCGTTCACCACGGGCCCGACGCAGTTCGGGATCGTCGAGTAGCGAACCCGCCCGCGCTGTAGCCGCGGGCGTTCATC
>JANOCW010000371.1:0-4151 GCA_031412375.1 Gemmatimonadaceae bacterium | reverse complement strand
GGACTACCACCGCGGCCTCTCCGGCAACCATCGTGTCCCGGTCGACGCGATACTGGGCAACGGTCGAGGACTGCATCCACTTTCCGCCCCCGCTGTCGGCCCGTGTGGACGTGTCGGTCCAGGCGAGCCCGAGCTTCAGGGGCTGGGCCGGTAGACGGAGGAAGAAGTCATCGAACTGGTGCGTCAGGTCGGTAATGCCCTCGAAACTGGCTGGAAACTTCGGGGCAGTGATCACCCTCGTTTTTCCGCGGCCATCGACGTTAAGGAGGAAGGGTTGCTTCAGTGCCGGCCCGGTTTCCGGCGCCATCACGCCGGCGGGGGAGGTCGCGCTGAGCGAGAGCTTCTCGTACCAGGCACGGGCCGTGTCGCCGGGAAGGAAGACGACACCGATCGTCGCATCGTGCTCGACGGGCACCGTGACGTCGCCCTGCGGCGTGGTGATGCGGACTTCGGTGCTGGTGACTTCGTGAAAGCGCAGGGTATCCTTCGCGCTGCGCGCGTAGGCAGGCAGGGCATCGGTGAGCGCGGCGGCAGTCGCCGTGTTGGTAGACGCGGTGTTGGTGGCACAGCCCTGAACGGCGACCCCGAACATGGCGAGAACGATCATTGATGAACGCACGGTGGCTACTCTCCCTGAAGTGATGAACGGCGAGGATCTGGCTGGAAACCTTCAACCGCGACACCATTCCCGCCAGCATGACTACGCCCACCCCTCGCCACCCGTTCCATTCGCGCCCCCGGTTCCGCGTTGCGCGGGCCTACGCGGTCACCTTCCGGGTGCTCGCCAGCTACCTCTGGCTCCGGCTCTGGCGCCCCCTGCTGGGTCCCGATGCCTACGCGCGTGGGCTGGTCGAGCGCCATCGCACCAACGCCCGGCGGGTCGAGCGAACGATCCTCGAGCTGAACGGCCTCTTCATCAAGGTCGGCCAGCTCATCAGCATTCTCACCAACTTCCTTCCCGAGGAGTTTCGTGGTGGGCTCGAGCGGCTTCAGGACCAGGTGCCTGCGCGCCCGCTCGACCAGATCGTCGGCCGCATTCGCACCGAGTTCGGCGCTGGCCCCGATGTGCTCTTCGCCTGGTTCGATCCGGTGCCGATCGCGAGCGCATCGCTCGCCCAGGTGCACGAAGCGCGGCTGCACGATGGACGCCGCGTCGCGCTCAAGGTGCAGCACGCCGACATCGACGAGATCGTCCGCCTCGACCTGAGGGCGATCCGCCGCATTCTCGGCATCGTCCAGCTCTTCACGCGCATCCGCGGCCTCGAGTCGTACCACTCGGAGGTGCGGGCGATGATCCTCGAGGAGCTCGATTTCGCGAAGGAGGCAGAGCACATCGAGCGCATCGCCGCGCATTTCACGGACGATGCGATGGTCGGTTTTCCGACAGTGGTGCACGAGTTCTCGACGAGGCGGGTGCTGACGACCCACTTCGTCGACGGTACGAAGGTCACCGATGTCGCCGCACTGGAAAGCCATGGGATCGATCGCACGGCGCTGGCCGAGCGTATCCTGACGGCGTATTGCCAGATGATCTTCATCGACGGGGTGTATCACGCTGATCCGCATCCGGGCAACCTCCTCGTGCGTCCCGATGGCGGCATCGTCTTTGTGGATTTCGGCGCCGTCGGAGAGCTGTCGCCGCAGATGAAGGACGGCATTCCCATGTTCCTCGAGGGCGTGATCCGTCGCGACAGCGTGAAGATCACCGCCGCGATGCGCCGCATGGGCTTCGTCGCGCGAACCGCGGAGGCTGGCGCGGCCGGTGATGTGGCGGAACGCGTCATCGAGTACTTCCAGCGCCGCTTCCTTGAGGATCTTACGATCGAGTCGTGGAGCCTGAGCGACGTCCAGGTCGACATGCGGACGAAGCTCGAGGCGATGGCCGACCTCCGGAAGCTCGACATCTCCTTTCGCGACCTGACGGCGACCTTCGAGGTGCCGAAGGACTGGGTGCTGCTCGAGCGCACGCTCCTGCTGCTGCTCGGCCTCTGTACGTTTCTCGATCCGGAGCTCAACCCCATGCGCACCATCCAGCCGTATCTGCAGGAATTCGTTCTCGGCCGCGATCGCGACTGGGTCGGCCTGACGCGCTCGGCGCTCAAGGAGATGGCCCTGTCGGCGCTCACGATCCCCGAAGGGATCCAGCGATTCCTGACGCGCACGAATCGTGGCGAGCTGGAGGTTCGGGTCCAGGGACTTCGCGAGGGGGCAAGCCTCGTCTATGCTGCCGCGCATCAGCTGATGTACAGTGTGCTGGCGACTGGAGCGGCCGTGATTGCCTTTCTGTCACGCGAGCGAGGCGATGGCGCCGTCGCGATGGGCGCCAGCATCGTCGCAGCATTCTTCCTGCTCTGCCTCGTCGGGTCACTGCTCGCCGCGCGGCGCTGGCGCACTCCGCGAGGATCGTGATGGGGAGGCGCGGTCGTGGAACCGCGTACACGTTCGGAGGGACGGTGACCGCACCGACGCCACAGCCATCGATGTTCCGCCTCTGGGGACAGCGGAAGATGCTGGTCCTCACCCTGCTCGGCTTCACATCGGGGCTCCCACTCTTTCTGACGAGCCAGACGCTGGCCGGGTGGATGCGCGTCGAGGGGCTCGACCTGACCACGATCGGCGCGTTCAGCCTCGTGGCGCTGCCGTACTCGCTCAAGTTCGCATGGGCGCCGTTCTTCGATCGATACACACCGCCGATCCTCGGCCGGCGGCGCGGGTGGCTGGTGATTACCCAGATCGCGCTGCTCGTCGCGATCGCCGCAATGTCACTGCACGATCCGCGACGCAGCCTCCAGATGCTGGCGATCAACGCCGTCTTCATCGCGTTCTTCAGCGCGTCGCAGGACATCGTCGCCGACGCGTATCGCACCGATGTCCTCGCCGAACGGGAGATGGGAGCCGGTGCGGCCATCTTCGTCGTCGGCTATCGGGTCGCGCTGCTCGCGAGCGGGTCCCTGGCGTTCATCCTCGCCGATCGCATGCCGTGGCCCGCGGTGTACCTGGCGCTGTCGTCGTTCATGGTGATCGGCATCATCGCGACGATCTGGGCGCCCGAGCCCGCACCCCGCGGCGAGCCGCCGCAGAGCTTCGCCGAGGCGGTGGTCCTGCCATTCCGGGAGTTCTTCCAGCGTGCCGGAGTGCGCACGGCGTTCCTCGTGCTCGCCTTCATCGTGCTCTACAAGCTGCCCGACTCCCTCACCATCACGCTGTCCACTCCCTTCCTGATCGATCTCGGCTTTTCCCAGACCGACATCGGCGCGATCAAGGGCGGGCTCGGAATCGTCGCGACCGTGATCGGCGCGATCGCCGGTGGTACTCTCGTCGCGAAACTCGGGATCAACCGCTCGCTCTGGATCTTCGGGGTGCTTCAGGCGCTGAGCAATCTCGCCTACTACGCCCTCGCGCTCGCCGGCCGTGAGTATCCGCTCCTCGTCGGCGCGATCCTCGTCGAGAACTTCTGCATGGGCATGGTGAGTGCGGGATTCGTCGCGTTCCTCATGAGCATGTGCAGCTCGCGCTTTTCGGCGACGCAGTACGCACTGCTGTCCAGCTTGACCGGCGTCGGGCGGGATGTGCTCGTCGCGCCCGCGGGCGCTGTCGCGGAATCCGCCGGGTGGCCGACGTTCTTTCTGATCACCGTGATCGCGGCGGTGCCTGGACTGTTGCTGCTTCCGATCTTCGCGCCATGGAGCGCCGACGGCCCACTCGTCGCTGCGCCGCATACCGGTGACACGGTGCCGTCCGGGTCAGGATCTGACCGCTGACTGCTGATCGCTGACGACTGATCGCTTCGCCGTCCGCTCCCATTCTCTCCTGGCGTTTCCTGCGTCGAGGGAAGGGAGCGGACTGCGAAGCCGTCAGGTCTCAGCGGTCAGCCCTCAGCCGTCAGTGCGTTCTTCAGGGGGGCGTGGCGACGATCATTTCCTCGAGCGCGAGCTGCATGTACATGAACATCGCCGCCTCGTCGGACATTGCCCCCGTGCCGAATGAGTCGAGCCACGCGGTGATGCGGGCGTCGAACGGCGCGAGCGCCGTGCTCAGCTCCTGACGCTCGGCAGACGTGGCGCGGTCGACCTTCGCGCCTCGATCGAGATCATCCCCGATCCCCCACCGTTCCGCGAGCGGGACGAGATGCCGCAGGTCGGCCGGCACCT
>JANOCW010000370.1:0-12940 GCA_031412375.1 Gemmatimonadaceae bacterium | reverse complement strand
GCTCCCGTGGGCACCGTCCTCCCGGGTGGACTCAAGCTCGAGAAGCGAAAGATCCGCGGCGAAACCTCCAGCGGGATGCTCTGCTCGGCGCGCGAGCTTGGCCTCGGCCAGGATCACGACGGTATCATGGAGCTCCAGATCGACGTCGCTCCCGGGACGCCCTTCCTCGCCGCGATGCCGGTTGGCGACACGAGGCTCGTGATCGACGTGACTCCGAACCGGCCCGATCTCCTGTCGCATCTCGGCATTGCCAGGGAGATTGCGGCGGCGACCGGCGTTGCGCTCATCGCCGACGAGGGGCCCCCGTCCCATCGATCGCGCGCAGGCGAGACACGCGAGGGACGAGTGGGATCGGTCACCGTCCGGATCGATGATCCGGAGGGATCGCCGCGCTACATGGGAGCCGTCATCCGCGGGGTGACGGTCGCACCGAGCCCGGCGTGGCTCGTCGCGCGGCTCGAGGCTGTCGGTTCGCGCTCGATCAACAACATCGTGGACATCACGAATCACGTGATGCACGAGCTGGGTCAGCCGATCCATGCCTTCGACCTCGCGCAGCTCGTGGGCCCCGCAGTGGTCGTGCGCCGGGCGAAAGCGGGGGAGCGCCTCACGACCCTCGACGGAGTCGAGCGGACGCTGACTGACGCGATGACCGTCATCGCGGATGCCGAACGTCCGCAGGCGATCGCCGGCGTCATGGGCGGGGCAACCAGCGAAGTCACCGATGCGACACGCGACCTCTTCCTCGAGGTCGCGCTGTTCGATCCGCGGAGAACCCGGTCGACGCGCCTCGCACTCGGCCTCACGAGTGACGCGAGCTACCGATTCGAGCGAGGGGTCGATCCCGAGTTGCAGCCGTCCGCCCTGAGCCGGGCCGTCGCGATGATCGGCGACCTCGCGGGCGGCACGGTCGAGGGTGATCCGGTGGATATCCGGTCCGCCGCTCGCGAACCGCAGACGCTGAAGCTCCGGATCGAACGGGTCGCGAGAATCCTCGGCGTTCCCATATCGGCCGGCGAGTGCGCCGGCTTGCTGCGGTCGATCGGGTTCGCGAACGAGAAGACGGACCGAGCTGCCGAGCTGG
The DNA here is from genome assembly GCA_031412375.1 of Gemmatimonadaceae bacterium. Taxonomy (GTDB): domain Bacteria; phylum Gemmatimonadota; class Gemmatimonadetes; order Gemmatimonadales; family Gemmatimonadaceae; genus JANPKQ01. The sequence goes on along the minus strand of JANOCW010000370.1, from coordinate 11,856 downwards.
TCGTCACCGTTCCGTCATGGCGGCTCGACATCCATGGTGAGATCGACCTCATCGAGGAAATCGCCCGGCTCCGCGGTTTCGGCGCCTTTCCCGAGGAGCTCCGTGCGTACCGCCCCGGCACGACGACCGACGCGCCGCTCGCGCACACCGTACGCCGGGTGTCGTCAGCACTCGTCGGCGCCGGACTGTTCGAGGCGCGGGCAATGCCGTTCGTACGCGGCGCTCCGGCCGGATTCGTACGGGTGACGAATCCACTCGCCGAGGACGAGGCCTGCCTGCGCCGGTCGATCCTCGATACGCTGGGTCGCAGGGCAGAGCACAATCTCGCGCGCATGCAGGGGAATGTCCGACTGTTCGAGATCGGGAGCGTGTTCGCGCCGGGCACTGGGGATCTCCCCGCAGAGGCGATCCACGTCGGGGCGCTGATCATGGGTCAGCGCCGTCCGCCGCATTTCACCGAGCCCAAGCCACCGGCGTTCGACGCGTGGGATGCAAAGGGATTGGCCGACACGCTGATGGAGGCGGCATTCCCAGGGGTCGAGTACAGTCTCGATCACGGAGAGGGGGAGACGCTCTGGAGGATCATGGTCGACGGCGCGAGCGTCGGGAGCGTCGGCGGCGTGGCGCTCGACGCACCCATATGGGCGAGCGCGGCATTCGGCGTCGAAGTCCGGCTGATGGCGGCTCCACTCGACCCCGCCGCCCCATCCGAGCGGGCGCAGAAACAGGGAGCAGCGCTTCGATATCGCCCGATCCCGGTCACCCCTGCGGCCGAGCTCGACCTCGCGCTGCTCGTCCCGGTGGGCACGTCGGCGGCGGCGGTCGAGGAGGTGATCCGCCGCGGCGCGGGCGAAATGCTGGAGCGGCTCGAGCTGTTCGACGAGTTTCGGGGCGCCGGCATCCCTGAGGGCCATCGAAGCGTCGGCTGGCGGTTGACGTTCCGCCATCCGGACCGCACTCTACGTGACAAGGAAGTAGAGGGTAGGCGAGACAAGCTGTTGCGAACATTGGAGAACGAACTGAGTGTCCGACAGCGAACATCAACTTGAGCTGGTCGGTGCGTTCGAGGAATTGGAGCAGCTCGTCCGCCATCTTGGCGACGAACTGGCGACGTTCCGGAAGCGCGCCCTGATCGCCGAAGGCCGACTGAAGGATCTCGAAGGTTCGCCCGATGGAGGACCGGCCTCGAGCGAGGACGTGCGCCGTCTGGAGCGAGAGAACGCGACACTCACGGCCCGACTCGAGACGACTACCGTCCGGGCTCGCGAGATGCTCGAGCGAGTGCGCTTCCTTCGGCAACAGCATGTCCGCGGAGTCGAGCGATGACGAAGAAACACGTGGTGAAAGTGACGATCGTCGGCGAAGAGTATACGCTGCGAAGCGAGGCCTCCCCCGAACACGCTCACGCGGTGGCGGCGTACGTCGACCAGGCGATCCGAAAGATCATCACCGGGTCGAACATGGTGGAATCGCACAAGGCCGCGATCCTGGCTGCCCTGCAGATAACGGATGAGCTCTTCACGGCACGTGATCAGGCGGCCGAGCTCGCCGCGTCGACCCGTCGCCTCACCGCCGACGTTCGGCGCTGGCTTCCACCGGCGAAGCGCGGCACGGCGAGCTGAGCAGCACCGCCCCCGAACGGTTTGCCTTTTCAATCGCTGCGGGGTAGGTTGACCGTGACTCACGATCGGCCCGTAGGTTCAAGCGTTCGCTGAGGTTAGCGCGCCCCACTCAGTGCCCTCCGTCGGCGCTGCCCGGGTGCGTGTTCGGCGAGTGCCGTGGCCGGTCGAGCTCTTCCAATCGCGCGGCGTTTGCGCCCGCTGGAGCATAGATCAACATGACTGCAACCGCGATCAATGCCGCGTTGGGCGTATTGGTAGTACTCGCCTCCGTGGCGTTCTTTTTTTTCGGAAGGCGGTCGGGGCGCGGCGCGGAACGGTCCCTCCAGGCGCAATCGAAGTCCACTGCGGAGGAGACTACCAGGCGCATCCTCGGGGAGGCCGAGCGTGAAGCGGATACGCTTCGCAAGAGCGCGGTGGTGTCTGGCAAGGAAGAATTGATCAAGCTTCGGGAGGCCTGGGAGCTCGAGGGCCGGCGCAGGCGCGAGGAAGTCGAGCGGGAGGAGAAGCGAGTGCAGGAGCGCGAGGGCGTCCTGGACCGCAAGTTCGACGTCCTCGAGCAGCGCGACAAGGAAATTGGGAAGCGCGCGAGCGAGCTCGGACGGAAGGAGAAGATCGTCCTCACGCGCGAGGAGGAGCTCGAGAAGCTCGTCGGGGACGAGCGCCGAAAGCTGGAGCAGCTCGCCGGCATGTCGGCGCAGGACGCGAAGAACGAGCTGATCCAGCGCCTCGAGGAGGAAGCCCACGCCGACGCCGCCAACCGCATCCGCGAGATCCGCGAGACCGCTCGGCGCAACGCCGACCGGGAAGCGAAGAAGATCGTCGCCCTGGCGGTGCAGCGGATCGCCGCCGAGCACACGGCAGAGATCACCGTCTCCGCCGTGTCGCTGCCCAATGATGAGATGAAGGGGCGGATCATCGGTCGCGAAGGGCGGAATATCCGGGCGTTCGAGCTCGCGACGGGCGTCGACGTCATCATCGATGACACCCCGGATACCGTCGTCGTCTCCTGCTTCGATCCCGTTCGCCGCGAGGTTGCCCGGTTGTCGCTCGAGAAGCTTGTCGCCGACGGTCGAATTCATCCCGGGCGGATCGAGGAGGTCGTCGCCAAGTCGAGGAAGGAGGTGGACGCGACTATCCAGGAGACCGGTGAGCAGGCGGCATACGAGACTGGCATCCACGGGCTCCACGTCGAGATCATCAAGCTGATCGGACGCATGCGGTGGCGGACGAGCTACGGCCAGAACATTCTCAACCACTCGAAGGAAGTGGCTTGGCTGGCCGGGATCATGGCGGCTGAGCTGGGGCTCGACGTCGCCATGGCGAAGCGCGGTGCCCTGCTCCACGACATGGGCAAGGTGCTGACCCACGAGCACGAGGGAACCCACGTTCAGCTCGGCGTCGAGATCGCGACGAAGTACGGGGAGCACCCGCTGGTGGTGAACTGCATTGCGGCCCACCACGACGATGTCCCGCACGAGAGCGAAGTGTCGGTGCTCGTCCAGGCCGCCGACGCGATCTCCGGGTCACGCCCCGGCGCCAGGCGCGAAGCGTTCGAGACCTACGTGAAGCGGCTCGAGGGGCTGGAGCGTATTGCGTCGAGCTATCGCGGTGTGGATCGGGTGTTCGCCATTCAGGCGGGCCGCGAGATTCGCGTCATCGTGCTGCCCGACGATGTGGACGATGCCCGGAGCACGGCACTCTCCGAGGAGATCGCGCGCCGCGTCGAGACAGAACTGCAGTACCCCGGACAGATCAAGGTGGTGGTGATCCGAGAGACGCGAGCGGTGGATTTTGCCCGCTGAGCTGATCGACGGGGCCCGGATCGCGCGCGGCGTCCGGGAAGACGTCGCGCGGGATGTGGCAGCCCTTCGAGAGCGGGGGGTGACACCGGGGCTCACGGTGGTGCTCGTCGGGGATGATCCCGCGAGCGCGGTCTACGTTCGTTCGAAAGGCAAGGCGTGCCGCGAGGCCGGGATGGCGAGCGAGACGATCAGACTTCCGGCGACCACGACCCAGGAGGAGCTGGTCCGTCACGTCGACCGGCTGAACGCGGATCCCAAGGTGCACGGCATCCTGGTGCAGATGCCGCTGCCGAAGCACATCGATCCGGACGCGGTCCTCCGGCGCCTGGATCCGGCGAAGGACGTGGACGGATTCCACCCGATCAACGTGGGAAAGCTGCTCATCGGCGAGAAGGATGGATTCGCTCCGTGCACCCCGGCGGGTGTGCAGGAAATGCTCGTCCGGAGCGGCGTGGATACGCGCGGCATGGAATGCGTCGTCATTGGCCGGAGCAACATCGTCGGCAAGCCGATGGCGGCGCTCCTCATGCAGGACCGCAAGGGTGCCAACGCGACGGTGACGATCTGCCACCGCCATACTCGCGACCTCGCCGCCCACACCCGACGCGCCGACCTGGTGGTTGCCGCCGCGGGCCGACCGGGTGTGTTGACCCGCGACATGGTGAAACCGGGGGCCGTCGTCATCGATGTCGGCATCACACGGGTGAACGACCCGAGCGCGAAGAACGGCTACCGTCTCGTCGGCGACGTGGACTTCGCCGGGGTGAGACAGGTTGCGTCGCACATCACGCCCGTACCGGGCGGAGTGGGCCCCATGACGATCGCGATGCTCCTGCGGAATACCGTGAAGGCCGCCTCGGCCCTGGAGCCGGCGTGAAGCGGCGTGAGCCAGCGCCCCGACGCGCCGCTGGCGCGACCGAGACGGAGCTGTTCGACTGGCCGTTCGGCGGAGGCAAGCAGCCTCCTGCCCCACGCAGGGAGGAGCCGCCACGCGTGCCGGAGCCCGACGTCTTCCCGGGGACGACTCCCGCTTCCGCGATTCCGGTCTCGGCGCTCGCGCAGCTGGCGAAGGCAGTGTTCGACGGGGCCTTTCTCCCTGTCTGGATCCGCGGTGAGATCACCGACTTCAAGTCGCATCGCAACGGACACTGGTATTTCTGTCTTCGCGATTCGACTGCCCAGCTTCGCTGCGTTGTCTGGGCGCGTGACCAGCGCGGCATCCCGGCGGCTCCCGATGAGGGCATGCAGGTCGTCGTACTGGGCCAGCTCTCCTTCTACTCGGCGCGCGGAGAGGTGCAGCTCTCGATCAAGGCGATCGACGCCGAGGGCGATGGGCTTTGGCGCAAGGCAATGGAGCGCACCCGCAGCCGGCTCGATGCGGATGGGTTGCTCGCCGTCGGACGCAAGCGGCGCCTCCCGCTCTTTCCGCGGCGCATCGCGGTCATCACCAGTCCGGATGGCGCGGCGCTGCGCGACATCATTGCCGTGGCACAACGGCGGTGCTCGTTCGTGGAGATCGTGGTGGTCCCCGCCCGCGTGCAGGGGGAGGGTGCGATCGAGGAGCTGTGCGCGGCGCTCGCGCGGGTCGCGCGGTGGAATGACGCGGACGTCGTGATCGTCGGGCGGGGCGGGGGGGGCCGCGAGGACCTCTGGGCGTTCAACGACGAACGGCTGGCGCGCGCCGTCGCTGCCTGTCCGATCCCCACGATCTCCGCCGTGGGACACGAGGTGGATACTACCATCTGCGATCTCGTCGCCGATGTGCGTGCGGCCACGCCGTCAGCGGCCGCCGAATGCGCTGTCCCGTTGCTCGGCGACCTGCGTGCTTCCCTCGCGTTTTCGACCGCACAGCTGCGGACAGCCATGGAGACGCGAACGATGGGAGAGCGCGACCGGCTCCTCAATGCGCATCGCCGACTCGGCGTGAGTGTCCAGGCCATGGTGGATGCGAAGGCGCTCCGCGTGCGACAGTCGGCCGCGCGCCTGAACGACCTGAGTCCGCTCACGACGATGGCCCGCGGATACTCGGCGGCTCGCGACGCCGACGGCCGAACGCTTGGAAGCGTGGCGTTGTTCGCGCCGGGGCGCCCGTTCGAGCTCCTGTTGCGCGACGGCTACGTTCGTGCGACGACCGACGAAGTAGTCGTGCACGACCGCGCCGGCGTGCGCACGCCACGCGACCGATGACCTTCGAATCGCGCCTCGCCCGCCTCGAAGCAATCGTCGCCTCCCTGGAAAGCGAGGATGTGGAACTTGCGCAGGCCCTGAAGCTGTTCGAGGAGGGAGTGGAGTGCCTCCGCAAGGCGAGCGCTGATCTTGCGCAGGCGGAAGCCCGGGTCAAGTCTCTCGTGGAGCGCGCAGATGGGAGCTTTGAGCTTCCTGAGTTTCGTGGCAGAGGGGCGTAGCGCCGTCGCACCCGCGGAACGGGAAGCGATCGACGGCGCCCTCCAGTCCGTTTGTGATCGCTACATCGGAGATCAGACAGGTCCGGTCTTCGACGCGATCCGGTACAGCCTGATGGGCGAAGGCAAGCGGCTCAGGGCGCGGCTGCTGCTCGAGGCCTACCGCGCGGCCGGTGGTGCCGGCGATGCATGCGAGCTCGCGGCGGCGGTCGAGGTGGTCCATGCGTATTCGCTCGTCCATGACGATCTCCCATGCATGGACGATGATGACATGCGGCGTGGGCGCCCGACCGTGCACCGGGTGTTCGGGGTCGCGGCGGCGGCGGCCGCCGGCTTGGCGATGGTGCCCCTCGCCGCCCGGTGCGCGTTCAACGGCGGACGCTCCCTCGGTCTCGCGCCGAGCGTGTGCGCGCGGATCGTCGCAGAGCTCATGTGCGCTGCGGGAGCGGGTGGGATGATCGGCGGTCAGTTGCTCGATCTCGAAGGCGAGGGCACGGCGCTCAGCCTCGAGCAGCTCGAGCGGATCCACCACGCGAAGACAGGCCAGCTGATCCGCGCGTCCGTGCGCCTCGGCGGTATCGCTGCCGGAGCGTCGGATCGACGGGTCCGCGCGCTGGACACGTACGGTGAGTCGATCGGCCTCGCATTCCAGATCGCCGACGACCTGCTCGACGTGACGGCCACGAGCGACCAGATCGGGAAGACCGCCGGCCGGGATCTCGCCCTGCAGAAGAGTACCTATCCGGCTCTCCTCGGAGTCGAAGGGTCCCGACGTCGCGCGGAAGCGCTGGTGGAAGACGGGTGTGCGGCGCTCCGTGCGGCTGGACTCCTGACCGGAACCCTCGAGCGTCTCGCCCGCTACACGGTCGAGCGCCGTTCATAGCGTATATTTCGACGACGTTTCCAATTGGTGCCTATGTCCATCCTCGATAGAGTCCGATCGCCCGCCGACATGAAGGGCATGACCCACGACGAGCTGCGCGAGCTCTCGGCGGACGTCCGCGCGCGCCTCATCGATGTCTGCTCGCGCACTGGAGGTCACATCGGAGCGGGCCTCGGCGTGGTGGAACTGGCGGTGGCACTGCATCAGGTGTTCGACACGCCCCGTGATCAGATCGTCTGGGACGTTGGGCATCAGGGCTATCCCCACAAGATTCTCACCGGGCGTTCGGACGGGATGGAGACACTTCGCCAGGAAGGCGGGATCTCGGGATTCCTCAAGCGTGACGAGAGCGAATACGACACGTTCGGGGCGGGCCACGCGGCGACCGCCATCTCAGCTGCATTCGGCATGGCGGCAGGACGAGACATTCTCGGGGAGACCTTCAAGGTCGTCGCCATCCTTGGCGATGGCGCGCTGACGTGCGGGCTCGCGTACGAAGGGCTCAACAACGCCGGCGCATCCGAGTCCGACATCATCGTGATCCTCAACGACAACGAGATGTCGATCGCACCGAACGTCGGCGCGATGTCGAAGTATCTCGTGTCGGTCCAACGGAACCCGCTCTACAACCGACTCCGCAGTGCGATCGGCGCGGTGGTGGACAACGCCCCGGGGCGGCTGGCCGGAGTCGCGACGCTTCTCCGGAAGTGGGAGGAGAGCGTGAAGAACTTTCTCACCCCCGGCGTCCTGTTCGAGGAGCTCGGCTTTCGATACTTCGGCCCGATCGACGGTCACGACATCGACGTCCTGGTGGATACGCTCAGTGCCGTACGCGACCTGAAGGGTCCGCGGCTCGTGCATGTGATCACCGAAAAGGGTCGCGGCTTCCCAGCGGGCGAGCATACGCAGAAGTGGCATGCCCTCCCGGCGGGGCACGACCCCGCGACAGGCAAGCAGCGCAAGCCGTCCACCGCGAACCCGCAGTACACGGCCGTCTTCGGAAACGGCCTGGCCGCGCTCGGCACCGAACGCCAGGACATCGTTGCCATCACGGCGGCAATGGGATCTGGAACGGGAACCGACATCTTTGCCAAGGCACATCCCGCCCGATTCTTCGATACGGGGATCGCCGAGGGTCACGCGGTCACGTTCGCGGCTGGGCTGGCGACGCGCGGGCTGAGGCCGGTGTGCGCCATCTACTCGACATTCCTGCAACGCGCCTACGACAACATCATCCACGATGTCGCCATCCAGCGCCTGCCGGTGGTCTTCGCAATGGATCGCGCCGGCGTGGTGGGGGATGATGGCCCGACGCACATGGGCATCTACGACATTGCGTACATGCTCGCCGTGCCGGGAATGACCGTGACCGCTCCGAGGGACAGCACCGAGATGCTGGCGCTCATTCGAGCGGGCGTTGACCACGATGGACCGTTCAGCGTCCGATATCCCCGTGATGCTGCTCCCGACGTACCTCCGGCGATGGCCGCGATCGAAGCGACGCCATACGGCACCTGGGAGGTCGTCAGGCGCGGGACGGATACGGCCGTGCTGGCGGTAGGAACGATGGTGCTTCAGTCACTTGCCGCGGCCGAAACGCTGGCCGCCGAAGGACTCAGTATCACGGTGGTGAACTGCCGCTACCTCAAGCCGCACGACAGCCTCACACTCGGCGCGATCCTCGCCGACCATCGCCAGATTCTCGTGGTCGAGGAAGGCACGGTCGTCAATGGATTCGGCGCCTACATGAGTACCGTCGTCGCGGGGATGGATCCGTCGGTACGGGTCACTGCGCATGGGGTCCCCGATCGGTTCGTGGAGCAGGCCCCCCGCGCGCGGCAGCTCGCCCTCATCGGGCTCGATGCGGCCGGCATCGCCGCTCGGGTACGAGCGCTGCACGAAAGCGAAGCGATCGCCGGGTGATGCGGGTCGGTGTGGTAGGACACCGTGGCTATCGCGGCCTGTCGGAAGTCCTGCGAACACTGACGACAGTCGCTCCCACGCTCGATGTCGCGCTCTTCTTCGAGGACGAGCTTCTCGACGTCGCCGGCGACGCGCAGCCGATTCACTCGCTCGATGAGCTCGACATCCTCCTGACGCTGGGCGGCGACGGTACGATGCTCCGGGCGGCGAGGCTTCTCGACGGCCGTCAGGTTCCGGTACTTGGCATCAATCTCGGACGGCTCGGATTCCTCACCTGCTGCGGGATCGACGAGTTGGAGGCAGCCCTGCGCCGGGTCGCGGCGGGAGATTTTCAGTCCTCCCGTCGGATGATGCTGGAGGTGCGCGCACTCGACCCGACGGGGAAGCCGCGCCAACGTTGGCTGGCTCTGAACGATGCCGTGCTCCACAAGGGCGGGTTTGCCCGCGTCGTGGGCCTTCGTGTCACCGTCGATGGTGAGCTCATCGCGGCCTACGCGGCGGATGGGATCGTCGTGGCGACACCTGCAGGCTCGACGGCCTACAGCCTGTCCGCCGGCGGCCCGATCGTCGTTCCAACCGTCGAGTCGATTCTCCTCTCGCCGATCTCTCCCCACACGCTCGCGATCCGTCCCGTCGTCCTTCCGCCAACGAGCGAAGTGATCGTCGAGGCAGTGAATGCGCCGGACGAGCTGCTGATCACGATCGATGGACAGGTCGGGACCACGTTTGCCGCCGGCGAGGCGTTGTCGGTGCGACGAGCCGAGCATGCCGTACTGCTCGTTCGCTTCTCGGACACGACGTTCTTTTCGCGCCTTCGGCGAAAGCTTGCGTGGGGAGGGCTGGCGGGGCGCGATGAGGAGGAGACGAATTGCTGACCGAGCTCCGGATCCGCAACTTCGCGATCATCGAATCGCTCGTGCTGCCGCTCGGCGCGGGATTCAACGTCCTCTCCGGTGAGACCGGCGCCGGGAAGTCGATCATTGTCGGCGCCCTCGGGTTCCTCCTTGGAGAGCGCGCCAGTACCGATCTCGTTCGGACGGGGAGCGAACGTGCCACGGTCGAGGGCGTCTTCGACATTGTCGATCGCCTCGAGGTGGCGACGCTGCTCGACGAGCGCGGCATCGAGGTCGAGGAGCAGCGCGTCGTCCTGAAGCGCGAGATCGCGGCGGGAGGGCGTGCGCGCGCGTGGATCAACGGATCGACCGTCACCGCCGCGGTGCTTGGCGACATCGGGCGCATGCTGGTGAATCTCCATGGGCAGCACGAAGCCCAGACCCTCCTCGATGGCGAGTCCCAGCGCCAGATCCTCGATGCATTCGGGGGTGCAATCGACGCCTCGGGGCGAACCCGTGCCGCGTACGAGCAACTGACGCGCGTACGCACCGACATGGCATCGCTCACCGCTCGGCGCGACGATGCGGAACGGCGCGCCGATTACTTGCGCCACGTGGTGGACGAGATCGAAGGGGCACGACTCGTTGACGGCGAGGATGAGCGTCTCGATGAGGAGGGCAGGCGGCTCGAGCACGCCGAAGAGCTGCGCACGCTTGCATCCGGAATGGCGGGATCACTCGATGGCGAGGAAGACGCCATCCTCCAGCGGCTGGCGACGGTCCAGCGGTCGCTGGCGTCGATCATCCGGATCGACCCCGCGCTCACCCGGCTGCAGGAGCTCTTCGACACGGCGTTCTACGCGCTCGATGAGCTCGGGCGTGAGCTCGTCGAATACGAGCGAGGGGTGGACCTCGATCCGGAGCGGCTCGCCGAGGTCACGCGTCGGCGCGATCTGCTCTTTCGACTCGCGAAGAAGTACGGCCCCGCACTTCGGGACGTGATGGAAACGGGACGGAGAACACGATCCGAGCTCGACCTCGTCGACTCCGCCGGCCTCGACCTCCGCGAGCTCGAGCGCCGGGAAGCGGCGGCGCGGATCGAGCTCACTGAGGCGGCGCAGCGCCTCACCGCCTTGAGAGTCGCGGCGGCAGAGCGGCTCGGTAGCGCGGTGGATGCCGTGCTGCCCGACCTTGGCATGGCGGACGGTCACCTCAGCGTCGTGCTCGTGCCTCGCACCGAGACGGCCGCGAGCGGAGCGGAGGATGTCGAGTTTCGGGTGGCGCTGAACGTCGGCCACCATGCAAGGCCGCTGGCCCGGATTGCGTCGGGCGGCGAGCTCTCACGCGTAATGCTCGCCCTCAAGACGATTCTCGCGCGCCTCGATGGTGTCCCCACGCTGGTCTTCGACGAAGTCGATGCGGGAATCGGCGGTCGCGTCGGACTTCAGGTCGGGGACACGATGCGGCGCGTCGCCGCGCATCATCAGGTGTTCGCGATCTCGCATCTCCCGCAGATCGCCGCCCGTGCACACCACCATATTCTCGTCAGCAAGGGAGAGCGGGGAGGCGTGACGACCGCCGACACTCGCGTGCTCGATGGGGAGGAGCGTATCGTCGAGGTGGCGCGAATGCTCGGCGGGGATGCCGAGAGCGACGTGAGCCGCGCACATGCCCGTGAGTTGCTCGACGCGGCGGGCGCACCGAAGAACGTCGTTGCGGTGGGCGTCCGTACGAGGAAGCGCTGATCAGGACGCGGTGAGCGGACCGCTGGGCACGGTTACTGGTCCCGTCGGCGCTAGTAACTAGCGACCGAGGAATCGCGTCGCAATTCGCACCTGCAATGCGTCCATTACCCACTTGGGCTGATTCCCGCCCGACCCACGAAAGGTCCGTGAGTGCAGGTACGACACTTCGATCGGTCGCCGCACGCGGCCCGTTCGCGCAGCGGGGTTCAGCGAAAACGTGAAGCCCCATCCGAAGCGCTGCTCCGTCGAACGCGTCTCCTGGGCGAGCGTCGCGGCATCGAGCTCGACGTCGCCGATCCCGGTCGTCACGCCCGGAATGGTGAACCGCCCCGAGTAGACGTCCTCGCCTTTCCGACGAAACAGGTACTGGCCGACGAGGGCGAAATACTCGCTCGGCGCGAAACGCGGGAGGATGTCGATCTCCACAATGTCGCCGAGATCGCGCTCGACAGCCTGACGGCGGTATGCGGGTGCGAACACGTCACTGGGCACATCCGTAATGCGCGCCATCGTCTGGTCGGGGAGCTGCAGCGTGTAACGCCCGCGAACGGTGGTCGTGATTCTCCGTGCAATGCCCACGTCAATCGCGGTCGAGAACTCCATGTCGTTCTGCCCATCGCCGGTGGGGACGTCGAAGAGATCGTCC
>JANOCW010000369.1:0-4894 GCA_031412375.1 Gemmatimonadaceae bacterium | reverse complement strand
CGCGAACCATTTTTTCGAGGGTCGCGCGCTGAGCCAGCGTCCGCGGTGCGGCTGCGCCGAGCAGTGCGACGACGAGACCGGCGCAGGTCAGGAGCGACCGACGCGCGAGCAGGGGATCAAGGTGCATCATGGGAGGGGGCGCTGCACGTAAACGGGGAGCATGCCTTCGACCGGGGCCAACTGTAGGGCTGATGGCCGGGGCGCCGCAAGGCCGTCCTCCTACCCCAACGCCCGGATCCACCCTCCGTCCACCGCCACCGACTGCGCCGTGATGTAACTCGCGCGCTCGGAAGCGAGGAACGCCGCCAGCGCGGCGAACTCACGCGGCTCGCCGAGTCGGCCCATGGGGATCTGGCCCTCCCATTTGGCGCGAATCGCCTCGGGAGTGGTGTTCGCCAGCTTCGCCCCCGACGCGGCGAGCTCATCGACGCGCTCCGTGCGTGTATAGCCCGGAAGGATGTTGTTCACGGTGATTCCGAAGGGCGCGACTTCGTTCGCGAGCGTGCGTGCGAAACCGGTCACCGCGGCGCGCAGGCTGTTCGACAGAATCAGATTGTCCACCGGCTGCTTCGCTGCGATCGATGTGATGTTGAGGATCCGACCCCAGCGTCGCTCCTTCATCCCGGGCAGCACGCCCCTGCACAGGTTGAGCACGCTCGCGAGCGTCAACCGGAACGCCGACTCCCACGCTTCCGCTGCGTGGCTCTCGAACGGACCAGCGGGCGGACCGCCGGCATTGGTCACGAGAATGTCGATGCGCTGAAATCCATCGAGCGCCTTCTGGATGACCGCGCTCACATCCCTGGGGTTCGAGACATCGGCCTGCAGCGCGACGACTGGCGCGTTCGTACGCCCCGCGATCTCGGCTCGGGCCTTCTCGAGCTGATCCGCATTCCGCGCGCAGATCACCACCGACGCACCCTCCGCGGAAAGCTCATCGGCGATCGCGCGTCCCAGCCCACGGCTCGCCGCGGTGACGAGGGCGACGCGCCCGCGAAGTCCGAGGTCCATCCGCTCTATTTCTTTCCCGCGGCCTGACGCAGATAGCCGTCGGACTTGTCGAGCCAGTCCTGACGCGGCGGGCTGAAGATGTCGACGTCGAGGGTGTCCTCCAGCGCTTCGGCCTTGTGCGGCACGTTCGAGGGAATGTGCAGTACTTCGCCGGCCGAGACGATGAGCTCGTCGCTGCCGTCCTTGCCGATCCAGAAACGGAGTGCTCCTTCGAGGATGTAGGTGAGCTGCTCGTTTTCGTGAGAGTGCGTCGGCACGATGCAGCCCTTCTTGAGATAGACGTGCGCGAGCATCATGCGATCGCCGGTGATGAGCCGGCGATCGAGGAGATCGGACACCTTCTCCTTCGGCATGTCACTCCAGCGATACCAGGTTACTTCGGACGAAGAGGCCACGGGTCTCCCGATGCGTTGGGGGTCAGACCAGCTCGGCGTCGACGTCGATCTTCACGCCAGCGAGCGCCCGCGAAACGGGGCACCCGACCTTGGTGGACTGGACCGCTTCCTGAAACGCGGCCTTGTCGATGCCCGGTACCGAGGCGCGGACGGTGAGCTTCATCGTCGTGATGGTGAATCCCGCGCCCTGCTTCTCGACCGTGCAGGCGGCCTTCGTCTCGACCTTCGTCGACGGCGTGCCCGCCTTCTCGAGTCCAAGTGCGAGCGCCATGCTGAAGCAGGCCGCCTCGGCGGCGGCGAGGAGCTCCTCGGGGTTGGAGCCGCTGCCGCTCTCGAACCGTGAGCCGAAGGAATAGCTGCCGTTGATCGCACCGCTCTCTCCCTTGAAGCTTCCCTTGCCTCCCTTGAGGCCCCCTTCCCATGACGCGTTCGCGGTACGTGTCGGCATCTCGAATTCCCTGAATGATTGTGGACGGTGAGTTTCTGCGTGTCACCCATGCAGTCGGAGCGGCAAGTTAGCCAATCGAACCGATGCATAGAAGTCGCGGGACCCGGGACAGCTGGGAGCCCAGCCAGGCCAGGTGCTCCCAGTCAGGTCAGACGCACATCCGCCTGCTCGCCTACGCATTGGCGTGCCGTCAAGGGAGCGAACGCGGAGACGCAGAAGACGGAGATGACGCGGAGAAGAGCTTGAATGCTTCGCTCAAAAAGTTCATGACCGAGCCCTTGATCCCCGTTGTCTTGTTTGCAGGTGTGTTTTTCCGCATCCTCTGCGTTCTCCGCGTCTTCCGCGTTCGCTGTTTTGACCTGCTCGATGAGGCCGACGCAGGACGTGCCGGAGGCTCCGCCATCCGAGGCCTCCGCCCACTCGCTCGCCCGGCTTTCCGCTGCTGGGCGCTTGACGCCGCATCCATGCGGGTATTTCATCCGATTCATGAGTGATTCGCAGCAGATTCCGCCTTCGATCGAGCGTGTGCTGGGCTATTTCCGGAAACTGTCACGCGAGGACAAGATGCAGGCGCTAGTGCAGTACTCGAAGAAGCTGGAGCCACTCCCGGAGCGCTTCCGGATGCTGGATCGCACGGCGTTCACAGTCCCCGAGTGCCAGACCCGGGTGGATGTCTTTCCCGAGATGCGCGACGGGAAGCTGTACTTCCACGCCGACCTCGATCCGCGCCGCTCGCCGACGATCGCCGCCTTTCTCGCCATACTGTTCGGCGCGGTAAATGGTCATCCCCCGGCTACTACGCTCGCCATTCCACCGGATTTCGTGCGGACCGTGATGGAGAGCATTGGGCTCGGCGCCCGCGAGGTCGGGCTCAACGCGATGGTGGAGCGGCTCAAGCGATACGCTCGCGAGGCGTCGCGCGCGGCAGCATAGAGCGGCCTGGATCCCGGCAACCATCCGGCCCGGCGCGGAACGTGCCCACGGGCTTCACTCATTCGTCCCGAACGACCCAGACCTCAGGAGCTCATGCCGCTCAAGATCACCATCAAGCAGAACGGTCCGTATCGCCTGGAGGGCGACCTCGCCGAGCTCCAGATCATTGACCACGAGGGGAAGATGGTGCCAATTCCGGAAGGCAAGCCGGGCATCTCCCTCTGCCGCTGCGGTGCATCGGTGAACAAGCCCTTCTGCGATGGAACGCACTCGAAGATCGGATTCAAGGGTGCCGAGGAAGCCCGCAAGGATTTCGACGCGGTCAAGTAGGAGGACGGCGATGCCGCGGCGCGTGACCGCGCGACGTGCCTCGCTCCCGCTTCCGGGGGCAGGCTGCACGTGACCGGAAGGCCGATCCAGCCAGCGCCCCGCAATGAGGTAGAGCTGGAGGAGCTGTTGTCGCGACCCGACCCGACGGCGATCCGGGCGCTGGCGCAGCATCCTGGCGATGTGATGGTGCTCGGTGCGGGTGGCAAGATGGGCCCATCGCTCGCGCGCATGCTGCGTCGCGCAGCAGATGAGGCGGACGGTCGCCGCGATGCCCGGAGGATCATCGGCGTCTCGCGCTTTACATCGGCCGCCGCCCGCGCGGCGCTCGATGCCGTGGGCGTCGAAACGCGTGCCTGCGACCTTTCCGATGCCGATGCGGTGCGCGATCTCCCGGACGCACCCAGCATCATCTTCATGGCCGGGCAGAAGTTCGGCACGCGCGATGCCCCTGCTGCGACGTGGGCTGCCAACACCGCGGTGCCGACGCTCGTGGCGACACGCTTCACGCGATCACGCATCGTGGTTTTCTCGACTGGCAACGTCTATGCGCTCACACCCGTCGCGGCCGGCGGATCGAAGGAGACGGATGCGCCTGCGCCGATCGGCGAGTATGCGACGTCATGTCTCGGACGCGAACGGATCTTCGAGCACTTCGCCGCAAAGCATGCCGTCCCACTCGCGATCGTCCGCCTGAATTACGCCACCGACCTGCGCTACGGCGTCCTCGTGGACATCGCGCTCGCCGTGCACCGCAGGGAGCCGGTCGACGTGCGCATGGGATACGTCAACATCATCTGGCAGGGAGATGCGAACGCCCGCGCCATCGCCTGCCTGGCGCATGCGGCGCTCCCGCCGTTCGTGGTGAACGTGGCCGGAACAAAGGTCCTGCGCGTGCGCGATGTCGCGGCCCGTTTCGGCAAGCTGTTGCATCGCGAGCCGGAATTCACCGGAGAGGAAGCGCCCGACGCGCTGCTCAGCGACACGAAACTCATGTGCGAGACGCTGGGCCCACTGGCCATCCCGGCTGACTGGCTGGTCGCAGCCGTCGCGGAGTGGATCGCGGGTGGCGGGGTGCTGCTCGGAAAGCCGACATCGTTCCAGACGCGCGACGGGCGCTTCTGACGGCATGAACTTCCGTCAGCACCTGCTGGACGGGCAGGTGATTCCGGCACATCCGCTCGCCATTGACGCCGAGCGCCGACTCGATGAGCGGCATCAACGCGCGCTCACGCGCTACTACGTTGCGGCTGGTGCGGGAGGGATTGCGGTCGGCGTTCACACGACCCAGTTCGAGATCCGCTCGCACGGCCTGTATCGGCCCGTGCTCGAGTTGGCAGCCGAGACCGCGACCACCGCGCTGGGCGTCACGCCGCGCGCATTCGTTCGCATCGCGGGCCTCATCGGCGACACTCAACAGGCAGTGACCGAAGCGGAGATCGCCGTCGCGCTGGGGTACCACGCCGGCCTGCTGAGCCTCGGCGCGTGGGCCGGGGCGACCGACGATTCGATTCTCGAGCACTGTCGTGTCGTCGCCGACGTCATTCCGGTGTTCGGCTTCTACCTTCAGCCGGCAGTGGGTGGCCGTGTGCTGAGCTACGCGTTCTGGCGCGAGCTCGCCGACATCCCGAACGTCGTCGCGATCAAGATCGCGCCGTTCAATCGGTATCGATCGCTCGATGTGGTGCGCGCGGTGGCGGACGCCGGGCGGGATGACATTGCGCTGTATACCGGGAACGACGACGCGATCGTCGCCGACCTGCTGACGCCGATTCCGTGC
>JANOCW010000368.1:0-4446 GCA_031412375.1 Gemmatimonadaceae bacterium | reverse complement strand
CGGTAGCGACCGGGCCTCGCCGGCACTTCACCCCGCTGGCCCGGTCGCTCGCCATCCGCCCCCATGCCTTCAGGCTTTTCCTACTCCGGCACCGAGCTCGATGCGCTGGCCGGCGCGCGAAACTATTATCGCGCGATCATCGGCCACTTCCGCCCGCACTTCGGACGGAAGGTGCTCGAGGTGGGCGCCGGAATCGGCACCTTCGCACGCCAGGTCCTCGATGAGACGGGCGTCGAAGAGATGCTGCTCGTCGAACCGGCCGACAACACCATCCCGGTACTTCGCGAACGGTTCGCGGACGATCGCCGCATTACCGTCAGGCAGAGCTATCTCGAGCAGGTGTCGCCACAGCCTTCGGTCGATTCGCTCGTTGCGGTCAACGTCCTCGAACACGTCGAGGACGACGTCGGCTTCCTGCGCGCGGCACACGCCACACTGAAGCCCGGAGGGCGGGTGCTGCTCTTCACGCCAGCGCTCAGCCAGATCTTCGGCACGCTCGACGAAGCCTTTGGACACTTCCGGCGCTACACCAAGACGGTCCTCGGCGAACGGCTTCGCGACGCCGGCTTCGAGAATGTACAACTGCGATACACGAACCTCCCGGGAATTGCCGCCTGGTATCTCGCGGGCCGCGTGTTTCGAAGCCGGACGATCGCGCTCGCTGACGTCAGGCTCTACGACCGCATGGTGATGCCGTGGGTCGCCGCCATCGAACGTCACTGGGAACCGCCGGTCGGACAGAGCCTGATCGCGATCGCGACCCGCTCCAGGCACAACGAGCCCTCATGATCGATCACATGGATTCGACCCGACCCCCCAGTCGCACTCCGACCGGCCGGCCCCACCTCTCGATCGTGATCCCCGTATACAACGAGCGGGCGACGATCGAGGAGATTCTCTGGCGGGTGCAGTCGCTCCAGATCGACAAGGAGCTCGTGATTGTCGACGATGGGTCGACTGATGGAACGGGCGACTTCCTCCGTACCGTGGCGGACGCGGTCGAGCGCGGACTGCCGTTCGTCGTCCTCCCCGGTCTCGGGCGCTCGCTGCCCACGCGCGGCATGCGGGTGTTCTTCCAGGAGCCGAACGCCGGGAAGGGCGCCGCGCTGCGCCGGGGCTTCGCGGAGGTCCGTGGTGAGCTCGTCGTCGTGCAGGATGCGGATCTCGAGTACGACCCGCGCGAGATCTTTCGCCTCATCGACCCGATCGATCGTGGGCTCGCGGATGTCGTGTACGGCTCGAGGTTCCTCGGCGGTGGCGCGCACCGCGTCCTGTTCTTCTGGCACTCTGTCGGCAACAGGCTGCTGACCCTGCTGTCGAACGTCCTCACCAACATCAACCTCTCCGACGTGTGGACGTGCTACAAGGCATTCCGCGTCGAGATCCTCGAGGGGCTGGTAATCAGGGAGAGTCGCTTCGGATTCGAGGCCGAGATCACGGCGAAGATTGCAAGGGCCGGCTGGCGGATCTACGAAGTCCCGATCTCGTACTTCGGCCGCAACTACGCCGAAGGGAAGAAGATCGGCTGGCGTGATGGCGTGCGCGGCGTGTGGTGCACCGTCAGGTACAACCTGTTCGGGGGGCGAGTGACTGCGGCAAAGATCTCCGCTCAGCCTGCGCCGTGGACTCCGACGCGACTCACTCCGGGCTTTGGTGCGCCGGCGATCGGAGCCGTAGACAAGGTTTAGCCCATCCGTCCGCCATGTGAAGGTATGGCGCGGCGTGAAGGCATGGCACGCGGGGTGCCCTGTGCGAGGCGATGTCACGCTCCCCTGCCCTGGAGATCACGGCGTGCCCCGTTTGTGCGGGAAACGATTGCGCCGAGCTCGCGCATCCTGACGCGGTGAAGGCTGAGGTCGAGGCACTCTGGCAGTTCCACACCCGGCGGCTGGACCCGGGGATTCCTGCGGAGAATCTCACGGACCGCGTCGCATTCTCGCAGCGTCCGCCCCTCCGTGTCGTGCAGTGTCGCTCCTGCGGACTCGTCTATCGCAATCCACGCGAGCGCGCGCACGAGCTCACTGGTGCGTACGCAGGTGAGGTCGCCGCCGAGGATGTGCTGGAGACGCTGTTCCAGACACAGCTTGGCTCATATCGCGCGCAGGCTCGGCGACTCCGCGCCCTGATGCGGAAGCGCGGCACCGGAATCGAGATCGGGAGTTACGTGGGCGGGTTCCTCGCCGCGGCGCGCGAGCAGAATTTCGACATCGAGGGGCTCGACATCAACGAGCCGGCGAGTGCCTTCGCCCGGAGGAAGGGCTTTCGCGTCTCGATCGGCGACCTGGAATCGTGGACGGAGAAGCGGACGGTCGATACCGTGGCCATCTGGAACTGCTTCGATCAACTGCCCGATCCTCGCCGCGCGGCGATCGCTGCACATTCCCTGTTGGCACCCGGCGGCATCATCGCGATCCGCGTTCCCAACGGAGCCTTCTACGCGATGCTGCGTCCGCATCTCGACGGCTCGAGCGCGGGCCTCGCGACCGCGCTCCTGGCGCACAACAACCTGTTGGGCTTCCCCTACCGCCACGGCTTCACCGTCGGCGCGCTGAGTCGCCTGCTCGCGGCGACGGGGTTCGAAGTCGTGCGCGTGTTCGGCGACACGCTGGTTCCGATCGCCGACCGCTGGACGCGGCGCTGGGCGGCGATCGAGGAGCGCACCGTGAAAGCCGCCCTGCGCGCGATGGCGCGCGCCACCGGGCGATGGGGCGCAGAACACTCACCGTGGATCGAAGTGTACGCCCGACGAATCGATCCGCCATCACGGGGTTGACCCTCGGCTGACGGCTGAACGCTGACGGCTGACAGCTCCGCCGTCCGCTACCTCCCCTCGACGAGCGACCGCCACCATCCGGAAGAAGGGAGTGGACGACGAAGCAGTCAGGTCTCAGCCGTCAGCGGTCAGCCCTCAGGAAACCCCACGACTCTGCTTGACAGCTTCACTGCCCGTCCTGAACGTACCGCCCGCACGTCACGGACGATGCTGCGTCGATAAACCTTGACCACCCCGCATGAGCTGGAAGCGCTGGGCCCTGACCATACTCTCGTTCGCCGCGGCGATCGGTGTGTCGGTGTATCTCGTGATGGACAGCTGGTCGGATGTCGGCAGCATGTCCGCGCTTCCGCTCGCCGGGCACCTGCTCGCCATCGCGATCATGGCGATCGAGGTCGGCGCCCGCGTGCTCAAGCTGTACTACAGCGGCATCGCGCTCGGCATCCCCTTCTCGATCGGTGCGTCCTTCCGCACGAACCTCGGAGGGGATTTCGGGGCGGGCATCACGCCTTCCCGCTCGGGGAGCGAGCCCGCGCGCTTCCTGATCCTCTCGGAAGCGCGGATGCGGCCGACGGCATCGATCCTCCTGCTGTTCACGGAGATGTTCATCGAGATGATCTCGATGCTCGTCATCGCGATCACGCTCGCGCTGGTCTTCCCTGATGCCGGCCGGATCGTCGGCGGCGTCTTCATCGTCGCAGCCGCATACTCCGTCTTCGTCATCGTCCTCGGCCTTGCGGGATTTGCGCTCTCACGACGCGCGTCGGGCCCACCGCCACGCCTGGCGCGCGCGATCGGGTTGAACGCGGGGCGCTGGCGCCGGATCCAGACGGGACTCCGCGAGCTGCACGACCGCGTCTCCACGGTGCGGACCGCGAAGCGCGGCCTGCTCGCGTGGGCCTCCGTCCTTTCGGTGGTCCACATTCTCGCCCGGCTCGCTGTGCTGCCGGCGCTCGTCATGTCCTACGATCGCACCGTCGAAGTCGCTCCGCTTCTGCTCTGGTCCCTCGCGCTGATGTATGGGGCCAACGCCGCGCCTGCACCAGCAGGCGGCGGCCTCATCGAATTCGCGTTCCGCTCCTCACTCGGCGGGATCATTCCGGCCGAATACTTCGCGGCGACGCTGATCTGGTGGCGCTTCTACAGCTTCTACGCGCTCATCCTGCTCGGCGCCGTCGTCGCAGGGCGCACCGTGATGCGCGCGCTGCGGGGAGATGTGGATGATGAGCGAGCGGCTGCGGCGCTGGAGGTCGGGACCTCGGCACCCTGACGGTAGTCGATCCCTGCGAGCACCCGCCTACCGAACGGCCGCCACCCGCTCCGCGCCCGTGCCCGACACCGGATCGACCCGGTACGCATTGCGGAGATACTGCATCACCATCCGCTGCGTATTGAAGAACGACCCGTTCAGCGCGATCGATGACCGCATCACCTCGGCGAAGCGGTGCGGCATTCCGTAGAACAGCGGAAGGATCACGCGCTCGAGCTTGTAGTACAGGTCGTTGATGTCATCCGACGGATCGGCTGGCAGTGCATCATCCTCGCCGATCGACCATCCCGTGATCCCCTCGACGTGGCCTTCGATCCACCAGCCGTCGAGCACACTGAGGCTCGGGACGCCGTTGAGCGCCGCCTTCATGCCACTCGTGCCTGACGCCTCGAGCGGACGCAGC
>JANOCW010000367.1:0-7995 GCA_031412375.1 Gemmatimonadaceae bacterium | reverse complement strand
CGCTTTCCAATACGGGACATGGCGTCGAGACTCCTTACCAGATGAGGGCGAGCAGCTCGCCGCCGGTGCGGGCCTGCCGCGCCTGGCGGTCGGACATCAGCCCCTTCGAGGTGCTGAGGATCGCCATGCCGAGTCCGTTGCGCACGCGCGGGATCTCGGCGGCGCCGACGTACTTGCGGAGCCCCGGCGTCGAGACGCGCTCGAGCGCGCGAATCACCGGCTGGCCGCCCTGCGCATACCGGAGGATGACCCGGAGGAGCTTGCGCCCTTCCTCGGTCTCCAGCGTCTTGTAGTCCTGAATGAAGTTGTTCTCCTTCAGGATGCGGGCAATCTCGACCTTCATCGTCGAGAGTGGCATGTCGACACGGCGATGCTTCGATCCGCAGGCATTGCGGATGCGCGTCAACATGTCGGCGATCGGATCGGTCATGCTCATGGTCGTGGCCCTCTCACCAGCTCGACTTGGTGACGCCCGGGATCAACCCGTTCAGCGCCAGCTCACGGAAGCAGATGCGGCAGACGCCGAACTTCCGAATGAATGCGCGGGACCGGCCGCAGCGCTGACAGCGATTGTGCTGCCGCACGGCGAACTTCGGCTTGCGCTTGCTCTTCTCGATCATGGCTTTACGCGCCATTTCGATCTCTCTCACTGAAGGTCTCGCCGGCGCGGCCGGCCACTGCTGGCGTCGCGAACATTACATGTTCACCACGATCGGCTTGTTCTCTTCCCCGCGGAACGGCATGCCGAGCTCGCGCAGCAGCGCGAGGGCCTGGTCGTCCTTGTTCGTGCTCGTGACGAACGTGATGTCCATCCCGTGGATC
The DNA here is from genome assembly GCA_031412375.1 of Gemmatimonadaceae bacterium. Taxonomy (GTDB): domain Bacteria; phylum Gemmatimonadota; class Gemmatimonadetes; order Gemmatimonadales; family Gemmatimonadaceae; genus JANPKQ01. Next base: position 7,173 of record JANOCW010000367.1, on the reverse strand, counting down.
TGCTCGACCATGTCGTAGTTGATCTCCGGGAAGATCATCTGCTCCTTCACGCCCATGGAGTAGTTGCCCCGCCCATCGAACGCGCGCGTGCTGAGACCGCGGAAGTCGCGGATCCGCGGAATCGCCGTGGAGATGAACCGGTCGAGGAACTCCCACATGCGCGCGCCGCGCAGCGTCACCGCCGCGCCGATCTCCTGCCCCTCGCGCAGCCCGAAGTTGGCGATCGACTTCTTCGCCTTCTTCCGGACCGGACGCTGGCCGGTGATGATCCCGAGCTCCTCGACGACCTTGTCGAGCACCTTGGGCTGCTTGATCGCCTCGCCGACGCCGACGTTCAGCACGATCTTCTCGACCGTCGGAACCTGGTGCGGGTTGGTCATCTCGAACTGCTTCATCAGGCGCGGGCGCACCGTCTCGCGATAGTAGCCGTAGAGCCGGGGCGGGGGGGCATCCGTGCCCATCCCCGTGTGCTCGACGCGCGGAGCGGCGTCCCCACCGCCCTTCTTCCCGCCCTTCTTCTTCTCCTTCCCCTGCTTCGGGTCCTTCTCTTTCGTCGCCATGGATTCTCCGATCAGCGGTGACGCGGGATGGCCTGCCCGCTCTTCGCGCCGATCCGCTCCTTCGTTCCGTCGGTATCGATCCTGGCCCGCACGCGTGTCGGCTGGCCCGTCTTCACATCGAGCAGCATGACGTTCGACACGGCCATCGGGGCCGGGAAGTCAATGATGCCGCCCTGCTCGTCCGGCGTGCGCTGCTTGCGATGGCGCTTCGCGATGTTGATCCCCTCGATCGTGATCCGACCGGTCTTGGGATACACGCGCAGCACTGTGCCTTCCTTGCCCTTGTCGTCGCCGCGCATCACCCGGACGGTATCGCCCTTGGTGATCCGCATGCGCTGCCGTTCGGCATTGATGGCGTGGCGCGTCCGGCTCCGCTTCTTCGCCGTCTTGCGCTGCGTCAGAATCCGCATGCTACAACACCTCCGGCGCGAGCGAGACGATCTTCATGTACTTCTTCTCGCGCAGCTCGCGCGCCACCGGGCCGAAGATGCGCGTCGCGCGCGGCTCCCCGGCCTCGTTGATGATCACGACCGCATTCTCATCGAAGCGGATGTAGCTCCCATCCTTGCGGCGCGTCTCCTTCGCCGTGCGAACGACGACCGCTCGCGCCACGTCGGACTTCTTCACCGTGCCGTTCGGCAGCGCGTTCTTGACGGCAACGATCACGGTGTCGCCGAGACCGGCGTAGCGACGCCGCGTCCCGCCGAGCACGCGGATCACGAGCGCCGTCTTGGCGCCCGAGTTGTCCGCCACCTTGACCACCGATTCCTGCTGGATCATGGCGTCTCTCCCTTAACGCGCGCGTTCGACGATCTCGACCAGCCGCCAGCGCTTGTCTTTCGACAGGGGCCGGGTCTCCATGATGCGGACCGTGTCACCGGTCTTTGCCGCATTCTCCTCGTCATGCGCTTTCACGCGCTTCGTGCGCGTCACCATCTTCCCGTACACCGGGTGGGGCACTCGGCGCTCGAGCGCGACGACGACCGTCTTCTGCATCTTGTCGCTGACCACGAGGCCAATACGCGACTTGCGCGCGGCGCGCTCGTCCTGCTGTTCCGTCTTCATCATCTCGGCCATCGGCTATCGCTCCCCTGCGCCAGCGGCGCGTGATCCCTTCGTCGTGCGCGCCGTCGTGCGCGTCGCCGGTCCCTTCGTCGTCCGCGTCGCCGACGCCCTCGCCTTCCGGGCAGCGATCTTCTTCCCCGCGCTCGCACGCTTCGCCGCCGTTCTCCGCGGACCACGCACGGCCGCGCCGGACGCCTCGCGTTCCCGCTCGCGCAGCACCGTCTTCATCCGCGCGACATCCTTGCGAATGAGCCGAAGGCGCAGCGGATCTTCCAGCGTCTCCGTCGCCGCGCGGAACCTGAGCCGGAAGCGCTCCTCCTCGAGCTCGGCAATGCGCGACCGCACCTCGTCGTCGGTCAACTCGCGAATCTCCTCAGCTCGCATCGGTGTGCGCCCCCTCACGCGTGATGAACTTGGTCTTCACTCCGAGCTTCGCCGAGGCGAGCGCCATGGCCTTCTGCGCCGTCTCCAGCGTCACGCCCTCCAGCTCGAACATCACGCGGCCAGGCTTCACCACGGCGACCCACCCCTCGGGCGAGCCCTTGCCCTTCCCCATGCGCGTCTCCGCCGGCTTCTTCGTGATCGGCTTGTCCGGGAAGATCCGGATCCAGACCTTGCCGCCACGCTTGATGTGGCGCGTGAGCGCGACACGGGCCGCCTCGATCTGCCGGTTCGAGACCCATCCGGGCTCGAGCGCCTGCAGGCCGTACTGGCCGAACGACACCTTGGCGCCACGGGTCGCCAGACCCGTCGTGCGTCCCTTGAACATCTTGCGGAACTTGACCCGCTTTGGACTCAGCATCGCTCGCTCTCCTAGACGCCGGTCGAATAAGTCTTGCCGCGGCGATCCTCGACGATCTCACCCTTGAAGATCCAGACCTTCACACCGATGGTGCCGAAGGTGGTCTTCGCGGTCGACGTCGCGTAATCGATGTCGGCACGCAGCGTGTGCAGCGGAACCCGACCCTCGTGGTAGCCCTCGACGCGCGCGATCTCCGCGCCCCCCAGGCGACCACCACACTTGATCTTGATCCCCTGCGCGCCCATCCGCATCGCGCTCTGCACCGCCCGCTTCATCGCACGGCGGAACGAGATGCGCTGCGCCAACTGGTTTGCGATGTTGTCCGCGACCAGCTGCGAGTCGAGCTCGGGCCGCTTGATCTCCTCGACGTTGATGCCGACCTCCTTGCCGCTGAGCTGTGCCAGCTCATCGCGCAGCTTGTCGACCTCCGCGCCCTTCTTGCCGATCACGACACCCGGGCGACCGGTGTGCACGGTCACGACGACCTTGCCCGGCTTCCGCTCGATGTGAATGTCGGCGATCGCGGCGTGACCGAGACGCGCCTTCAGGTACTTGCGCAGCAGCTCGTCTTCCTTGAGCAGCGCCGGGAAGTCCCGGTTCGCGTACCAGCGCGAGCGCCAGGTCTTCGAGACGCCGAGGCGGAACCCGATCGGATTGACTTTCTGTCCCATTAGCGTCCTTCCCTCTCGGCAACGATGATTTCGACGTGGCTCGTCCGCTTCCGGATTGGCGTGGCACGGCCCATCGCGGCGGGCATGAACCGCTTGAGTGCCGGCCCTTCGTTCACGATCGCGAGCTTGATGTAGAGGTTGTCCACGTCGATCGATTCGCTCGTCTCGCGGGCGTGGTGCTCCGCGTTCGCGACCGCCGACGTCAACACCTTCTCGATCTGCTTCGCGGCGTGCTTCTTCGAAAACCGCAGCAGCGCCAACGCTTCGTTGACATCCTTGCCGCGGATCTGGTCGATGACCAGCCGCATCTTGTACGGCGACTGCCTCGCCGTCCGCTGGATCGCGCGCGCTTCAGCCATCGTCAGCGGGCTCCCTTGCCGCCGCCAGCACCGCCGGCGCCGCCGGCGCCGGCGCTCGGCGCACCACCACCGACCGATGCCTTCTTGTCGACGACCTTGCCACTGTGGCCGCGGAACAACCGCGTCGGCGCGAACTCGCCGAGCTTGTGCCCGACCATGTTCTCGGTGACGTAGACCGGGATGAACTTGTTCCCGTTGTGGACGGCGAACGTGTGCCCGACGAAGTCGGGGATCACCGTGCTCGCACGCGACCAGGTCTTCACGACGCGCTTCTCGCTCCGCGAATTCATCGCCGTCACCTTCTTGACGAGCGAGTCCTGGACGAATGGGCCTTTCTTGACTGAACGAGCCATTATGAAAACCGAATGTGAAACGTAGAACCGACTGTCACCGAGTCACCGAATGTCGTGCGCCACCGGAGCCTGCCCGTGGCGCCGACCCGACTACTGCGTTGCCTTTCCGCGCTTCCGTCCGCGCACGATCATGCGCTGCGACGCCTTCTTCTTGTTGCGCGTCTTGACACCTTCCTTCTTGCCCCACGGGCTGACGACGTTCCGTCCGCCGCGCGTCCGGCCGCCATGCGGGTGATCGACGGGGTTCATGACCTCGCCGCGCACCTTCGGACGCCGACCCATCCAGCGCGTGTGACCCGCCTTGCCGTGCGACGTGAGCTCGTGCTCGGAATTCCCGACCTCGCCTATCGTCGCCAGGCAGTTGCCATGGATCAACCGCACTTCCGTCGACTGCAGCTTGACGGTGACGTACTCACCTTCCTTCGCCATCACCTGCACCGACGTGCCGGCCGACCGCGCCATCTGTCCGCCCTTCCCGAGCTTGAGCTCGACGCAATGCACATCCGTGCCGAGTGGCACTTCGCGCAGCGGAAGCGCGTTGCCCACCCGCACATCCGAGCCGGCGCCCGCGACGATCGTGTCGCCGACCGAGAGCCCCTTCGGATGCAGGATGTAGCGCTTCTCGCCATCGGCGTACTCGACGAGCGCGATGCGCGCCGAGCGGTTCGGGTCGTACTCGATCTCGCGTACCGTTCCGACGACGCCGAACTTGTTGCGCTTGAAGTCGATGATGCGGTACATCCGCTTGTGACCACCGCCACGGCGGCGCATTGCGATGTGCCCGTGGTTGTCGCGCCCGCCGGACTTCTTCAGCGGCTCGAGCAGCGACTTCTCCGGCGTCGTCCGCGTGATCTCGGCGAAATCGGAGACCGAGCGGAAGCGGGAGCTCTTGGTGACTGGCTTGAACTGACGAATGCCCATGCGCTTAACCCTCGAAGATCTCGATCGTGTCCCCTTCGCGGAGCTTGACGATCGCTTTTTTCCAGTTCGGTCGCTTGCCGGCCGAGCGGCCGACGCGCCGGGTCTTGCCTCGCATCTGCGAGGTCCAGACACCCGTCACCTTCACCCCGAACAACTGCTCGATCGCCTGACGGATCGTCGGCTTCGTGGCGTCCGGGTGTACCTCGAACGTGTACTCGCCGCGCTCCTGGTACGCGACGGAGCTTTGCTCGGTCACGATCGGACGGACGACGGTCTGATGCAGCGTTGGCATGGCTTACGACCCCTTCTTCTTCGGCTTCGCGGAGCCACGGGTGGTTGACTTCTTCGCCGCTTTCTTGACAGAGCTCTTCTTCTTCACGGCCGACTTGCGGTCGGCAGACATCTTCGTGCGGGTCTTGGCGGCCTTGCTCTTCGTCGTGGCGGGACCCTTCTTCGCGGCGCTCTTGCGAGCGGACTTCTTCACCGTCGCCTCATCCGCGTCATCGTCCGCCGCGGCCGCCGTGCGCGCCGTCTTCCGCGCGCGCGTCGGCTTCTCCGCCGGCTCGCGTTCGGCGATCGGGTCGAGCGTGTGGCCGATTGCGGTCGCCTCGATCATCACGACGTCCGACCAGAGGATGTGGTAGGTCGAGACATCCGAGTACGGGAGGATCTCCACCGTCGGAATGTTGCGGGCACTGAGGTAGACGTTCGGCTTCGCCCCATCCGTGAGGATCAGCACCTTGCGATGACCGAGGTCGAGACGGTCGAGCAGCGCCTGCATCCGGCTGGTCTTCGGTGCGTCGAAGTTGAAGGTGTCGACGACGACGATGGCGTTCTCGCGCGCCCGTGCGTTGAACGCACTCTTGCGCGCAAGGGCGCGAACCTGCCGCGGCACGTACTGCGCGTAGCTGCGCGGGTGCGGTCCGAAGACGGTGCCGCCGCCCACCCACTGCGGAGCGCGGATCGAGCCCTGCCGGGCGCGGCCCGTGCCCTTCTGCTTCCACGGCTTCTGGTTGCCGCCGACGACCAGGCCACGCGTCTTGGTGGACGCATTGCCCTGTCGCCGGTTGGCGAGGAATGCCTTCACGGCCTGGTGCATCACGGGCATGTTCACCGTGCCGTCGAACAGGTCGCCGGGGAGCTGGACGCGCTCGCGCTCGGTGCCCTGCGCCGTATAGGTCGCGGCCTCGAAACTCGTTGGTTCGGTCATCGGATCAACCATGCTTGTGCACGACGACGATGCCGTTGGTCGGACCGGCAATCGCACCGCGGATGTAGATCAGGTTGCGCTCGGCGTCGATCTTCTCGACGCGCAGGTGCGTCTGCGTGTGGCGCTCGGCGCCGTAGTGCCCCGGCATCTTCTTGCCCTTGATGACGCGGGACGGATCGGTGCCGGGTCCGATCGAGCCCGGACGGCGGTGCTTCGTGTTGCCGTGGGTGTTCGGACCACCGCCGAAACTCCAGCGCTTGACGACGCCCTGGAAGCCGCGGCCCTTCGTCGTGCCGGTGACCTTGACCTGGTCGCCCGCCGTGAAGATGCCGACGGTTACCGTGTCGCCGACCTTGTAGGTCGGGATTTCCTTGTTCTTCCCCTGCGCATCGTCGAGTCGCAGGCTGCGGATCACCTGCGGCGGCGCCGTCAGGCCAGCCTTGGCCGCATGACCGACGGCGGACTTGCTCGCGCGGCGGCCGCGCGGCGTGCGCTCCTTGGCGCCGGAGGCGCGACGAACCCGCTGCTCCCCGTACCCAAGCTGCACCTGCGCGATGCCGGCGGCATCCTTCTCGATGACCTGCAGTACCGGGTTCGGCGTCGCCTCGACAACCGTGCAGGGAATCTGGTGCCCCTGCTCGTTGTAGATCTGCGTCATGCCGATCTTCTTGCCAATGATTCCGATCATATCGACCACGATGAAAGTGCGAGTTCCAGGACCGTCACGAACCGTCGTTACTGCACCTTGATTTCGACGTCCACGCCCGCCGGCAGGTCGAGCTTCGTCAGTGCATCGACCGTCTGGGCGCGGGAGTCGAGAATGTCGATGACGCGCTTGTGCGTCTTCAACTGGAACTGCTCGCGCGACTTCTTGTCGACGTGCGGCGAGCGCAGCACGGTCCACCGCTGCGTCTTGGTCGGCAGCGGAATCGGCCCGGAGACCTGCGCGCCGGTCTTCTCGGCCGTGCGCACGATGTCTGCCGCTGCCTGGTCGATCACCGCGTGATCGAACGCCTTGAGCCGAATTCTGATTCTGCCAGCCATGTGGATATCGCTTTATGAAAGTTGATTCCGAGCGGTGTTCGAGCTCCGTGCGGCACTGCGAAGCGATCAGGGATCAGCCGTCAGCATTCAGTGATCAGCCCCTGACGGCTGACTGCTGACCCCTGACGGCTGATCGCGTCGCCGTCCACTCCCCACTCCCCTACTTGAGAATCTTCGTCACCACGCCC
>JANOCW010000366.1:0-3250 GCA_031412375.1 Gemmatimonadaceae bacterium | reverse complement strand
GTCCCCATGACCATGCGAATTGCTCGCCGTCTCTCGCCGCCTCTCTCCTATATAGTAGGGAGGCTGTTTGGGCGTGCCCGGGCGTCAGATCAGACTCATAATGCCGGGGTCGCGGGTTCGAGTCCCGCCCCTGCTATTCCGGACAGCGCCGGATGCGATGTGACGGCTTTCGCATCGGTCGTGCAGCGAACCTGTCGCCGCACGGCGGCTCGTCCGGAAACGAGAACGGAGGGGCGCGACCGCGCCCCTCCGTCCTACATCCCGTTGTTGTTGTCGCTGCCCTGCTGCGTTAGCAGCCCGTGACCGCGGTGCCGGTGATGGTCAGGTCCGCTTTGGCCCGCGCGTTTCCGTTGAAGGTTCCGCCGGTCAGGGTCAGGCCCGCGCCGGCCAGGAGATTTCCCTGGAAGCCCGACGTCGTCATGGTCGCGGCTTCAGCGACCCACCACGTGACGTTGCACGCCTGCGCATCGCCTGCCATGGCGACGGAGAAGTTGGTGCCGGTGAGTGCGCCGGTTCCGAGGGTGCCGACCTTGAAGGTCCAGCTCCCGTCCGACGGGCCATTGAGAGTCAACACGCCCGTCAACGTGGCCGCCGCATCGAAGCAGTATGCGCCTGGCGCGAGTGTCACGCCGGCGAGGGTGCCCGTCAACGTCGTGCACACGTCCCCCGGCGCGGGCGCCAGCGACGCGTACGAGCTGAGGAATTCATTGAATGCCTGCTGGGCGACGTCATCCCCCAGGTGAACGGTTCCGGTGATGGGGCAACTGGTCTGGGTGAGCGAGCCGGCGGGCGTGGCGAGGAAGGTGCCCACGTCGCCGCTAATGATCCCGCCGGTGCAGGTCACGGCCGCGTTGGCAAGAACGGGGAAGCGTGATGTCGCCGCCGACACGCCGATGGTGGAGCGGGAAATGCCCGGCGACGCCGTCTCGGGTCCCATCGGATCGCTGCACGCCGTGGTGACCAGCGCAAACGCGACGAGAACACATGCGGATGCCCTGGGTGATGCAAGCGCCCGTACCAGATGCATGGGAAGGTTGTTCGCGTACATATATGAACTCCTTTCAATATCAGTGATTTTCGGTCAGCGAGATTCCGAGAAGGAGCCGCGCGCGGTCTACCGCGTCTGGCGAATTCCTCTTCGTATTCCAGTCTGTGCCCTGTCGACGCGGCGGGATGGATCGGCGATCAGAAGCCGGACCTGGCCGGCGCCGATTCGTCGCGTCTGAGATATCTCCGCGGGTGTCGACCCCGAACGTGCCACGGACGCAGCACCGGAGAAGTCCCCGTGGGATGCTCCGCCTCCAGTCGCTATTGCACCTCGCGAGACTGGGCGGGACGGTCACTGACGGTGAGGATGCGCGTGATCTACGGGCCGAGAAGAGTCTTCCTCACCACATGCGTGATCCGCGCTGGGCGGGCCGAGCACTCCAGGTCACGGAGTGCACTGACCGCGCGTAACCGACTCCAGGTTCAAAGCCGGCACGATCTGATCCGCGTACACCCACAAGTGGGCCCGCCCTCCCTCTCGCGTTACAGGTGCGCTGGACCGGGTGTCGATCCAGGATGGAGCGCATGCCGTGCCGTCGGGCCGAGGCGACCGAAATACGTAAGGTCATTCACGTCGGCCATGGGTAGGGGCGTGTGCGCATGGGCGGTTGACGCGAACTGCATCGGTCTCTCGCTCCGTGACACGCCGGAACCTGCCAAACACGCTCGGCAAGAACCGCACCCCATCCATGCATGCTAGCATGCTAGCATGCTAACCCTTTTTTTTGTTTTTGCCACAGAGATCCTGTCGCGGTTGCGTCATTCTCACAGGGCTCGTCGCTCAGAACCATTCAAACCAGACGCATGGCGTCCGGGCTCCAGCCCGCCCGAACCGCCAGGAAAATCGGCACTCGGACGCTGGTTGCAATGATCTAAGTATCGCGGAGCATCCCGGTACCGCCCGGCAGCCGTCACGGCCGGAGCGTCGGGCGTCACCATCGTGTCCGCTCGCGACGTCGCGCACCCAGGCGCATTGATGTGTCCCCGCCTTGGTCGGTTCATTGGTCACTTGATCGCCGGGCCCATCGTCTCAACTGCGTATAGTTAGCCGCTTCGCCATCAGGTGACTGGTCGGACGGGCCGCAGCCGTTACGCGGATACCTTCTTGCACGCCATGACCCCATGACTACTCATGGCAAGCCAATCATGCGTGCCCTCAAGGGCGACGAGGCGCAGGCGCTGCTCGCGCGCAATCAGGTCGGGCGCATTGCGTTCTCCCAGCGCGACCGGGTCGACGTCGAGCCCGTGCATTACGTCTACGACGCGCCGTGGATCTTCGGGCGAACCAGCGCCGGCGCGAAGCTGCTCACTCTCGCCCACAACCAGTGGTGCGCGTTCGAGACGGACGACGTGCGCGGGCTGTTCGACTGGGAAAGCGTCGTCGTGAAGGGACCGTTCTCGCCCCAGGACTCACCGCACGCCACCTGGGACTATGATCGCGCGGTGGCCGCCCTGCGGCGCCTGCTGCCCGAGACGCTCACCCCCGATGACCCGACTCCGCAACGCGACGTCGTGTTCGGTGTCCACGTCTCCGAGATCTTCGGCCGCTGCTCCGTATCCGGCTACGCGGTCGACCAGTTGGCGGGCAGCTCAAGCGGCTGAAGTCCGCGGCAGCTCGACGGTGAAGGTGGTGCCGTCGGCGTCGGACGAGTCCACCGACACCGAGCCTTCATGGGCCGTGACAATGCGCTCCACGATGTAGAGCCCCAGTCCAAGACTGCTCGATGCGCCAGCCGCCGCTTCCCCCGCATGCAGCCGCTTGAACGGGCCGAACAGGCCGGGGAGGTTGGACTTCGCGATCGAGGGCCCGGTGTTGTGCACCGTCAACACGACCCGCTCCGGCTCACCTCGAACCGTGACCACGATCGGGGACTTCGGTGAGCTGTGCTGCACGGCATTGGCGAGGAGGTTGGACAGCACCTGGCCGATGCGTTCCGAATCCCAGCTGCCGTCCAGGCTGCCCGTCGTGACGACCTCGATCTTCTTCTCAGGGTGTGACCCGGCGATCTCCTCGACGGCGTGAGTGATCTCCCGCTCGAGATCCATGGGTGCGCGCACGATTGGAATGCCTGACCCCAACCGACTGCGCGTGAAGTCGAGCAGGTCCCCGACCATCCGGTTCATCCGCTTGGAGCTGCGAAGGATGCGGGTGATCATCGTGTGATGCGGTTCGCCGAGTTCCCCTGACTCGAGCATGAACTGC
>JANOCW010000365.1:0-2980 GCA_031412375.1 Gemmatimonadaceae bacterium | reverse complement strand
GGACCCACGAGCACGCGGAGCGTCATGCGATCACCGGTGATCCGGCCGATGTAGCGTGCAGGGACAGAGTCCACCGGCTCGCCGTCCCGGATCGGGCCTCCGTGCTCGCGCACATGCACTCCGCCGACCTCGAACCGCCCGTCGCCGCTCGCTCGAATCGGCGCGGCGAGCCCGCCATGCGCACAGTCGTACTCGATGCTGCCGCCCGAGTCCGTGAGCGAGAGCGCGGCGTGGCGGCCGCCCCACGCGCCGACGATCGGGGAGCCGTCCGACGGTCCGGGAGAAGCGCCCGTGCACTGCGTGGTCGCCGCCGCGATCGCGAAGCCAATCGACATCGTCCTGATATGCATGACACCTCCTCGGGCCGAGGCCCGCCTAGCGTACACCGACCAGCCCCTTCACCGCGGCCGTGAGCCTGGTCGGGTCGTAGCCGATCCCCTTACGGAACACGGTGGCGACGTTGCGGATGTCGCCTGACGAACGTGTGGGATCGCCGTGGAGGATCACGAGGTCGGCCTGCTTGCCGGCCTGGATGGTGCCGACGCGATCGGCGATCCCGAGCACCTTCGCGCCATTTGCGCTCATGATCTGCACGGCCTGTTCGGCGGTGAACCCCGCTTCAACGAGCAGCTCGAAATTGCGCTGGTCGGCGTAGCCGGCGATGGCGCTGAGGCAGCAGGGGTCGGCGCCGGCGGCGAGCAGGCCGCCCGCCTTCACAAACGCACGCTCGAACTCCATCCCGGTCCTGAACGCGCGACGCCAGAGCGAGTCGTTCGCGGTGCGGCCGCTGGCGTACCAGTCGCCGATGTACTTCGCGACATCAGGGTGCAGCGCATCGAGGACGCGCTGGTCGACCGGCACGCGGCTTGGCGCTGACAGTTCGTAAACGGCAAGGGTCGACGTGAGCGCGACCTTGCCGTCCACCATCGCGCGGATCGTGCGCTGCACATCGGCGCTGTTCACGTCGAGTTGCGCGAACACCGAGTCCGCGCCCGACGGGCACTGATCGGGCTGCCGGTTGGGATGGAAGTCCGTGTTGGCGAAGAGACCGTGCTCGAGATGGTCGATCTTGAGCGCCACAGCCTCGCGGTAGCTCACCGAGCAGAGGTGCGCCGTCACCTTGGCGCCGCGCCTGTGCGCCTCGTCGATGGCCGCGCCGAGCTGCTCGCGGGTGATCGTCGTGTAGGCCTTGAACCAGGTGACGCCTTCCTCGGTCCAGTACTTCACGAGACGGCGAGCATCCTCGGCAGCCTTGAGCGGGTACATCGTCGTCGCCTGCATCTGCGGCCCCTGGAGATAGGGCCCCGTGACGATGATCTCCGGTCCCACCGTCTGCCCCGCCGTGATCGCCGCCTTGAGGTTGAGCTCCTGATATGGATCGACGGTGCCGGTGGTGCGGATTGTCGTGAGGCCGGTGGCGAGGAACAGCTTCGGGTAGCTGAAGGGCATCAGCTTCATCGAACCGCTCACTGGCGATGAGTAGTACATGTGGTCGTGCATCCCGACGAGCCCGGGGATCACCGTGTGCCCCGCGAGGTCGAGCACCCGCGCGCCCGCAGGAACGGTGACGCTGCCCGTTTTCCCGACGGCGCGGATTGTCTCCCCCTCGATCACGATGGTCTGGTCGTCGCGCGCGGCGGTGCCGGTGCCGTCGATCAACCGCACGTGGGTGAGCGCGACGACCGGCGCGTCCACCGAGACGAACTGTCGGACCGCACCGGAGATGGTTCGCGGCTGCGCGCCGAGCGGCGCAGCGATCGCGAGCAGGACGGCGAGCGTGACACGACTGGTATGGCGCATGGCTCGGCTCCGTGAAGGGCTCAACGTCTCTCCACCTCGAAGGTTGCTAGTTGCTCGCCGTCACCGGCTTGCGCGAATGCTTCTGGAACCAGTCGCGCAAGTAGAGCTGCGTCCGGATGAAGTTCGACGGCTTCGAGCTCGTCCCGTGCCACTCGTCGTTGAAGCGTACCATTGCCGTCGGGACTTTCATCACCTTCAGCGCCTCGTAGAACTCCTCGGTCTGGCTGATCGGCGTGCGGAGATCATTGACACCCGTCATGAGCAGCGTCGGGGTCTTCACGTTGCCGACGTACATGAGCGGTGAGCGCCTCAAGTGCTCCGACGGATCCTCCCACGGCAGCTTCTCGAAGTTCCGATACCACGATGACCCATCGGTCGTACCGACGAAGCTGAGCCAGTTGATCACCGGACACTGCGACGCGGCCGCGGCGAAGCGGTTGGTGTGGCCGACGATCCACGCCGTCAGCACGCCGCCGCCGCTGCAGCCGTAGACGAACATGTTCGTGGTGTCCACGATGCCCTTGGCGATCATCGCGTCCACACCCGCCATCAGGTCATCGTAGTCCTTTCCAGGATACGCATTCTTGATCGCGTTGCCGAAGGCGCTGCCGTAGCCAGTGCTGCCGCGCGGATTCGTGTAGAGCAGGATGTAGTCGTTCGCGGCGTGTTCCTGCCACGCGAAATTGAAGCCCACTCCGTACATCGAGTGCGGGCCGCCGTGAATCGAGAGCATGAGCGGATACTTCCGCGCGGGATCGAAGTTCGGCGGCGTGATGTACCAGCCCTGGATCTCCCAGTTGTCCGCGCCCTTGAACAGAATCTCGTGGTGCGCGCCGATCTTCTTTCCCTGAAGCACATCGGCGTTGACGTTGGTGAGCTGCCTGAACTCGGTCGGACGCTTCAGGTCGAAGCTCACGATGTCGATCGGCTTCCTCGGATCGGTGAGCGTTCCGATCGCGAAGCCCGTCGGCGAGATCTCGGACACGGACAGCATGTGCTGCCCCTTCGTGACTTGCCGAACATCACCCCTGATACTCACGAAATAGAGGTTCGATGCGCCCTTCTCGGAAACACTGAAGTAGATGCCCGAGCCATCTTTCGCCCACATCAGGTTGCCCGGTGTGCGATCGAGCTCCTTCGTCAGGATCCGGGAGCTCGACCCGTCGAGGTTCATGACGTA
>JANOCW010000364.1:0-7409 GCA_031412375.1 Gemmatimonadaceae bacterium | reverse complement strand
GAAGATCCGGCCGACATCGTACGCCTCGCGAGTCACTGCGCCCTGCTCCACGCGGTGACGTGCATTGAGCAGGTTGCGCGCGTCGAGCTTGGCGGACATCTCCCCGAAGACGGGGAAGCGCAGCGACAGGTCGAGCGCATGTCGCGGCAGCTCGTAGGCATCGGGCAGTCCGGAGGCTGCCGCGCTCTGGATTCGCTTGCCGACAACGTTGTACAGCACGGTCGCGCTCGTGCGCCCGTCCTGTACAGCATAGGTGAGCCCGGCATTCGCGACGTAGGGAGCCTGGCCAACCATCGCGCGATTGACGTTCCCGATGCTCGCGGTCCCGGTCGTGTCGAGCTCGATCGTGCTCCTCATCATCGTGAGGTTGGTGAACACCGTTACCGGCACGAGCCACGATGCCAGACCGGCGAGTCCCTTCCGTGCCTCGATCTCGACGCCGTAGTTGCTCGCCCCGAGTGCGTTGGCGTAAGAGACGAGCGACGTGCCTGAGGTCGCGACCTGTACGCGCTCGATCGGTCTGTCGAAGTTCTTGTAGAACCCGGCAATGCTGATCAGCTCTCCGGAGTTCGGATACCACTCCCAGCGGACATCGGCGTTCCGAATGACCGCACGGACCAGCGAGGGATTACCGATGACCGCCTCGCCGCCGATGATGTCGAGGTAGGTAATGGGCGCGAGCTCGCGATACTCGGGGCGCGAGAGGGTTTGCGACGCCGAGAGGCGGACGTTCTGGGCCTCGGTGACCGCGAAGTTCACCGCGAGCGACGGCAGCAGGTCCGTCTCATCCCGCGGCGTCGCGGTGACGGCGCCGTCCGTGCGGTCGGTCTGCAGACGGAGGCGCCATTGCTCGGCGCGCAGGCCGCCAATGACCCTGAGTCGGTCGCTCACCGCATACTGCAGCATGCCGTAGTAGGCGTTGACACGGTCGTCTGCCGAATACGATCCGCCCGACGTGAGCGCGAGCACGTTGAAGACCTGGCTTCCGGACTGCGTGTGGCGGCCGTCGAAAATCTCCTCGGCGGGCCGTACCTGCTCCTCGATCGGAAGTCCGCCGACGATGCTGTAGGACTGGTTGTAGGAATCGCGGGTCGTCGATCGCAGGAGCGCGCCGACCTTGGCATAACTCTGCCGTGAGGTGCCGAAGTTGACCTGGGCGTTGAGCCCGCCCGTGATCGTCCCCTCGTCGAGATCACCGAATGTGCGGCGCGCCGCTTCTGCATCGTTCGACAGCAGCGACATGCGCCCGTCCTCTCCCTGCACGTACAGCAGGTCGGACCGGTCCGGTTCCTTTCGTGTCACGCCCGAGCTCGTGATGCTGCCATCGACCGAGGCGCGACTTCCCATCGCATGCTCCGCGCGGAGCTGGTTGGAGCGGACAGTGCGTTCGACGTAGCGAAGTGTCGTGCGCTGGAGCGGACCCTTGTCCACGTCGAAGCCGAAGTCGCTGCGCGCCTCGTTGTCAGCGGTCCGGTTGTACGTATTGTTGAAGGCAATGCGCGTGCTGCCAATCAGCGTGCTCAGGTTCGCCATGCCGCCCCAGAGCGAGCTGATGCGGCCTGTCTCGCCGCGATAGCGGCTGGAGTACTCGACGCTTCGTCCGTCGTTCGTCGGGACCGCAAGGCCACGCTCCTCATTCAGGCGAACCTCCTGCGTGTTCGACAGCGTCAGCGATCCCACGTACCCGAGCCGGTGTCCCAGCACCAGGTCGTTCCCGCCGAGCGTCGCGCCGAATCCGTAATTGGGCGTTCCATTGCCACGGCCCGCCGACCACGCATTCCGGAAGGACGAGATGTAGCGATTGAAGTCATCCTGGCTCGACCCGCGGAGGCTCCCCGCGGACGCAAGCCCGTCAGGGCGATCCCGGCCCGATCCGATCAACGCGAGCCGTTCGCCTCCGACGGTGGGCGCGGTCAGCACTGATTTTCCGGTGGCGGCGTCGTTGTACCCTGCCGACACCGAGAACGCGAGCACGCGCTCGGCGGGGAACTCGCGAGTCTGGATGTTCACCTCGGCGCCACTGAAGTCGCCGGGCTGATCGGGGGTAAACGTCTTCGAGGTCGTTACGGATTGCAGGAGGGCGGCAGGGAACAGATCGAGCGGCACGACCCGGCGTTCCGGCTCCGGGCTCGGAAGGCGGGCGCCGTTGAGCGACGCCGTGGTGTACCGCTCGCCCAGTCCGCGCACGACGACGTAGCGGCCGTCCTGCACGTTCACTCCGCTCACGCGCTGCATGGCAGCGCCCGCGTCGGAGTCGGGACTGCGCGCAATTTGCTCCTGCGTGATTGCGTTGACGATGCCGGTGGCTGTCCGCTGCTGATCCAGCGCGGCGTTCACCGTTCCGCGTTCCGCGGACGCGGTGACGACCTGTGCGACGAGCTGCACGGTGGCCGTCTCGAGGGAGATGTTCTGCTCGAGCGAGGCGGAGGCGTCGAGCATGATCCCGGTCACTGTCTTCGGCGCAAAGCCGATCCGCCGCGCCTGAATGGTGACCGTCCCCGCCGGCACATTCGGCAGGACGAAGCGGCCATCGATGCCCGAAGTGGTCCCCAGCGTGGTGCCGACGACCTGAATGCCGACGTCGGTCAGTCCAGCCCCGTTCGAGGCGTCGATGATTCGGCCGACGATCCGTCCCGTGGGCGTTGCGGAGGACGGCGTCTGGGCGGTGCCTGAAACGGGGAGCACGAGCGAAAGGAGCACGAGCGCGCGAATCGTGACGCAGCGGACGAGCGAAGTCATTGGCATCTCGGGCGAGAGGTGAGCGCGCCGCCAGGGCACGCGGACACCTCGATGATGCGCCGGCCGCGTCTCCGTTCTCGCACGGTTGTGCAACGAATGCGTCACGACGCCCACCGGCAGTGCCGTCGGCCGACCGTGGTGTCACACCGAAGTCACGGGACGGTCACCAGCATCCGCTGAGGGAAAGAACGCGATCACCGTCGTTCCGCGACCGATGGCGCTCTCGGCACGGACGCGTCCGCCATGGGCTTCCACGAGATGCCGGACGATCGCGAGCCCGAGACCCGTGCCCCCCGCGTCTCGCGCACGGGATGGGTCCACCCGATAGAAGCGCTCGAAGATCCGCGGAAGGTGGTCCGGCGCGATGCCCACCCCGGTGTCGCGCACGCCGATGCCCACGCCGCCCTGCTGCAGCTCCGTGAACACGACGACGGACCCGCCATTCGGGGTGTAACGGACCGCGTTCTCGATCAGGTTTGACAGGATCTGCCGAACGGCCGTCGGATCGGCGAACACGGCGGGCGCGGAATCGTGCGGGGTGATTGCGATCGCGACGTGCTTCGCCGCAGCAACGCCGTGAATGGCCGTCACGGCGTCCCCGGCGGCGGCAGCGACATCGACGAGCGCCGGATTGGGCCGCCATCCGCCGGACTCGATTCGCGAGATGTCGAGAAGATCGTCGACGATCCGTTGCATGCGCAGCGCGTGCGTCTGAATGGTCTCGGCGAATCGCCGGCGCTGATCGGCCGGAAGATCATCATCGGCGAGTGTCTCCGCGAACCCGCCGATCACCGTGAGCGGCGTCTTCAACTCATGCGAGACGTTGGCGACGAAGTCCCTCCGAACAGCTTCGAGCCGCCTGACGGGAGTGAGGTCGAACAGGGCGATGACCGCACCACCGCTCGCCAGCGGTCGCGTCGTCAGCGCCAGCGTCCGGTCGTCCACGCGGATCTCCATCGGGGGCGGCACCTGGCCCCCCAGCGCATAGTCGAGCGCCTCGCGGAGCAGCCGTTCGCGAGGAAGGTGATCGATGGGAATCGGGACCGCACCGCGCAAGCCGAGCAGCCGTCGCCCGCTCTCGTTGATTCGAACGATCCGCCGTCCGGAGTCGACGGCGAGCACGCCCTCGTCCAGGGCTTCGATCAGCGCCGCCATGAGGGCATCGTCGGCCTCGAGTGCATTGAGGCGCGCGGCGAGCTGGTCGGCCATTCTATGAAGCGCCGTCGCGAGATCGCCGACTTCGCCGGGCGCGGCGAGCCTCGGGCGGCGCGAGAGGTCGCCCCCAGCGAGGGCGCGGGCGACATCGCGGAGCTCGACGATCGGCGTCGAGACGGCGCGTGAGAACAGGTACGCGAGCACGCCGGCGATCACGAGCGCGATGACGCCGGCGATGACCACATCCTGGCGCGCCCCGCTGGTGATGACCTCGAGGCTTTGCCGGGGCAGGGCAACCCGCACCGCTCCATCGCGTGCGCGCAGGACCGCGTAGACCTCGCCGTCGCGTTCGACTCCGACCTGCGGCGGCGTCCCAATCGGTGCTCGCAGGGCGGCTCCGACGTCCATGCCGTCGCGCTGGCTCCCGAGGAGCCCGAGCGCAGGCGCCTCGAACTCGGAATCGCCGATGACGGTTCCAGCGGTGTCGACCAGGCTGACGTGGTGGTCAAACGCCGCCCCCCATGTGTCGGCGAGCGAATCCGCGTCGGACCGCGGGAGCCATTCGGCCGCGATGACCCCAGTCTCCCGCGCGAGCTGTTCGCCTGCCTGCGCCAACAGTCGGTCGTCGAGGCGACGGTCAGAGATGGCAACGACGAGTATGACCAGCACGCCGACGACGAAGAGCGACCCGAGGAGCAGCCGCTGAGCGAGTCTCACGCGCTGCGGGAGTGTCCGGGCTGCAGGCGATAGCCAAAGCCGCGAACGGTCTCGATGAGATCACCTGCGGCGCCGAGCTTCGTGCGCAGCCGCTGGATGTGCATGTCGACCGTGCGGGTCTGAATGTCCGGGGCAGCTTCCCATACGGTCTCGAGGAGGTGCGCCCGTGCCTGCACCCGCCCGCGCCGTTCGGCGAGCATCAGGAGCAGTTTGAACTCGGTGGGCGTAAGATCGATGTCCGCGCCGTCCACGCTGACGCGATGCGCAGCGCGATCGATCCGGAGAGCGCCGAGCTGCAGGATGTCCGATGGTGACGATGCAGCGGCGGTGACGCGACGAAGGATTGCCGCGACCCGCAGCACGAGCTCCTGGGCACTGAACGGCTTCGTCAGGTAGTCGTCCGCCCCGAGCGAAAGTCCGCGGATCCGATCGGGCTCCTCTCGACGGGCGGTCAGCATGAGCACCGCCACATCCCGGGTCGAGTCATCGAGACGAAGCTGCTCGAGGACGTCGAAGCCGGAGAGGCCGGGCAGCATCAGGTCGAGCACAATGAGCGCGGGCCGCTCGTGCCGGCTGATCTCGAGGGCGTCAGCGCCGGTCGCCGCCGTCGACACGCGATAGCCCACCTTCGCGAGATGGTAGGCAACCAGTGCGACGATGTCCGGCTCGTCATCGACGACGAGGACGCGCTGGGCGGCGGGTGATGACGTCGTCACGTGATGCCGCTCGCCAGCCGACGCTGAATCTTGGCGACGATCATCTCGATGGCGATCGCATTGCGGCCACCGCGCGGGACGATGACGTCAGCGTAGCGTTTGCTCGGTTCGACGAACTGCAGATGCATGGGTTGGACAGTGGCGAGATACTGCTCGATGATCTCCTCCAGCGGACGACCGCGATGGGTCATGTCGCGACGAATGCGGCGCAACACACGGATGTCGGCGTCCGCATCGACGAATACCTTCACGTCGCACAGATCGCGGACGCGGGCTTCAGCAAACAGCAGGATGCCATCGATCACGATGACATCAGCGGGATCAATGACCTCGCAGTGCTCCCGCCTGGTATGGCTGACGAAGTCGTACACCGGCTTCCGGATCGCACGGCCGCTCGCCAGGGTTGCGAGCTGCTCGGCGAGCAGATCGAGGTCGAACGCGTCGGGGTGATCCCAGTTGACCTGCCGCCGCTCCTGGAGTGTGAGGTGCGAATGGTTGCGATAGTACGCATCCATGTCGAGGAAGACCACGGACGCACGTCCGAGCGCGTCGGCGACCCGGCGAGCGACGGTCGATTTCCCGGATCCCGATCCGCCGGCGATCCCGATGACCAGCGGCTTCACCGCCGGCCAACGCCACTTGGCGCGGATGGATGTTGCCGTCGTCGGCCGCGAAAGAGAAGCACGGGTCCGGTCACGGTCGTGTATCGGAGTACGCGCCGGCGGGAGCACGCAGCGGCGAAGGGGGTGTGCATACCATATGGAAGGTGGACGCGGTTGACCACCGCCGTCAACCGCGGAGAGCCGTCCCCGCTCCCTGCCCCGAGCGCGCGAAAGTACATTCGGTCATGCCACGATTGTGCATCCTGATCGCCCTGGGAGCCGCCGCCTGCGCCCCATCGCCGCGTTCGCGCCCTGCCGTCGCCGAGTCCGGCGTCCCGGTGGAGATTCTCGTTGCCGCGACGACCGACGTCCACGGATGGGTGCGCGGCTGGGACTATGCCGCCGATCGCGGGGACACCACCCGCGGTCTCGCTCGAGCGGCGACGATTGTCGATTCACTCCGCGCCGCGGCGCCGGGCAGCGTCATCCTGATCGACGCCGGCGATCTGCTTCAGGGGAATTCGCTCGCTTATGTCGCCGCGCGCGTGGCCCCCGATGCGCCGAATCCCATGGTCGCCGCGATGAATGCGATGCGGTACGACGCGCTCGCGATCGGCAATCACGAGCTCAGCTACGGCCTCCCGTACCTGCGCCGCGTGATCGGCCAGGCGAGGTTTCCGTTCCTCGCCGCGAATGCATACACGTCGGAGGGAGGGAGGGCGTTTCCCGCATGGGCCATGGTGGAGCGCCACGGGGTCCGCATCGGAATCATTGGCGCGACGACCCCCGGTGCCATGATCTGGGATCGCGAGAACCTGCGGGGCCAGGTCGTGCTGCGTGACGTGGTTCCCGAGGTTCGCGGCGCAGTTGCGGAAGTGCGCGCGGCGGGTGCGGCGGTCATCATCGTGTCGCTCCACTCCGGCCTCACGGGGGCCTCCAGCTACGATACGACGGCCACCGGGGTGGGGAGCGAGAACGTCAGCGCCCGCGTCGCGCGTGAGGTCGCGGGCATCGACCTGCTGGTGTATGGACACTCGCATGCGCAGATGCCGGACACGGTCATCGGCACGACGCTGCTGATGCAGCCCCGGAACTGGGTTGGGAGCGTCGGCCTGGCGAGCCTCACCGTCGACCGGTCGAGCGGCTCGGCGAGAGTCACCGCGAAGCGAAGCCTGCTCATCCCGGTGATCGGGAGCGTCGAACAGGCGAGCGTTCTCGCTGCGACAGAGAGCCTCCACGTCCGCACGCGGACCTACGTGAGCACTCCCGTCGGATCGACGCCCATCGCCTGGCGCGGGGATTCGGCGCGTGTGGCGGACTCGCCCATTCTCGACTTCATCCTCGAGGTCGAGCGTCGGGTGACGGGAGCGGATCTGGCGTCGACCGCGGCGTTTTCCCTCGACGCTGCGCTCGACGCCGGGCCCATCTCGATCGCCGAGCTCGCGCGATTGTATCCGTACGACAACACGCTTCGCGCCGT
>JANOCW010000363.1:0-14116 GCA_031412375.1 Gemmatimonadaceae bacterium | reverse complement strand
GGCCTCCGTTCGCGCATCGCTGATCGCCGGTGGAGTCCCGCAGGGTCAGATCACGTCGACCGGATTCGGGAAGACCCAGCCGGTCGCGACGAACGACAACGCGCAGGGCCGTCAGCAAAACCGTCGGGTCGAGATCATCGTCCTTGGGGCGGGCAAGCTGGCGGATGTCGTCCCACCGCCCGGTGGAGCGATGACTCCCCCTCCCGGCTGATCGGGAGCTCCGCGCGGACCAAGTTTCACGAAGCCCGGCCAACTCGGCCGGGCTTCGTGCTGACAGGTCTGGCGCCGGGGATTGCCGCGCGCCGGGCTCCGTGGCAACGTCATCTCATGCCCCCCTGTCGGATACATCAATGAGCTTGCAGGCTGTGCTCGCCGAGTGTGCGCGTCTCGCCGATGGCGGTGGCGCGGGCGCGCTGGCAAGCGTCGCCCGCCGCCGCGGGTCGCTTCCGATGAGTGCCACCGCGAAAATGCTCGTGACGGCCTCTGGTGCGCGGGTCGGGACCGTTGGAGGCGGTTGTCTCGAGGCGGAGATCACGGAGCGGGCGCTCGAGGTCATCGAGCGTCGAATGCCGGCGGTGAGCGAACACACGCTGAACGCAGAGCTCGCGGGCGACTACGGGCTGACGTGCGGGGGGACTGCCGTGATGTTCATCGAGCCGGTGTTCACCGACCCGGTGCTGGCGGCCGTCTACCGGGAGTGCGTGGCGCTGCTCGCGCGGGGAGAGCGCGCGACGATGGCCTCCGGACTCGAATGGTCGTCCAGTCCGGAGAAGGCGCTGCTGACTGCAGGCGGGGGTTGGATTGGGAGCGCAACTCCACGACTCCGCGCAGCGATCGATGCGACGCGCGCCGGTGAGGAGGAGCAGCGGTTCGAGGGGGACATTTTCGCCGAACGGGTAGCGGGCCCGCCGCGCCTCATCGTGTTCGGGGGCGGGCACGTCGGCGCGAGAGTCGCCGAAGCTGCCGCGTTCGCCGGCTGGCGAGTGACGGTCGTCGACGACCGCCCGGATTTCGCCGACGCGAGCCGGCTTCCATTCGCCGAGCGAACGGTGGTCTGCGACTTTCACGATCTCCCCGCAACGCTCGGCGCCGATGCGGAGACATACGTGGTCGTCGCAACGCGAGGGCATCAGCATGATGCGTTGATCGTCGAGCAGCTCGCACGCCGCGACCTTCGATACCTCGGCATGCTCGGCAGCCGCCGAAAGGTCGCGCTCACCTGGCGATTGCTGGTCGCGGCCGGCGTTCCCGCAATGCGGCTCGAGGGAGTTCATGCACCGATCGGTCTGTCGATCGGTGCGGATACGCCGGAGGAGATCGCGGTGAGCGTCGTCGCCGAAATGATCGCCGTTCGTCGTGCGGGCTCGCGCCGCCGAGGCGGCGTCGACGCCAGCGCAGTGACTGCGGAGGCATGATCGCGGGTGGCGGCGTTGTCGCCGCCGCCCGTGTGGGTTATTGTAGCGCTTCCCAGACTCCCCGGAATCCCACAACCTACTCCCCGTGCGCCAAGCCCTCTCCGACCTCGAGATTCAGCGCGCCCTTGGAACGCTGCCCGGCTGGGCGCGCCGCGGCGATACGCTCGTCAAGACGTTCACGATGCGCACCTTCGCGGAGGTGATCGCCCTGTTCAATCGCGTCGCCGACGAAGCGGAGCGCGCGAACCACCACCCCGACATCGACATCCGCTACACGAAAGTGGTGTTTACCCTGAGCACCCACGATGCCGGCGGGATCACGCAGAAGGACCTCGACCTGGCGTCCGCCATCGACCGCGCGCGCGAGCAGTAGGCACGCGCCCGATCACGGGCGCTTGCCGAGCCGGACGTTGCCGTTGACGGTTGCCAGCTTCAGGCTGCGGCCTCCGGCACCGATGGTCGCGCGCATGTGGCGGGGATTGAGCCGCCCCTGGACCGTCACCGGGAAGTCCGTGGAGAGCGACCCGTTCACCGTCTCCAGCTCGACTTCGCCCTGGAAGTTCGCGGGGAGATACGCGGTCACACTTCCGTTCACGGTTTCGAACTCGAGGTCCTCCGTGCCCTGAAGGGCATCCATCCTGACCGTGATATCCCCGTTGACCGTACTTGCCGTCACCGGCCCCATGGTCGTGGCCGCGTCGACGTCGCCGTTCACGGTCTCCGCGATCACCTCGGCGGTGGCGCCCATCACCCGCACGGCGCCGTTCACGGAGGAGACGTTCGCGCGAACACCGGCGGGCAGCTTCACGATGAAGTCGACCTCGACGTTGCCGTTGTTGTTGTTCGACCGGCCCCGGTTCTGGTTGTGATAGCCCTTGACGTCGCAGGTCGTTTCCTCGCCCCAGACGGCGCAGACCAGCGCTCCCTCGGCGATCTTCGATGCCTCGATTCGGACGCGCGACGCGTCGCCGCCCCGCCGTGCCCGTTTCGTGGCGACAACCTCGACTTCCGCGCCAGCCGCGCGATCCACGGTGACATCGCCGTTGATGTTGCGGAGGTGGAGCCACTGCCCGGCCGGTACACGCACCGACCAGGTGAACTCGTCTCCCGCCGTGACCTGCGCGCTCATCGGCGCGGCGAGGACCGCCACCGAGAGTGCCGCCAGCACTAATGCCTTCCGCATCCTTCCTCCTCCGGTCGTTGCGCGCAGCCGCGCGCTCATGATGGTGCCAGTCGTCTGGTCGAGCCGCGACGGCTGCTGGACGCAGCCGGCGCGCGATGCGGCCAGCTTCAGCCGCGACGGAGGATCACGTCCCCACTCACGGAGTTGAACTTCAGGACGCGGCCGCCCGCGCCGATGCGAGCCTCGATGCTTCGCCGTCTCTGGTTGCCCTCGGTGGTCAGCGGGAAGTCGCTCGTCAACTCTCCGCTGAGCGTGTGCATGCGCACCGTGGCATCGAGCTTTGCGGGAAGCGTGATCTCGACATCGCCGCTCACCGTGTTGAAGTCGAAATCCCCGGACCCGGTCAACTGGGAGACGACGATCTGCACATCGCCACTGACGGTATTGGCCTGGACCGAACTCGTCGTCGCACCGCGAACCTGCAGGTCGCCGCTGACGGAGTTCAGGCGGAGTTCACCCGCCACGTTGGCGAGAACCAGATCTCCGCTCACGGAGCTCGCCTCCACTCCCGCCGTGGCGCCAGTCACATGGATGTCGGAGCTGACACCGCTCGCCTCGATCCTGAGCCCCGCGGGGAGGCGGACCGTGAAGTTGACGGACACATCGTTGTCCTCGCGCTCGTCGCGATCGCGCTTGTTGCCGCGCTTCTCCTGGCCCTTGGTGCAGGATCCCTCGAACCAGATCGCGCACACCGTGACGGTGTTGCCTTCGGTCACCACGTCGAAACGCACGTCGGCCGGATCGCCCTTGCGCCACTCCTTCACGCCGCTGACTTCGACCTCGTTGCCGGACGCACGCTCGACCGTGATGCGGCCGGCGAGGTTCCTGACGCGCAACGTTCCCCCGGCAGCGATCCGACCGCTCCACTTGAACGAGTCGTCAGTGCTGCGACCCTGAGCGAGCCCGGTGGATGCGACGGTGGCGAACAGCGTCGCGACCACGATTGTTCGAATGACGTTCATGACTCACTCCTGTCGATCGCGGCCCGTGCCGCGGGTGATTGAAATACTTCCACTGAACGTCTCGGCACTCACGCGGCCTTCGCCGTTGCCGAGCCGGAACTCGAGCCGCTTCTCGCTGGAGCGCGAGCGTGGCTCGAGGGTGATCGGGAACTGGCTATGGATCGAGCCGCTGTAGGTCGAGAGCATGAGCTGCGCGCTCGCGGTCGGAGGAAGGGCGAGGAGGATCGTGCCGGAATGCGATTCGAACGTGTATCGCCCCGTGGGCTCGATGGCGCCCTGGAACCGCACGTCACCACTTACGCTCTCGACACGGACGAGTTTCGAGCGGATGTCGCTCAGGGTGACACCGCCACTCGTGTTCTCGACGGTGACCTCACCCTCGGTATTCGCCACGGTGACGATGCTGCTCGTTGCCTCGATGTGGACGCCACCGCGCAACCCCGACGTCGTGACATCGCCCGCCACGGCCTCGATGGTGGCCAGGCCACCGATATCGTGAAGCTCGACCGTGCCACTCACCGTACTCGCGTCGACGTCGGCGTCGATGCCTCGCGCGCTCAGGTTTCCCGACAGCGCTTCCATGCTTACGCGGACTCCCGGTGGCACGCTGATCTCGTAGCGCGCCGCCGCACCGTGGTGACGATCCGACTCCACGCGCAGCGTGGTGAGCGTCGATGAAGCCCGGAGAACGACGTATCCCTCATCGGCGGTCGCGCGAATCCTCACCTGGCCGCCCGCGGTGCCGGTGACGATGATCTGCCCCGACACGAGCTCGAGGTCGAGCAATCCACCGCGCTCCATGCGGAAGGAGGTGTCGATCGACTGTCCCTCGAGCGTGCCCCCGCGGCGCGCGCCGCGATCACGCTGCAGGGCACTCGAGGAGGATGCACTTCCGGCGATCAGGGTGACGACGCCCAGCAGCGTGAGCACGACCCGAACCGACATCAGTCGGCCCCGCGAGGAAGGAGTGCCGCTGTGCGCAGGACCTGCACCTTTTTCCCGAGCGCATTCTGGAGCTGCCGATTGAGCAGCGCGCTTCCGGGGTCGAGCGTCAGTGCCGCCCGACTCTCGGCGATCGCGCGATCGATGATCTGGAGGTTTCGCTCGAGCAGCGCGACGGTGACGGAGTCGAGATCGGGTCGGCGCTGCTCGAGGAGCGACCGCAGTCGCACGACCTCGCGATCGAAGGCGGCGCTCCCAGCGGTGGTCTGCTCGTCGCCGACGAGCCGGGTGTCGACCCTGCCCGCCAACCCGGCCGTGCCGGATGAAGAATCCGCGGTCACCACTGAGGCGCCAGGGCCTTCGCGCAGTGCATTGCGGGTGAGCACATAGGTGCTGCCCGCGGTGATCGTGACGAGTGCGGCGGCGGCGGCCGCGAGTCGCAGCGCCTGGCCACGACGCGGGACACGATGCTCCCCCGTCGTCCCGAGGGCGATCACCGGGGCTTCGATCCGGGCGGCGATGCCCTCCCACAGGTCGCGCGACGGCGAGAGGACGGGCAGAGCCGCCGCTGCGGCCGCGATGTCGAGCAGATCGACGCGAGTCGCCGCACAATGCGCGCACGCCCGCAGGTGTGCATCAGCGCGCACGCGTTCGTCGGGAGAGAGATCTCCCTCGAGCTCGCGGCCGAGCAGCGACGAATAATCGGTACAGGTCATCGTGTGCTTCATCGTGACAGTGCCTCCCTCAACAGCAGTCTCGCCCGGTGCAGCTGGGCCTTGCTCCCGCCCGAGGTGATCCCGAGCAGCTCGGCGATGTCCTCGTGCCGGTATCCCTGCACGTCGTGCAGCACGAAAACCCTTCTCGCCCCAGGCGGCAGCAGCGCGATCGCGTCCTGCAGATCCAGGCGCTCGCCGACGTGATCGCTCGCGTGCGGAAGCGTTTCGAGATCTTCGACCGACTCATCGATCCGCGACCGCCGGCGGCCATCGCCCTTTCGCGCATTCAGGACCACGTTCACCGCGAGGCGGTGCAGCCAGGTCCCGAACGAGCTGTCTCCGCGAAAGAGCGTCAGCTTTTCCCACGCCCGTACGAAGACATCCTGCACCAGCTCTTCGGCCATGGGGCGATCGCCGCACATCCGCACGCACAGCGAGTAGACGCGATCCGCATGCTCGCGATAGAGCCTCTCGAACGCACGCCGGTCCCCGGCGGCGGCGCGAGCTACGTCGTTCGGTTCGTCCGCCCCGAGTACCTGCTGGCTTTCGGTGATCGCCACTCCACCCATTCCGGATCGGTTCCCCTTTCGTTGCGGGATCAGATACCCGAATGAAGGGAAAGGTTTGAACCGCGCACGCGACGAGGACGATCTACGTTTCGGTCCCGTCCTCGGCAACGCCCGTGGGTTGAGGCAGGGGTTCGCGATCGCGCTCAGGTGCGGCGAGAAGGATCAGGGCAAGGAGTGGGTAGTCCGGCTCGCGGTCGGCAGCCCCGCCGGCGCCATGAAGTGCCCCAAAGGTGCTGATTGCACGGAGCCAGGCCTCGTCCGGCATCGCGGCCGAGGCCAGCTCGCCCAGGACTCGCTCTGCTCCGGCCCCATAGCGCGTGATCGCCGTCCGTCGAGCGGTCGCGGCGAGCGCGGTGATCGTCGGGCGGAGGTGGCGCGGGGTCCGGCGCGTAATGACCGCAATCCGATCGACCACCGATCGACGAGCCCGGGCGCGGATGGCGCCATCGACGGAGAGGTCCCGCCGGATCCGGTTCGCGGAGCGCCAGTGGACGATCGCGCACAACGCTTCCTTCAGCGCACGGTCGTCGACATCGGAATCCGCACCGCCCGCCGCCCGTAGTGCGGCAAGCACGACCGGGGGCGATTCGGTCGCGCCTGCGCCCAAGTCGGCGAGGAGGCGTGGCCCACCGCCGTCGCCGACCAGCGCGACGAACCCGGGCGTTGGTGCGTGCACTGCGGCGACCATCGGTGGCATCTTCACGTGCCGACGATCCTCGCTCCGCCCAGGGAGCCTGTCGGCGGGCGATGCGCGATCGAGCGTGCAGCCCAGTCGTGCTGGTGGCGGGCCCAGTGACGTCCGCCATCCCGCGAGAAGGCTGAGAATCGCCTCGCGCGTTCGAGCCGGGCTTTCGTTGCCGCAGGACGTATCTCGTGTCGCGCCGCCCTGCGCCGTGCCCTCGGACATCGACAAGGTCGGAAGAATCGTCCCGATCGCGCCGACCGTCCTGGATGCCACGCCGAGCTTGGCGCGGAGCCGTTGCTCCACCCGCATGATCCGCTCGGTGCTTGCCGGCGGAAGGATAGTGTAGACATGCACGCACTCGTGGGCCGAGCCGAGGCGGGCGATGCGCCCGACACGCTGCTCGAGCCGCGCAGGCGTCCACGGAAGATCGAGGTGCACGACCACGGATGCATCCTGAAGATTTACTCCCTCGCTCAGGAGATCCGTCGTCAGGAGGAGGTCGATGTCGTGCGCAGTGCCAGCGCGTGCGACACCTTGCGCGCATGGAGCGAAGCGTGCGAGCGTTTCCGCGCGAGTCAGTGTTCCGCCGGCGACACTTCCGCCCTCCGCGGTCAATGCGGCAACGCGCGGCTCGGTGCGAAGGAGGCGATGGATCGAGCTCACTGATTCAGCGTACTGGCTGAACACGACGATTCGTGCCCCGGGATGCTCTGTCCGCAAGGCGATCACCTGCGCAGCGCGTTGGACATCGGGGTCGGTGCGTTCGCCGAGATCGCGCAGCAGGGCTCGTACGGCATCCGCATGGACGCTGACACACTGAGAGAGATCGACGCCACTCGCGACACGATGTGCGTCCGCGACCACGATCTCCGGAAACGCGAGTTGCACCGTTCCCTCCGCGAATGACCATGCCGCGAGCTCGCTCTCGGAAGGGTGTCGCCCCGCTTCGAGCGCGGCCTGGAGCACTGCGGCGCGCGCGAGTCGGCGCCGGAGTGCCGCGATGAGCGCTCCCTGGCTCGATGCCCACTGTCGGAGCAGGGAGTACACGAGCAACACGCCGCCGTCACCACCGCCGAATGGCGGAACGGGTGGCGGCAGCGCGAGGATCGCGTCGAGATGCCTCTCGTCATGCTCGATCCTGATCGTCCTCGTCTGCTCGACGCGTGGCAACCGCGCGCTCGGGGCATCGGCGGGAGACCGCCTGATGATGCACCGCGATGTCCACGCCGGATCCAGCGTTGCCGCTCGCCCGCCGAGGAAGAGTGCGAGCAGTGTAGTGAGGTCCCTCTCCGCGTTGTGTACCGGCGTGGCGGACAGGAGCAGCACCCTGGCACCGCTCGCAAGCGCCGCGAGCCCGCGGTAGCGGGCCGTCGCCGGATTGCGGGCGTGGTGCGCTTCGTCCACGATGACGAGATCCGGCGCCGCGACAGGTGGAGCACGTCGCCGTGACAGCGCCTCCATGGAGACAAACGGTATGTCGAGATGGGCGGATGCCGCTGACCGACACCACATATCGTGCAGAGCCGCAGGCGCGACGACGACGGGCCGTGCCGCCGAAGCGGCGATGCTGAGCGCTACATAGGTTTTCCCCATCCCGGTTTCGTCGGCGAGTAGCGCGCCTCCGAACTCGCGAAGGGCTGCTTCGATTCGACGCACTGCCGTTCGCTGGTGGGGTTGGAGTTCGATGCTCCCGATACGGACCGGCGCAGTGCACTCCGAGGTGACCAGCGCCCCGATGTGCTGGCGCGCATCGCTCGCGAGCACGCGCGTCAGCGCGCCATCCACGTGAGCAGGGGTTCAGCGTCGCTCTCGCTCAGCGCGTAGGCTTCGAGACCCACGGCGACCAGCTCGGCGGTCGAGATCACTTCGCCGGCGCACCCACGCGCACCGACCGGCGACAGCGACGCTCGTGCACGCTCCCAGTCGTGCGGAATGGGGAGGAGCGCCGTCGTCCAGCCGAGGTAGCGCCGAAATCCCCCGCGCGCGGGTTCAGCGAGGGCGTTGAGCCATGCGGTCGCCAGCGGCCCGTTCAGCAGTGCCGCCAGGGCGTGGGCATCGGGCAGCGTCGGGCAGCGCACGACATAACAGCTGTTCAGGGCGACGGTGGGATCCCCGGCATCGAGCACGACCGCCCGCGGCGTGCGCCCAAGGTCCGCCCACACGACGCGCGGAACGTCGCATCTCGCGCTGTCCGTGCGGAACAGGGACCACCAGTGGCCCCGGCCACCGCCGTCAGTTCGCGCGATGAGGCGTCGCCGCCAGGGGAGGAGCCAGTGTCGAGCGAGTGGAGGCAGTGCCCGCAGCACCGCGCCCTCCGGATCATGGGGCCAGAGGATGCGCTGATTCGACGCACGATCGTCGATTCGCCACGGGTGCAGGAACTCCCCTCGAAGAAGCGGGCGCAGCATCTCACGCTCCACGCGGGCGCGCCGACCGGGCGCCTCGATGTCGGCTGTGTCCCCGGGCACTGCCTGGTGCGACTGCTCATCCCCCACCGTGACGATGAACGCCGCATTACAGCCGCACTTCACACCAAGGTACGGACGTCCGAGTACACTTTCGGCGAGCGTCGTCCCGGCGGCGGTGAGCCGGTCGAACCCGGCGCGCACGCCGGGCGGGAGGAGGAGCCACGGGCTCGCCGGATCACCGTCGAATCCCGCACGAGCGATGTCGGTCGTCCAGCGGAGCTGGCTGGATCGTCGGATCAGGGTGACCGTCAACGCGGGCCGAGCTTCGGCAGGCGGTGTGACGCAGTCCCCATTGGCCCGGGCGGAATGTTCATCGGTCGGGACCAGGGTCGAACGCGCGTGGGGATGAACGACGACGCTTGCCTCGTCTCGCCGGATGGCCGTCAGGATCGACGGGTAGACCGCGGCATCGAAGGCATGAGGGGATTCGCCCAGGTCATCGAGCTCGACGGGATCCGTGTGGCGGAGAATGAGGCGCCGCAGGGCACCACCGGCGAGGGAATGCCACAGCTTGGACGGCAGGAGCAGGGATAGCACGCCGCGCGGACGGAGCAGCTCGAGGCTGCGCTCGACGAAGAGCGCCGCGAGGTCCACCTGACCAGCGAAGCCTGCACCCGCGTGCGCAGCGGAGGCGCCGCGATCCCAGCCTCGCTCGCGGAATACCGCGAACCGCGCTCGCAGCGCGGTGCGGGTATCCACGGGAATCCGTTGGAGTCGGACCCATGGCGGATTGCCGACGACGATGTCGAAGCCTCCAGCGGCGTCGGCGTCGGCGAAGTGCGTCGCAAAGGAGAACGCGATCGTACCTGCTGCCGCATCTCGCCGCTGTCTGCGAAGTTCGCGAGCGCGGACCCGGAGGGAACGCAGCGCGCGGGCATCGCTGGCGGCCATGGTCCGGCGGTCACCGAAGAGATCACGCGTGCGGACGATGGCGAGGAGATCGCGTCGGCGCGCCGCGTTGACCTCGAGTGCGCCCTCGATGATCCCCACGGCCTGAGCGCGCTCACGACGATCGAGCTCTCGAGCCAGCGATTGCTTGCGTGGCCCCGTTGCCCGAACGTATCGATCGCGCAACCGCGCGATGGTTCGGCCTGTACGGGCGCGGCACGGTTGGCCTGCGTCATCGATCGCTATGACAATGGGAGACAACCCCTCCCCGGCGAGCGCATCACCGACGCGGATGTGGTGATCCAGGTTCGGCAAGGGCGGCACCGTGCGCGGATCGTCGCTGGAGCTTTCGATGACCATCGACAGCCAGAGCCGAAGCTCGCAGAGCCAGACAGCGAACGGGTTCCGATCGACTCCGAAGATGGTTCGCGTGAGAACCGAGCGCCGCACCTCGACGATGTCGCGGGCGTCGCCGAGTGACGCGTGCATGGCGGCGACGCGCTCCAGCGCGTGAACGAGGAACGCTCCCGACCCGCATGCGGGGTCCACCACCCGAATGCGTGTGAGGCGATCACGAAGCGCCGCGTCCGGATCGAGCGCGCGGCGTCCAGCGCCGATCATGCCGTCGAGCACGGCGTCGGGAAATCCCGCGCCGCGGAGGCCGTGCACGAGCGCCGCGGTGGTGACACGCTCGACAAGGGCTTGAGGGGTGAAGTATGCCCCCGTGGTCCGACGCTCGCGCGAAGCCATCACCGACTCGAACGCCTTGCCGAGCATCTCCGGATCGATCGCCGCCTCCGACCACATGGCACTGTCCTCGCGCGCCGTGAAGCGGTAGCGCGACAGCAGATCTCCGAAGAGCGGCCCAATCTGGTCATCGGGAAACAGCAGCGTTCGGTGCCGACGCTCCACCGTGGTTCGCGCGAACAGGCCGCCATTCAGGAAGGGGACACGACCAAAGGCGCGCGCTGTCGGTGAGCGAGCGGAGTGGTGGGTGTTCAGCGTTCCATGAAGCAGCGGAAGAAGCACGCGGCGATGATAACTGCCACCGGTGCTGACGCATTCATCGAATGTACGCCCCAGAAAGCCGCGGTCGCCGTCGAGCCAGCCCTTGGCCTGGAGAAAGGAGAGAAAGAGCAGCCGCGATGCGCACAGCAGGGCCAGCTCGGAGCGATCGTCGTCCGTCACTCGAGGAGGGAGCGAACGGGCCATGTTCCCGACGAGCCGCTCCAGTGTTCGATAGAAGCGGCGAGTGATGCATTCCCTCCCGAGCACCTCGAGCCAGCGCTCGTGCGTCAGCGCGTCCAGCTCGCTGTGGGCGGCCGCGAGCGCACAGGCCGTCTCGGCGTCACTGTCAACGACTCGCGCACGATCGATGATCAGCGCCGATAGGCGAGGTGACTTTCGATCTCCGGCCCAGGCGACGATCGCCAGCTGCGCAAAGGCGCTGTCCGCGATGATGAGCAGCCAGAGGATGTGGGGTGCGGATGCGGCGAGTCGCGTCGCGATCCGCCGCGCGGCGTCCCGCACGGACAGGTGATCCGGCGCCCGAACCACCAGCGCGCGCAGCGCACCTGCGCCGCGCGCGATCGCGACGTCGCGACATGCGGCCGGAATGCCGAGGGCGGATCGGGTGAGGATGTCGACGGGCTCGAGGGGGATCTCGAATCCAAGGGCGGCGAGCACTGGATGCAGGCCCTCGACGCTGCCCGCGTCGGCGAGCATCGCCGCGGCTGATCGAATCGTTCGCACGGCCGCACAGTCGCGGCAGATCGTGTCGGGTCCGTCATCGAGGCCGCGCGGCGGAGCGCAAACCCCCGCCGGCCGACACCCCTGCGCCTACCAGGCGCGGTAGCTGCGCCCCTTCCACGCGACCTGGCGGCCGCGGGCAATGGCTCTCGCGACGATGTAGAGCAGCACCGCCGCGCCAAGAGGGTAGAGCACTCCGTACGCCGGCGACAGGTCGAATGCGCGGTAGATGACGGCCCACATCGCCATGAGGAGAACGGTCGCCGCAGCCGCGGGTATCGCGGATGGCGCGATGACGCCGGCGAGCGAGAGCACGGTGAGCGTCGGCGGGATCAGCACGAACACCGCCGGCGCGAGCAGCAGGATCGGGATGAGCACCATGCGGCCGACCCGGCCGAGGGGAAGCGCATCGACTGCGCCGGCGTAGATGTTCTTTCCCCACCCCCGCACCAGCTCACCGAGCGACGTGTACATCCGCGTCGAGAGCTGCGGGATGCCGAGGACGAGCGATACCTGGCGCCCAGCGCGAAAGAACGCCTGGGCCAGCATCAGGTCCTCGGCGACCTTGTCGCGCACCGCGGCGTGACCCCCGACCTGGTCGTATGCTTCGCGGCGTACCAGGATGCACTGGCCGTTCGCGATCTTGTCCGCGGCCCGACGCGAGCGATTGACCCGCTCCGTGCTGCCGAACCGTGCGAGGATCATCGTGAACACCTGCGGCTGCACGAGCCGCTCCCAGAACGATCCAAGCTCCTGTCGGCCGCCGATCGAGATCATGTCGGCGTCGCGCGTGCGCAGGGCGTTGACGAGTCGCACGACGAGATCGCGCGACAGCGATGTGTCGGCATCGATGAACATGAGAAGCTCACCCCGCGCGTCGCGCGCGCCGTGGGCGCACGCCCACGACTTGCCGAACCAGCCCTCGGCGAGCGGAGGTGGGACGGTAACGCGCACGCGGGGATCGTCCGCCGCTACGCTGCAAGCAAGGTCACCCGTCCCGTCGGTGGAATGATCATCCACGACGATGATCTCGAGCGCGGGGTAGTCGCTCGCCATGACCGACCCGAGACAGCGCGCGATGTTTCGCGCTTCGTCGCGCGCGGGGACGATGACGGTCACGAGCGGGGCAGGGCTCGGCGCAGCGTCGGATTCCGCATCGAGATGCCTGGAGCCGCGCGCGCGCCACACGACGACGAAGGCACCGATGATCCACGGCAGCAGCGCGAGGCCGATGTCGGCCATCACGGGGCGAGCGGGAAAAACGACAGCGGCAGTTCGCGCTCAGCCGTCAATTGCTGGCGCAGGCGTGGTGTCGTCGGTCGTGCTTCCGCGGGAGAGAATAGTCGCGGCGGCCATGTGGCCGGTGACGTTGGTGGTCGTGCGGAACATGTCGGGGATCGTGTCGACGCCGAGGAGGATGCCGACGCCGTCAACCGGAAGTCCGGCGGCGAGGAGCACGGGCACCATCACGAGAATCGATCCGCCGGGCACTCCCGGCACGCTGAAGCTCGTGAGGACGGCGGTGACGGCGATCGTGATGAGCTGCGCGGGAGCGAGATCGAATCCGTAGAGCCGGGCGAGGAAGAGCACGCCGACGATCTGGCCGATGACGCCGCCGACCCGGTACATCGATGCAGCCAGCGGAAGGAAGAAGCTGGTGATCGATTTCGGGAGGCGCAGCGTCTGTTCGGCGCCCTCGATCATTGCCGGCAGGGCGGCGAGTGAAGAGCGCGAACTGAAGGCCACCGCCTGCGCGGGCGCGCTCCCCTTCGCGAAGAGTCGCAGGGGGACTCGGCCCAGCACGGACGCGAGCGGGTACATCGCGACGATGCAGACGATGCACATGCCGACGACGAGCGCGATGTAGTAGAGCACCGCGCCCGCGGCCGCGAGGCCCAGGCGCGTCGCCAGCGGCACCGCGAGCGCGAAGACACCGATCGGCGCGAGCGCCAGCACCCACCGCACGAGCACCAGCATGGCTGCCGCAAGCCCTTGAAAGAACCGGACGAGCGTCGGACCGGCAGTGCCGGTGACGCGGGTCATCGCCAACCCTAGCGCGAGTGAGAAGACGATCAGCGGAAGGATCGCACCGTCGGCGGCCGCCTTGATCGGATTCTGCGGAACCAGATCCACCACCCATTGTCGGAAGGTCGGCAGCGTCGCGCTGCGGGCGGCGACGTCGGTTACGGCCGCACTCGTGCGCAACGCTTCGGCCGCGACCGGGTCCACGCTCAGTCCCGAGAGGACAATGGGTGCGACGACGACGCTGAACAGTGCTGTCGCACCCAGTACCACGACGAAGATCAGGAGCGCACGACCACCGATCCTTCCCACGGCCGCGGGATCGGGGGCGCCGGCAACACCCGCAATGAGGCTCGACACGACCAGCGGGATGACGGTCATCCGGATCGCGTTGATCCAGAGCGTGCCGATCGGCTCGATCGCCCGGGCGATGCCGAGCATCGTCGCCGACTCCGAGGCGGAGATCGCGATGCCGAGGCCGAAGCCCACGAGCAGGGCGATGAGGACGCGCGCGGTC
>JANOCW010000362.1:0-3931 GCA_031412375.1 Gemmatimonadaceae bacterium | reverse complement strand
CCGATCTTCGCATCGGTGAGTGCGTCCGTCACGTGCTGCTTGAGCATGACGAAGGCGCCGAACCCCGGAATGAAGAGGGGCGCTCCCGCAGCGATGCCCAGGCGTCGCAGCATGTGAACGTGGCCCATCTCGTGGATGTAGAGCGACACCACGAGCCCCGCCGCGAGCGGCCATCCGAACTGGGTCCAGTAGAAACCGAAAAAGGCGAACATCGAGACGAAGGTCTTCAGCTTCGTCAGGCCCAGCAGGAGGAACTTGAGCTTGCCGAGGGAGAAGAGAAGCACAGCCGCAACCCCGACTGCGCCCTGCTTCCACCAGGAAGCCCGCTCGGCGGGCGAGGCCGCTGCCTGGGGATGGTCGCCGTTGATCCGCCGAGTGAGGTCATCGACGCGCGCGCGAATGACGACGACCTGTTTCGACGTCGGGGGCAGCAGCTCGAGCGTGCGGTACCAGAGCGCGCGCGCCTCCTCGAGCTTGCCGTCGAGAGTGAGGCGCTGCGCGGTGGCGGCCAGCTCCTTCAGCGTGTCAGCATGAACCAGAGTGTGACAGGCCGGACAGCTCAGCAGCGACGGCGCGAGCTCTGTCCGGCAGTGCGCGCAGCTCGGAGTGACATCTGCGGCGCCATCGGGCACTGCGCCCACGCGCTACGCCGGCGCGGGCGAGGGCTCGCTTCCGACCTTGTACGGCCCGCTGATCACCGTCTGGCCGCCCTTGGTCATGCTCCACGCCTGGTGCATCCCGAAGCCTATGATCGCGGCACTGATCAGCCCTGACGGCATCGACCCGATGATCATCACCACCGGAAGCAGCAGGACGAAGAGCAAACCGCCTCCGAGCCCGAGCGCGATTCCCGCGGCTCCGAGCTGCTCGGGCTCGGCACTGGTCTCGGACGTTGCCGCGGCGGCGTCCGCCTTGCCGTCGGCGGCTGTCTCCTCGTCGATGACATCAGCGTCAACGTCCGTGGATGCCATGGTCACCTCATCCGATGCCGCGTCCGCCGAGTCAGCAACGGCCGACGCCTGCTCGGAACCGGTGATCCCGCGCAGCGAAAACGGGGCGTATGCCATGGCCACCGCAAGATAGGTCAGTCCCGCCGCCAGAATCTGGAACCTGCGTCCTCCCTGCCCCGAGGTGGCGTTCCGGATCGCGTGCCCGACCATGTAGCCGATGAGAATGGCGACGATGCCGATCTCGATATTGAGGTACTCCATCACGGCGTAGTAGATCATCGCCCCGGCGATCGCGGCGCCCAGGCCGTAGAGCACCGCCTTCAGCATGCCCGGACCCGACCTGCCCGGCCCCCCACTCGCACGCTCTACGGACAGCTTGCACGTCGAGCATGCGGTCTCCCCATCCACATGGTAGTAATACATGCGAATGGGGGCATTGCACTTCGAACACACCACACTCCCGGCGGAGGCGGCCGATGCATCGACTGCTCGATCGAACTGCAGATCATCAGCGCCGGGTGCCGCGGTCGAGTCGGCGGACATTGTCTACTCCGGGAAATGACGGGTTGGCTGCGTGGAACAGGGTCGTGACGGCCCCCAGCGCCGGGCCTGGCAACGATCCGCTCAGGGAATGACGAGTATCGGCGTGCGGAGTTTCGGCGACGGCTGGAATGGGCGTCGCAGCGCCGATGACGACCGGCGGCCAGATTACCGTGATGCCCACACCGCATAATGCCCTGTCCGTTTGGACGGACATGAGGCCCACACCCTGGCTTCCGGCCCGACGATGAGGATCATCGGCGGGAAGTACGCGGGACGCGACCTGACATCGCCACACGATTTCCGCGTGCGCCCAACGGCGGAACATATCCGTACGGCGGTACTCGAGCTGTTGCGCGCCGACCTTCCGAAGGCCCGCGTGCTCGACCTCTTCGCCGGCACCGGCGCCCTCGGACTCGAGGCGATCTCTCGCGGCGCTCAGTCGGCCGATTTCGTCGAGACGCGGCCCAGCAGCCTGCACGCTCTGCGGGCAAACGTCGCCGTGCTCCGCTTGCGGGATCGGACGCGGATCTTCAAGCGCGACGCCGTCCCATTCGCGGCCGCCCTCAAGCCCGACAGCTATGACATCGCATTCGTCGATCCGCCGTACGGGTCGCGCATGCTCGACATGGTGCTCGAGAGCTGGCGGACATCGCGGTTCGCGCGCGTGGTCGCCGTGGAGCATGCCAGCACGCATGACCTGCCCCGTGGCTCCCACCAGCGTGTCTACACGGATACGACGGTGACGCTCTACCGCGCCTGAGACGCACCATAGCGTTGTCAAGTTTCACCAGGGGATTCGCATGACCATTTTCATTCGGCTACGATCGATGTTCATTGCGCTTGCGCTCTCTGCAGTGATTGGCGGATGCAGTGACGCGCCCGTCGTCCCACGCAACACCACGGCGGGGACGCTGGCGGTCACCATTGCCGGGCTTCCCTCGGGAACGAGTGGCGTGGTCACCATCAGCGGCCCGGATGGATTCAGGCGCGATCTCACCGCGTCGACGACGGTCACCGGCCTGCCGCCCGGCGCGTATACGATCACCGCGCGAGCAGCATCGTCGGGCGGCGGCTCCGTCGTGCATACGCCGTCACCGGCCAGTCAAAGCGTCGCCGTAGCCGCGAGTGCTCCGACAGCGGCGACCGTCACGTACAGCGTGCTTCAGCTCAGCCTGCAGATGATCGCGACCGGACTGGCAAGCCCGATGTTCCTGACGGCCCCATCGAGCGATCCGCGGTTGTTCATCGTCGAGCGGGCTGGCCGCATTCGGATCATGCGCGCCGGCCAACTCCTGCCGACACCCTTCCTCGACATCGCCTCGCGGGTACGGACTGACGGTGAGCGGGGACTGCTCAGCATGGCCTTCGATCCGGCGTATGCGACCAACGGGTACTTCTACCTCTACTTCACGGACCTCAACGGCGACATCACCGTCGAGCGCCACAGCGCATCACCGGGCTCCGACGTCGCGACGAACAGCGCGACTCCGGTGATCACGGTGCCGCACCGGGATTTCTCCAACCACAACGGCGGACTCCTCGCATTCGGGCCGGACGGTATGCTGTACATGGCGACCGGAGATGGTGGCGGCGGCGGCGATCCAACCGGCAACGGGCAGAACACCAACACCCTGCTGGGCAAGATGCTGCGCCTCGACGTTCGCACGCTTCCCTACACCATCCCGCCGTCCAACCCATTCGTCGGCCAGTCGGGGAAACGCGGAGAGATCTGGGCAGTCGGCCTCCGCAACCCATGGCGCTTCGACTTCGACACACCGCCTGGCAGCGCGACGTCGAATCTCTACATTGCCGACGTCGGACAGGGCGCGTGGGAGGAGATCAATGTTGTCGGTGTGGCCGAGGCCGGGGTCAATTACGGCTGGAAGATCATGGAAGGCGCGCACTGCTTCTCG
Organism: Gemmatimonadaceae bacterium; assembly: GCA_031412375.1. Classification (GTDB taxonomy): domain Bacteria; phylum Gemmatimonadota; class Gemmatimonadetes; order Gemmatimonadales; family Gemmatimonadaceae; genus JANPKQ01. Next base: position 525 of record JANOCW010000362.1, on the reverse strand, counting down.
CCTGCCACCGGGTGCAATCAGACCGGTCTCGCGCTCCCGGTGATCGAATACGATCACTCACAGGGCTGCTCGATCACCGGTGGCTTCGTCTATCGCGGTGCGGCGCTTCCTGAACTGGCCGGCCACTACTTCTATTCGGACTTCTGCCAGGGATGGCTGGCGAGCATGGATGGCAGCCGATCGACGGGGTTCGCGACGCGACGGTGGTCAGTCGCCGCGGTCGGAAACGTCGTGTCGTTCGGGGAGGATGGCGCGGGCGAGGTATACGTACTCTCCCAGAACGGGACGATCCATAAGATCGTGCGCCGACCCTGACCCGGAGTCACCCCTCTGCGTCCCGGTGGCGTTCCCGCTCCCCCGGTGGCCGTGGCGGCTGGTCGGGACGCCACCACTTGTCGGGCGCGGCTGGCTCCGGCTGTAGCGCACTGACGTTGTCCGCGCGGATGTTTGCGAAGATGAAGTTCTCGGACGCCACCGGAGCTCCTGCCAACCGGCGCAGCATCGCGAGCTGCCCTGCGTGGGTCA
>JANOCW010000361.1:0-2792 GCA_031412375.1 Gemmatimonadaceae bacterium | reverse complement strand
GCGAGCAGTGCGACGGCGGTAAGCCCGACGATTGCGACAGCCAGCAGGAACGCATACCTGAGGTGGTTCATCACTGCCGTGCTGCCTCCACGCGGGATTCCAGGCCTTGCTCGTCAGACGGATTCGAGAGGAACTCGACTTCGATGGACCCTCGCTCGCGCGTTGGCCATGCGCTGCGAACACGCTCCACGAACGACGACGCATCGCCGCGACGAGCCCCATGCAGGTAAACGACGACGCGCGCGTCGGTGCAGCCGACGAGATCCCCACTGCCCACGCGAGCCGTTCGCATCACGAGATCAGCAAGCGCCGCGAGCGACGCTGCTGCGGCATCTGTACCCCGCAGTGCCCGTCCGAGTGCCAGACTGACCACGGTGTATTGCGCCGGATGGTCGTGCGCGACGTGCGCAGCGATCGCCCCGGTGAAGGCCGAGTGGTCGAGTGGCCCCTGGCGACCGGCGCTTACGTCTGCCTGGAGCAGCGACCGCTCCGAATAGTGAACGAGAGGCGCGTCGAGGTGGCCTCGTGAGACGGCCGCCGTGAGACGCTGCAGGAGCTCGGCCGGGCCCATATCGGTCGCCAGGACCTCATCGGCACCGGCGCGAAGGAGTCGCGCCCGGTCGATGGAGCGAAGGTTGAAGCGAACGATGACGATGATCGGCGGGCTGTCCGGGCCCGTTGCGAATCGCTGGATGAGCGTACGCGTGGCGGCGAGCGAGCTGTGATGGGTCTCAATGACGATGGCCGCCACGCCCTGTGCCGCGTCCTGTTCGCCGTGCGCCGGGGACGGTGCAGCGGACACGGTGACCTCGTAGTCCCGCTGCAGCAGCTCCAGAATGTCCGGCGACGCGACGCTGGGGATGTGCTTCAGGCGCAGGCGCTGGCGGGCGGCTGGGGACGCTGCTCCATGGGACCCGCGCACGTGGGCCTGGCCACCGGGGGCAGGAACGATTCCCGAGCGGGCGGCAATCGCGAACGGAAGCGGGCCCGCGGCAGGGTGGGATCCGCTCGCGCGCAGGACAGCGAGGCTCAACGCTCCGCCGCGATCACGGTCGAAGTGGATGATGGTCGCCGCACGCTCGGTCAAACCATCGAAGCGCCGATCCCCTCCCTTGGCGATGTCGCCCGGATACGTCAGCAGTGCCGTCGCCCCAAGCTCGTCGAGCAACTCGGCGAGAGCCTGGAGGCCTTCGCCGACCGGCGAACCGTCTGCAAGGAAGGGCACCACTGGATCGATGACCACTCGTGTGGGCGCGAAGACGCCGATCATCCGCCGGAGATCGTCGGCCGGCACGCGTGTGGACGCCGCGTGCGCGAAGCGGGAGACAAACCCGGCCCGGAAGCGCAGCGCGACGAGCCGACCTTCCCGGAGCGCGCCGTCGATCGGGACACCGGCAAAGGCGGCGTGTGCCCTGATATCGGCAGGCCGCGTTGACGTGAGGAGCAGCGCCCGTTCACCCCGACCGATGCCCGCACCGAGGAACTGGAGGCACGCCGTGGTCTTGCCGGTTCCGACGCCACCTGTCAGGACGTGGATGCGGCCAGCCGCGACGCCACCACCGAGGTGCCTGTCGAGCAGGCCGATGCCACTCCGTATGGTGACGGGCCCATCGCCCGTTCCGCGGTTCGACTCAGGCATGCGACCGATCAATGCCGAAACTGGCGCTTCCCGGTGATGACCATTGCGATCCCATGCTCGTTCGCGGCGGCGATGACCTCGGCGTCGCGCACCGACCCGCCCGGCTGAACGATGGCGACCACCCCCGCCTCCGCTGCCTGCTCCACGCCATCGCGAAAGGGGAAGAACGCGTCCGAGCCCAGCACCGACCCCGCGGTGTCATGCCCCGCATGCTTTGCCTTGTGCGCCGCGAGGAACGCCGCGTCGACGCGTGACATCTGTCCGGCCCCGATCCCGATGGTGGCTCCGTCGCGCGCGAGCACGATCGCGTTGGACTTCACCGCCGCCACCGCCCGCCACGCAAAAAGGAGGTCAAGGTGCTGCTCAGGGGTCGGGGACTTCTCGGTGACGACCTGCCAGCCAGCGTCATCGATCCGTGACGAGGCGCGCTCCTGGACGAGCACCCCGCCGCGAACCCGCTTGTAGTCCAGCGCCCCCGGCGTCCAGCGGGCCTGCCCCTCGAGAACGCGCAAGTTCTTCTTGCGCACGAGAATCTCGATTGCCCCAGCCGTGAACTCCGGCGCAACCACGCATTCGACGAACAGGCTCGCGACGGCCTCCGCGACTGCGTCGTCGACTGCCGTGGTGAACGAGATCACCGAACCGAACGCGGATACGGGATCACAGGCCAGTGCCTTCCGGTACGCCTCGAGGAGCGTCGGGGCAGTGGCGAGTCCGCAGGGCGTCGTGTGCTTGACGATGGCGCAGCACACCTCGTCGGCAAAGGGATCGGTTGCGATCAGCGCCCCTTCGAGATCGAGCAGGTTGTTGAACGACAGCTCCTTGCCGCCGCGCTGCGCCAATCCCGCAAGCCCGCCGCTGCCGGCCTCGACGTAGAACGCCGCGCGCTGGTCGGGATTCTCGCCGTAGCGCAGCGTGTGCGCTCGCTCCAAGGACAGCGTCAGGCGTTCAGGAAACATCTCGCCCCTGCGGTCGGCGAACCACGCAGCGATCGCCGCATCGTAGGCCGCAGTATGCTCGAACACCTTTGCGGCGAGCGTCCGACGGAGTTGCGGGTCGTCGACGCGGTCGCGCATGGGCACGAGCACCCGCTCGTAGTCGGCGGGATCGACCACGACGGTCACCGACTGATGGTTCTTCGCGGCGGAGCGCA
>JANOCW010000360.1:0-4060 GCA_031412375.1 Gemmatimonadaceae bacterium | reverse complement strand
GCTAGTATTTCAGGCTCGCTCGGGTTTGGAGGCGAGCGAAGGGTAGTTCGGCCAGGTAGCTCAGTTGGTAGAGCAGCGGACTGAAAATCCGCGTGTCGGCGGTTCGACTCCGCCCCTGGCCACTGAAGTGGGACAACAACTCAGATAGGCATAGCGCGGCTGGTCGCGCGACCCTGTGTGGGAGTCGACTGCGATCACTGCCCTTTTGCGTGTTGGTACGGCCATTGGCTCGTTTCATCGGACGCGTGTGGCTCGCCCGCTTCAGCGCGGCGGACGCTTGGTTCACGGCCCAGGCGGTGGCCACGAGGCGATCGTCGACGGCCCGGAAACTGGGCGGATGTTCTGATTCATCCGGAAGACATTCGCTGGGTCGTACTCGCCTTTGAGCCGCACCAGCCGCTCGTGGTTCACGCCGTATGCGGCGGTGACGCGCTCCGCCTCGTCCGCGGTGAGGAAGTTGACGTAGACGCCGCCCGTAGCGTGTGGCGTCAGCTCCTCGAAGGCAGCGCGCGCCCACGCAACGCAGGCATCGTCTTGCCCGGGTTCGGTCCACCGAGCCTGAATGTTGACCTTGAAGCTGGCTGCGCGGTGGGGATAGGCGGTTCGCTCCGGTGGTACCCGGCTGATCGCTCCACCCACCTGGCCAACAAAAATCGTACACTGGGGCGTGGGCGCACGCTCTGCGTGTCGTACAAGCACGTCCACCGCATCGCTGGTCAGCACTGCGAGGTCGTGTGATTTCCAGAAGTTCCGCGCGCCGGACAACATCGCCGGATCGAACTCGCGCTGCCACACAGTGTACAGGCGCGGTCCGATCGTATCCGCGATGGGAGTTCCTGTGCTGCGGAAGGGCAGGAGAATGCGATCGCCTTCGTCCGAGCTCCCGGAATGAAATGCGGCGAGCATCACCACGTTGCGGCCGCGCCACGCGGCTGGGATCGACGGAAGCGGCGGCGCGGCGCGGAGGATCACCCAGACCGCGCTGTGGTCAGGCAGTGCAGTGGCGTGCTCGCGATATACGCGCAACACCTCCGCCGCCTTCTCCAGAGGGTGGATGACGAGGCCCGCGACTACCTCCGGGCCGACAGAGTGAAGCTGAAACTGAAATGATGTCACGACGCCGAAATTACCGCCCCCGCCGCCGAGTCCCCAGAACAGCCCCGAGTGCTCGTTCTCATTCGCGTGGAGAAGACTGCCATCCGCTGTCACTACGTCGGCCGAGATCAGGTTGTCGATCGTCAGGCCATGACGCCGACTCAACCAACCGAAACCACCGCCAAGTGTCAGCCCTGCGATCCCCGTCGTCGAGTTGATTCCAGTCGGCACGGCGAGCCCGAATGCCTGTGTCGCGAAATCGACATCGCCGAGCGTGCACCCGGCTTCGACGTGCGCGACGCAACGACGCGAATCGACGTGCACTGCGCGCATCAGCGAAAGGTCGAGCACCATGCCGGCGTCGCAGACGGCGGTCCCCGCGATGTTGTGTCCGCCGCCGCGCACGGCTACCGGAAAACCGTGATCCCGCGCGAAACGGAGTGCCGTGCGGACGTCGGCACTCCGACGGCAGCGGGCAATCAGCGCGGGCCGCCGGTTGATCATCGCGTTCCAAACGGTGCGTGCCTCGTCATAGGAGGGATCGTCCGGTCCGATGAGCGGGCCACGCAATGCCGCGCGCAGGTTCTCGACTGCGGCATCGACGCGGGGGGTCAGGCCAGTCGGCTCATCGTTCGGCACCTTCAGCTCACTCACGTCACCGTCCTCTCGCTGCCACGACGCGGTTCCCCCCGGAACCGCGGCATGGCGGGCATGGGGTTACTCGAACACGAACGGTTGATGGCCGACGACATCGTGCTCGCGCGCCCAGGCGGCCACCTCCCGGCCGAGCTGCATTCCGGCTTCCAGATCGAAACGATAGTGGATGCCACCGTAGAGCCGCGATAGTCCGGCCTCCTCGGCGAGGGCATCGAGTCTCCGCCGCTCCGCCGGGAATTCATGGCCCAGAAGCGTCGACATCGCCGTGGAGATGGCCGAGTGATTCGACACGTAGGACGGAAAGTTCGGCAGTCCTACCGCCAAGGTGATCGCAGGATCTGCCTGGCTCGGCCGGATGCTCCAATACGTGTATTTTGCGTCGTGTGCCGCAATGATGGCGTCGAACCCGGCCATGTTCATGAGCGCGAGCAGGTGAGTGACGGCAGACTCGCGCAGCCGATACTGCGCCGCGAGGCGGGTCGCCTCCTCGTTCCAGTAACCAGGCGGCCCGTAGGTCCCCTGCGGAAGCGCCCAGAAACGAGCTATGGCAGCTTGCTCGGGTGTGCGCGTGTCGGAGACGCGGCGTACTTCCTCGAGAGCCGCGATGAACTCGGGCGAGTCGAACGCGGGCGGAGGCGCCGGACGGAACTGGTCCCCGGAGCGGAGGAAATACGGCTTTGCGCGGCCGAACAACACGCCGACTGGCGGCGCCGGGGGCGTCGCGCTGCTGAACCAGAGACCGGGTCCGACCGGGACGGTCCCTGACCACGGTGTGAAGAACCGGTCCGTTCGCGCACGAGCCACGATCCGGTCAGCCGCGATCCGTCCGGCTGCATCGCCCGCAGCGGCATTCTCGCCCGGCCACGCAGCGGCCATCACGAAGTCAGTCGCCATCGCGTCGAGCGCCGCCGCGTCTCCCGGAAAGAGGTAGGAGAGCGACACTGCGGACGCGCGACTCACCGCCGCACGCACCGACGCCCTGGGGCCGCCTCCGACATCCGTCTCGGCCGCGATTACTGCGTTGTACTGCGCGACGCTGAGGATGGCATAGCCGCGGATCGCCTGGAAGGCATTGGCATTGTACTTCACGACCAGACCACGCGCGATCCCGTTCCAGTGTACGCTTGAACCGGCCTCTCCCGCCTGCGGGGCGAAGGAGACACTCTGATTCACGGTGGTGAGCGACGTCGGGGACTCGGCGCAGGCACTTAGCGCGAGGCCGAGGGTGACGGCGAGGACGGGTAATGCAAGGAAGGGGCGGCGCATTGAGGCTCCTGAAGGAGGGTGTGGAGCACACGATGCGAGCGCTGCGTTCTGACAGCGTTTCCCGTCCAAGGGGGCAGACCGGGAGGCCGAGCGAGCCGGCGACCTATTTCGGGCCGACAAGGTTGCCCAGGGTGGACTCGGCGCGCCGCACGAGCGCTGTCGCACCCTGGCCGGCAGCGATCGCGCGGGCCTCCCTCAGCAGTCGTTCGACCCCAGCAGCCGGAGCGCCGCCGGCCAGAAGCAGCTCGGCGCGCAGCCGCAGCAGCTCGGCGTCCCAGAAGGTCTGCCCGGTCTCGCGGGCATCCGCAATCCCCTCCTCGATCGCCTCGAGTCCCTCCGTCAAGCGGCTGGCGTCGAGGCACACCTGCGCAAGCCGTGCGCGGTCCCAAGGCACGGCCATTCGCCACGACCAGCGTGCCCACTCCCGCGCCGCCTGCTGCATCGTCCTGATCCCGTCGTCGACGTGTCCTTCACGCGCGAGCAGGTAGCCGTGAAGTGCCTCGTTCCGCATCACCCATCCGGAGAGGCCGTTCGCCGCGGTCAGAGCCATCGCGCCGTCAATCTGGTGGCGCGCCCCGGCCTCGTCACCGAAGTCGATGAGCGTCCACGCCGCGAATTGGCGCACGTACGCCAAGGTGTGCGGATGCGCGACCGTCTCGGCATGAGCGATCGCATTGCGCAGCATCCGCGCTGCGGCCGCCGATTTCCCGATCATCCAGAGCGTCTGCGCCAGGCGTACACCGCAGACTGCGCCAGCGTCCTGGCCGTAGCTGCTCACGTGTGCAAGCGCCTGCGAGGGATGATACGCGTGCAATGCCGCGAGAAGATGCCGCGTCGCCGCAACCGGCCGTCCGAGCCAGAAGGCGGTGACACCGAGCACGTACTCAGCCTCAACGAACAGCATCGGGTCTTCCGATGCGGGCGCCACCGCACGGAGGCGGCGCCCAATGTCCGCCGCCTCCGTCATGTTCGCTTTCATGATGCATGCGAGCGCGAGGGCACGGAGCGCCGGCGGAGCCGGCTCGGTGCCAACGCGATCGCA
>JANOCW010000359.1:0-2039 GCA_031412375.1 Gemmatimonadaceae bacterium | reverse complement strand
GAACTTGTCGCCGACTTCCTTCATCGCGGGGAGCAGCACTTCATTGAGGAGCTTGACCGGCTGCTCGCGCACGCCGGCGAGATCGAGCTGCTCCTCGATGCCCTCCTTCTTCCGGTGCAGGATCTGCCAGTGCACGCGCTGCGCGGGCGACATCCCCGCGGTCGGGTCCTCGATGACCTTGCCTGGACTGCTGCCGCGGCCGGCGAGGCTCTCCGAGGCCTCGATGAACCGCTGCAGGGCATCAGGCCGGCGGTTGAACACGAGATCGTCGGCCATCTCACGCTCGGCGGCGGAAATCTCGGCGTACGGCGTGATGTGCGCCGGATTCACGATCGCGGCGTCGAGTCCTGCCTCGACGCAGTGATGCAGGAACACCGAGTTGAGGACGCCGCGCGCCTCGGGCGACAGTCCGAAGCTGACGTTCGACACGCCGAGGATCGTCATCACGCCCGGCAGCTCGCGCTTGATGAGCCGGATCCCCTCGACCGTTTCCTTCGCCGAGTCGAACCACTCCGCGTCGCCGGTGGCGAGGGTGAACGTCAGCGCGTCGAAGATGATGTCCTCGGGCGCGAGGCCGTACTCGTGCACGACGATGTCGTGGATCGTGCGTGCGATCGCGAGCTTCCGGTCGCGCGTCTTCGCCATACCGATCTCGTCGATCGTCAGGGCGATCACCGCTGCGCCGAACCGCTTGACGAGCGGCACCACGGCATCGATCCGCTGCCGGCCGTTCTCCATGTTGATGGAGTTCACGATGCCGCGTCCCGGGATGTGCTCGAGCGCGGCTTCGATGACATTCGGCTCTGTCGAGTCGATCACCAGCGGCGTCTCGACGCTCATCGACAGGAGCTTTACGACCCTGGACATCTGCTCGGCTTCGTCCGCTCGCTCGGTGAGCGCGACACAGACGTCGAGGACATGCGCGCCGGAATCCACCTGCTCGCGCGCGACCTGGAGGATGCCTTCGTAGTCGTCGGCCAGCAGCAGGCGCTTGACCTTGCGCGAGCCCTGCGAGTTCACGCGCTCGCCGACGAGCAGCGGTGGCGGATCCTGGTGCAGCGAGATGGCGCGCATCGCCGAGCTGACCCGTGGGGTCCGCCTGTGCGCGGCGAATGAGCCTGCCTCGAGCGGCGTCGCGTGACGCGGTGGGACGGATCCAATCGGGCGCACCGCCTCGACGATCCGCGCCATGTGCTCCGGCGTCGTCCCGCAGCAGCCGCCCACGATCCGGACGCCGAAGTCGCGGACGAACTCGCTGAGGGCGGCCGCCATCGGGGCGGGCTCGAGGGGATACACCGCCTCGCCGACACCGGTGTTGAGCGGAAGGCCCGCGTTCGGGATCACCGACAACGGGCGCGTTGCATGCTCGCTCAGGTAGCGAATCGGCTCGCGCATGTGCTCGGGGCCCGTCGAGCAGTTGAGGCCGATGACGTCGATCGGCAGTGCTTCCAGGGTCGTCATCGCACTCGCGATGTCGGTGCCGAGCAGCATGCGTCCGCTCGTGTCGAGCGTGATCTGTGCCTGGATCGGGACGCGCCGCCCGAGCTCGGCGAACAGCCGCTCGAAGCCCGCGATCGCCGCCTTCACCTCGAGGAGGTCCTGTGCCGTCTCGACGAGGAGGACGTCCACGCCCCCTTCGACGAGGAACTTCGCCTGCTGGTAGAAGTTTTCAGCGAGCTCGGCGAAGGTGATGGCGGAGAGTGCTGGGTCACTGCTCGACGGCAGCATGCCCGTCGGGCCGATCGAGCCCGCGACGAATCGCGGGTGATCGGGAGTCGCGACGGCGTCGCACGCTTCGCGCGCCAGTCGCGCGGCGGTGACGTTGATCTCGCGGGTCTTGTCGCCGAGTCCCCACTCCGCGAGCCGGCGTGGCGTTGACTGGAAGGTGCACGTCTCGACGACGTCGCATCCGACCGCGAGGAACGATGCGTGGATGCTCGTGATGACGTCCGGGCGGGTGAGCACCAGGTTGTCGTTGCATCCCTCGAGCGACTTCCCGCCGAAGTCCTCTGCCGTGAGGTTGTGCCGCTGGATGTTCG
>JANOCW010000358.1:0-4333 GCA_031412375.1 Gemmatimonadaceae bacterium | reverse complement strand
GGGAAATAGCTCGCGTAGATGGTGTTGATCCGCGGCCAATCGGCCATGTCGGCAATCATCACCGTGCACTTCACCACCCGGTCGAGCGACGATCCGTTTCTCGTCAGGATCTCCCTGATGTTGTCGAGCGTCTGACGCGTCTCGGCCTCGACACCACCGGGAACGAGCTTCATCGTCCCGCTCTCGTTGCGCGCGCCGATCTGGCCCGAGAGGAAGAGAAATCCACCGGCGCGGACGGCTGGGGAAAAAGGGTAGGGCGATGCGTCGGCGGTGAGGAATTCAATCCGCTGGCCACCCTGCGTCGCGGCCGAATCGACGGAGCGAGGGTGCGGATCCACGAGCGAATCCCGGAGCCCCGCCTCCCTCGGCTGGGCCTGACAGGCTGCGACCAGCAGCGCGATCACGACGATGCCCGCGCGGCGCATGGCCCTACCTGCCCCCGGCGACTTCGAACGCCCGATGGAGCACGTCGAGTGCGAAGTCGGCGTCGTCCGCGGTGATGCACATTGGCGGCTTGATGCGGAGCACGTTTCCGTCGAGGCCACCCTTCCCGACCAGCACGCCGAGCTCCCGGCACGCCTCGAGGACGTCAGCCGTCTCACCCTTGGCCGGAGCGCGCGTCGTGCGATCGGTGACGAGCTCGAGGCCGAGCATCAGACCCATCCCACGGACGTCCCCGATGAGCGGATGCGAGCGCTTGAGCCGATCGAGTCCCGTGCGCACGCGCGCGCCGACAACCCGTGCGTTCTCCTGCAGCCCCTCTTCATCGATCACGTCCATCACCGCCAGGCTCGCGGCAGCGGAGACCGGATTCCCGCCGAAGGTGTTGAAGTGGACGCGCTGGGCGAGCTTCTGCGCGATCTCCATCCGGGTGGTCACCGCCGCGATCGGCGCACCGTTGCCGAGCCCCTTGGCCATCGTGACGATGTCGGGCACGACGCCGAAATTCTGGAAGCCCCAGTAGTGGTTCCCCGTCCGGCCGAATCCGGTCTGCACCTCATCGGCAATGCACACGCCGCCGTACTCGCGAGTGATGGCATACGCTTCCTTCAAGTAGTTCGGCGCGCCGTGGGTCACGCCCCCGGCACCCTGGATCGGCTCGGAGATGAACGCCGCCACCTTGCCCGGCGTCGAGTAGCGGATGAGATCGCGAATATCCTCCGCGCTCCGGTGCGCAATCTCCTCGGGCGTCCCGCTGAACGGGCTCCGGTACGGATCGGGGTTCAGCGCGTGGTGTACGCGACCTTCGCCGCCGCCGAGGGGCATCTTCCAGGTGTGCATGGAAGTGAGCCCCATGGCCGCCTGTGAGCCGCCGTGGTAGGCATTTCGCACGGCGATGACATCGGTGTTGCCGGTGTGGAGGCGCGCCATCATGAGCGCGAGCTCGTTTGCCTCGCTGCCGCTGTTCGTGAAGTACGTGACGTCGAGCCCCGGCGGCATCTTCGACGCCAGTTTCTTCGCCAGCATCGGGACGTTCGGGTGGAGATAGATCGTCGTCGAATGCTGGAGCGTCCCGACCTGCTCCTGCACGCGCTGTGCGACCTTTGGGTGGCAGTGGCCGACCGAGATCGTGACGATGCCTGCCAGCAGGTCGAGATAGCGGCGTCCCGTCTCGTCGAAGACATACTGCATGTGACCTTCGACGATGAGCAGCGGCTCGCGATAGATCGTGAAGACCGCCGGATTGGTGTACTGCTTCCGCATCGCCAGGATCTCGCTCCGCGACGGGCCGTCGTACGGCCGCGGGACGTGGTCACAGGGAGGCATCTCGAGGCGCGTCGCGATCGTCGTCATCGTCTGGTTATCTCCCGTTCGTGTTCCACGTCGTGGTCAGCTTCCTGGTCTGTGTCCAGAGCTCGATCGATCCCCAGCCGGTGATGTCTCCCACCCCGAACCGCGACCCGTTCCAGCCACCAAAGGAAAATGGCTCACGCAACGGCGGTCGGCATTCCGTGATTTGGGCCCAGGCTCGTCCCCTGTCAATCAGTGGCGAGGGATGGGCGAGCATTTCCCGGGAGAATGGGAACAAAACGGCTTCGATTTTGCCTTGGACCTGTCCGGATCGATGGTGAGCATCGCCTGCGTGGCGATCGCTCACCATTCCCACTTTCATGCGTGCGTAAGCGTACAACATCTGGAGACTGAACAATGCGTGTGTGGCGCGGAAAGCCCTACCCCCTCGGTGCGACCTGGGACGGGAAGGGAGTCAACTTTGCCCTCTTCTCGGAGAATGCGACCGGTGTCGAGCTCTGCCTGTTCAAATCGGCGGAGGACGCCCTCGAGTCGCACCACATCCAGGTTCGTGAGCGTACCAACCAGGTATGGCACTGCTACCTGCCCGACGTGCGCCCCGGGCAGCTCTACGGCTATCGCGTTCACGGACCGTACAAGCCGGAGGAGGGACACCGATTCAATCCCGCAAAGCTCGTCTTCGATCCGTACACGAAGGCGATCAGCGGCGAGCTCAAATGGAGCGACTCGATCTTTCCGTACAAGGTCGGTGGGCAGAACGAGGACGCCGAGATCGACAGCAACAACAGTGCGGGGGGAATGCCGAAGTGCGTCGTGGTCGACGACGCGTTCAGCTGGGACAACGACCGGCGTCCCGAGGTGCCGTGGAACCGCACGGTGATCTACGAGGCGCACGTCAAGGGGATGACCATCACCCATCCCGATGTGCCCGAGGAGTACCGCGGCACCTATCTCGGGCTGTGCTCCGATGCGATGATCGATCACTTCCTCTCGCTCGGCGTGACATCGGTGGAGCTGCTCCCCGTGCACGAGTTCGTGAACGACCGCGGCCTCATCGAGAAGGGGCTCAAGAACTACTGGGGCTACAACTCGATCGGCTTCTTCGCGCCCGACGTACGCTACTCCACGAGCGGTCTCGGTAATCAGGTCTACGAGTTCAAGTCGATGGTGCGGACGTTCCATGCGGCCGGCATCGAGGTCATCCTCGACGTCGTGTACAACCACACGGCCGAGGGGAATCACATGGGGCCGATGCTCGCCTTCAAGGGCATCGACAACAAGGCGTACTATCGCCTCGTGCCCGATGACCCGCGCCACTACTACGACTTTACCGGTACCGGCAACTCCCTCAACATGCAACACCCGCGGACGCTCCAGCTCGTGCTGGACTCGCTCCGCTACTGGGTCACCGAGATGCACGTGGATGGCTTCCGCTTCGACCTCGCGCCGGTGCTCGCGCGCGAGCTCTTCGAAATGGATCGCCTGAGCGCCTTCTTCGACATCATCCAGCAGGATCCCGTGCTCTCGACGGTCAAGCTGATCGCCGAGCCGTGGGATGTGGGCCCCGGCGGCTATCAGGTCGGCAACTTCCCGGTCGGCTGGGCGGAATGGAACGGCAAGTACCGGGATGCGATCCGCAAACTGTGGAAGGGCGAGCCGGGCATGATCCCCGAGGTGGCGTCACGCCTTGCCGGCTCCGCCGACATCTACAGGAAGTCCGACCGCCTCGCCCATGCGAGCGTCAACTTCATCATCGCGCACGACGGGTTCACGCTGCACGACCTGGTGAGCTACGAGCAGAAGCACAACGACGCGAATGGCGAGCAGAACCAGGACGGCGCGAACGACAACGCCAGCCGGAACTGGGGCGTCGAAGGGCCGACCGACGATCCGGCCATCCTCGACATCCGCTACCGGATGATGAAGAACTTCATTGCGACGCTCGCCTTTTCCCAGGGCGTCCCGATGCTGGCGCACGGCGATGAGATCGCGCGCACCCAGGGCGGGAACAACAACGTCTACGCGCAGGACTCCTCGATCAGCTGGATGAACTGGTCGCTCGACGAGCGACAGAAGGACCTGCTCGATTTCACGCGAAAGGCGTTCGCGATCCGCCACCTCAATCCGGTGTTCCGGCGGCGCGCATACTTCCGCGGCGAAGAGGTCTCGTCGGGAGTGAAGGACCTCACGTGGATCCGTCCCGACGGACAGGAGATGACCGACGCCGAGTGGCAGGACGCGCAGAATGTGGCGCTCGGGATGCTGATCCACGGCGATGCCACCGATGACACCGATGATCGCGGCCGTCCGATCCAGGGCGACACCATGCTGCTCATCCTCAACAATGGCGACGGGGAGCTGCAGTTCGCCCTGCCGGCGATCGCGGGCGACGGCGTGTGGGTCGAGCTCATCGACTCATCCGGGGGCAACATGGACCGAGTGGACACCGGGAGGGTCGGCCTCGCGCCGCATTCGGTGGTGCTGCTGCGCCATGGCTCCGAACGGCGGCTCGCCGTCGTCGGCGATGCGGCGACCGTCAACGCCGCGGCCGTTGGTGCGGCGGGACACTCCTCGCTGGTGG
>JANOCW010000357.1:0-7413 GCA_031412375.1 Gemmatimonadaceae bacterium | reverse complement strand
GCCTCGCGCATCGCCGCGAGCTCGTCGTCGGTGAGCATCCCATCCATCCGCATGCCGCGCCAGGAGGCCGTGTCCGGGGCGAACTGCCCGTATCGGCGGAGCCAATCCTGCATGATGATGATCTCGGGCACCTGCGACTGGTCGATCTTCCGCGAGAGCTTGAGCAGCTGCCTGTTGGCGCTGTTCATCTCCGCCATCCGCGACATCACGATGGCCTGGGCGTGGTGGGCGATCATCCCCTGCATGAACTCGACATCCGCCTTCGTATAGCGCGCGCCCCTCGGGACGACGATCTCCGGGCCCATGCGGTGCTTGCTGTGGTCCATGCCCGCCGTTCCACCTTGCGCGAAAGCGCGCGATGAGGCGCCGGCAAGCAGGCAGACAACGGCGAAAGCGATTATCGGACGAGGGGCCATCATGACGAATGTGCTCCGGAAGCAGGCCGGCTCGTGGAGCAAACCGGGGGAGAGTGGCGGAAGGGAAGGCGCCCACGATCACGACCGAAATACGTGGCGAGCCTCCGGGTCGTTGAAGTTTCTCCGCAGGCGCCGGTGCAACCGGGCGCCGAATTACTCCGCACGGCGGTGCGCGGCTTCCTTTTCGTGGTGCGCTATTGCAGGTCGACCGTCGTCCGAGCCGTCCCCCTTGAGCGCGGAGTACTGGATCGTGACGGGGCCTGACCCCTTCACAAGGTACTCGATGGTCCTCGTCGTCTTCCCGGGAAGCCCGTTGCGGATGATGATGCGCCTGAGATCCTTCTGATCGATCATCGAGAGCGGACCGGGCTGGAACTTTTGAGCACCACGCCTGCGGTGATGACGGCGGCGCTGCGCCCGTCGAGCGTGAGGATGCCCGGGCGCACGACCTTGGTCTCCGCGGCCTTCACCATGATCGTGGGGATCACGCGGCAGTTGGTCACGTTGACGCGCCGGTCAGCAGAGATCGCGAGGGACGCGTTGGGTTGTGCGCTGTGCATCTCGCCGGCCCATGTGCGCTCGGGCCGACCGCGCGGGTCCTGGCTCTGGAGCCGACGGGCGGTTGCGGTAGCTTGCTGCGCTCGCGATCTATGGGATCGCCCGCAGCTTAACTTGGGCGTTAGCAGGTCTCGAGCACCTCGCGCCGCAACCGTGCTCACTCGAAGGTCCCATCATTCCGGAGGCTAACGCATGCGCAGCAGGATACTCTCAGCCGTGATGCTTCTTGCCGTGACCGGGCAACTGGCGATGGCGCAGCGTGTCGAGACCGGCTTCCTCAACAGGATGGCGAGCGTCGGTGGCCAAGCGTATCGCTATCAGGTGTACGTGCCAGTGGACTACGCGTCGCGCACCGACTGGCCAGTCATTCTCTTTCTCCACGGCTCCGGCGAGCGCGGATCGGATGGCATCCTCCAAACGACGACCGGGCTCGCCCCGGCAATCCGGCGGGATCCCAGTCGCTTCCCTGCCATCGTTGTCTTCCCTCAGGTGCCAACTGACTCTGCGTGGACCGGTGCCCCGGCTGAAGCAGCCATGGTGGCGCTCCGCCAAACGATGGCTGAATATCGAGTCGATGTCGATCGGGTCTATCTCACCGGTCTTTCAATGGGCGGGCGCGGGTCATGGCATCTCGCATATCGGAGTCCCGCCCTCTTCGCCGCCGTGGCGCCGATCTGCGGGTGGATTACCGCAACTTCCCGGCTGACGACTGCGCCAGTCGTTCCACCGGACAGCGGTGCTCAATTGGTCGCCCTCGCCCGACAGTTGCGTAACGTGCCGATCTGGATCTTCCATGGCGAGATGGATCGCGCCGTCCCGGTGATCGGTTCACGAGAGCCTGCGGCAGCGCTAAAGGATGCCGGCAGCACCGTGCGCTATACCGAATATCTTGGGACGGATCACAACTCGTGGGACGCGACATATGCGTCCAAGGAGTTCGCGGACTGGCTATTCGCCCAGCGCCGTCGGCAGCGTTAATGCGCCTCGTCGACAGGGGGTGAGATGTCTGCCCGAGTCCATGTACTGGTCTTCGACGGCTTCGCCGACTGGGAGCCCGCTTACGCGCTGGCGGAGCTGCGTCGCTGGGGCCATCACGACGTCGTGGTGGTCGGGTTCAGTGGGGACGCGGTTGTCTCGATGGGCGGGCTGCGCGTGCTTCCCGACTGCGCGCTGGCCGACGTCTGCAGCGAGGAGGTGCGGATCCTCATCGTACCGGGTGGGGACTGCTGGGAGCACGAGGCGGCCTACCCGCGACATGCCATCGAGCGGCTACTCGTCTCAGTACTCGCCGCGGGACGGCCGGTCGCGGCGATCTGCGGCGCCACCGTCGCACTCGCGCGTGCGGGACTGCTCGACGACCGGCGCCACACCAGCAACTCGCCCACCTACCTCGCGGAGACCGTCGCGTCCTATCGCGGAGGGGCGTGCTACGAGCCGACACTGGCGGTCCGGGACCGTGGGGTCATCACCGCGAGTGGCCTCGGTGCGGTCGACTTCGCCCGCGAGATCTTCGCGGAGCTCGAGCTGTTCGGTGCTGCCGACGATGCGCTCTGGTATGACATGTTCAAGCACGGAACGCTCCCGGAGGCAGCCACCTGACGTAGGCTGCAGCAGACGAGCGCTCTCGATATCGTGAACAGAGGTCTCTACGTCGTGATGGGCGTTTCCGGCTCCGGCAAGAGCACGATCGGTGCGGCGTTCGCTCGTGCGCTCGGCATCGCCTTCGTCGAAGGCGATGTGTACCACCCCGCTGAGAACGTGGAGCGTATGGCGGCAGGCGTTCCACTCACCGACGACGACCGCGTGCCATGGCTTCGCGCACTCGCCCGGCGACTCCGCGAGGCGAAGGACGCTGGAACCGGGCTGGTCATGTCCTGCTCCGCGCTCAAACGATCATACCGGGACATCCTTCGCGCTGAAGGGGCCGAGCTGCGCTTCGTGTTTCTCAGAGGCCAGGGAGCGCTGATCGCCGAACGCCTCGCCGGCCGGCGCGGACACTTCATGCCGCCATCCCTGTTGGACAGCCAGCTTGCCACACTCGAGGAGCCATCGGCTGACGAGGACGCATGGGTGTGTGACATCAGGGAAGCGCCACAGGATCTCGTTGCCGCTCTCGTCGCCCGCGCGTCGGCATGACGCCCGATACTCGCCTGCTCCTCTACGCGTTGGTCGCGGTGGGCGCACTCGTCGTGCTCATCGCGCACTTCAAGCTGCATCCCTTCGTCGCGCTGATCTCCGTGTCGCTTACCATGGGCGTGGCGGCCGGGATGCCTCCTGGTGCCGCGGTGAAGGCGTTTCAGGACGGCGTGGGCAACACGCTCGGTTTCATCGCCATCGTGGTCGGACTCGGCACGATGCTGGGGAAGATCATGGCGGAGTCCGGCGCTGCCACACGCATCGCGACCACGCTCATCGCCCTCTTCGGCGAACGGCGCGTGCACTGGGCCATCATGGTCGTCGCCTTCATTGTCGGGATCCCGGTCTTCTTCCAGGTGGGTTTCGTTCTCCTCATCCCGCTCGTGTTCACCATCGCGCGCCGCACAGGGATGTCGCTCGTCAAGATCGGACTCCCGCTGGTAGCCGGCCTTTCAGTGGTACACGGGCTGCTGCCGCCACATCCGGCGGCGATGCTCGCCGTGGGTGCATACCACGCCGACCTCGGCCGCACAATTCTCTACGGCATGCTCGTTGGCCTGCCCATCGCTTCGCTGGCGGGGCCCATCTTCGCCGCATGGATTGCACCGCGCATCGTGCTGCCGGCGGACAATCCGCTCGCGAGACAACTGGAAGGTGAATCGGTGCAGGAGATGCCGGGCTTCGGCATCTCGCTATTCACGGTGCTGACCCCCGTGATCCTGATCCTCCTCGCCAGCGTGGCTGACAACACGCTTGATCCGGCGAGCTCGATGCGCTTGGCCCTGCATTTCGTCGGGCACCCGATCGTCGCGCTGCTCCTCGCACTGTTGTTCTCATTCTGGTCTCTGGGGCGTCCGCGCCAGTTCACGCGAGCAGACGTGATGAAGTTCTGCAATGACTGCCTTGGCCCGACTGCAACGATACTCCTGGTGATCGGCGCGGGTGGTGGCTTCAACCAGGTACTCGTGCAGAGCGGTGTAGGAGGCGCCATCGCCCACGTCGCCATTGGATCACAGGCCTCGCCCCTCGTTCTTGCCTGGATGGTTGCGACGCTCATCCGCGTGGCGACCGGATCGGCGACGGTGGCGATGACGACCGCCGCCGGAATCGTCGCACCCATCGCGGCGGCGATTCCTGGCACCAACGCAGAACTGCTCGTGCTCGCGACGGGGGCCGGTTCGCTGATGCTCTCGCACGTGAACGACGCCGGGTTCTGGCTCATCAAGGAGTTCTTCAACATGACCGTCCCGCAGACGCTGAAGACGTGGACGGTGGCGGAGACGATCATTGGGGTCGCGGGACTGGGAATCACGCTGCTTCTGAGCTTGGTGCTCTGACAGGAGACATTCATGCGAACGGACAGCACCCGGACGTGTCGGACGATCGCTGCCTCAGCGGCACTGGCCGCCATGGCGTGCACACCACAGCAGGAGGCAGTATCTCGCGACGATACACCGGCGGCGCTAATGTCGAACGGGTGGGTCGATGTGACCGCCACACTCGATCCGGCAGCGACCCCGGTGTACGAAGGCGATGCACCGATGAAGTTCGACTTCCTCAAGGACATGCGAAAAGGCGACGCGCTGACACTGTCCGTGTATTCGTTGGGCGCGCACAGCGGAACCCACATCGACGCGCCGATGCATTTCGTGCGCGACGGCGCGTCAATCGACCGGGTGCCGCTCGAGCCGCTGATCGGGCCGGCACGAGTGATCGACATTCCCGATAGCGTGCAGGCGATCGACGCCGCGGCGCTGAACCGGCACGAATGGAGGGGCGCACAGCGGGTGATCTTCCGCACCCGGAGCTCGCTGCGCGGCTGGATGGCATCGCCCATTTTTCATCGCGACTTCGCCTACATCGCTCCCGATGCGGCGCAGCTGCTCGCCGACGCCGGAGTGCAGCTGGTGGGGATCGACTACATCTCGGCCGAGCAGTTCGGTGCACCGGCGCCACTGACGCATCGGATTCTGCTCGGCAAGGGGATTCCGATCGTCGAGGGGTTGATGCTCGAGGGGGTGCGTGCGGGTGACTACAACGTGATTGTGTTGCCGATGAAGGTCGCGGGGCACGAAGGTGCGCCTGCGCGGGCAGTCCTGCAGAAGCGAGCTCCGTAGACGGCCCGCGCCCGAACCGACGCGCACTCCACATCGATAATGCAGAATCAGATCCGAAGAACGACGAGCGCTCGATACCAAGCCGACCGTAAGGAGAGACAACGATGAAGCTTTATGCGCAACTGAACTTCGGCGGGAATTGCGAAGAGGCATTCCGCTTCTATGAAAAGCATCTCGGCGGTAAGATCGAGATGATACGGAAGCTCGCTGCGCTCGCGATTGTTACGCGCCTTGCAGCTGAACTTTGGCGTTAGGCGCATCCGCTGGCCGCGAGTACATTAAAGAGTCCCTCTTCCTTGAGTGCCCGATGCCAGCCACGGCCTTGATCACGACCTCCCCTGATCGTCTTGGGGGAACACCCGTCTTTGCCGGCACACGGGTGCCCGTTCAGACCCTCATCGAGTATCTCGAGGCGGGTGACTCACTCGACGTGTTCCTTGATCAGTTCCCAAGCGTGACACGGGACCATGCAGTCGCCGTGCTGGAACTCGCCAAGCAGGTGTTGGGCGAGCGGGCCACCGCCGCCTAGCCTGGAGGTTGGGTTCCGGTGCGCGTCGTGTTGGATGCCAACCTGCCCGTGGACTTCCGCAAGCTCCTCACGGGGCACCAAGTCGACAGAGTGCACGATCGCGGCTGGTCCAACCTCGATAACGGTGCGCTGCTTACGGCGTGCCCGGAAGAGTACGACGCGTTCCTCACGCTCGACCAGAGTCTTCGCTATCAGCAGAATTTGCGAGGCCGACCGATCGCGGTGATGATTCTCCACGCGCGGAGCAACCGACTCCAGGATCTGTCAGCGCTCGTGCCGGCCATCTTGGCCGGGTTACCGACGGCGCCGCCGGGGCAAGTCACGCTCGTGGGCGCCTAACGTTAGTTGCAGCTGAAAAGTCTGATTGAAAAGACTGATATGGAAGCTCGCTGCGCTCGCATTGATTGCGAGTCTTGCAGCTGCACTTGGGCGTTAGACCTCAACAGAGTCCACGTGATGCGCGGAGCGGTGGTCGGGGCAGTGCTGAGCGCGTGCCTGGCGAGTCTCCCTCAGTATACGGCGGCGCAACCGCCGCCGGCGCTCTCGGTTGAGGCAACCTTCGGTCGCGTCTATGGCTATACCGCGGGCGAGTACCGGCCTGATCGCCAGGGCAGCGCGCTCGACGTGATGCTGGGCGTGCGCGGTGGCGCGGCGGGCAGGCGCGGGATCGTGCTCGGCGCACACGCCGGCCTGCACTCGGGCGGCGCGCAGACCCTCGTGTGTTATCCCGCCACCACGAGTGACGGGTGCATCCCGCGGTTCCCCTTCTTCCATGTGGCCGGCGCTCTGGCGGGGTGGGAAAACGCGGGCACGACGCTTCGCGTGATGGGCGGCCCGGCCTGGGCCCATGCCGAGGGCGACGCGCTCGCGTGGCAAGCGCGGCTCGACGGCGCCCTGCCGGCGCTGTGGCGTCTAGCGCTGGTCGGCTCGGTCCGAGGAACCGTCGTGCCCAATTATCGCGGCGATGCGGTCAGGCTGGTGGGGCTCGGCGTCGGCGTCCGTGTTCGGTAGCCGCACTCGACGGGCAACGCGCGCCTGATGTCTAACGTGCGTTGCAGCCGACGAGCACCTTATGGTAGCGGCTTCGCCGCTTAGGTTGTTAGTACTCGCAGCTGCACTTGGGCGTTAGACAGCGCGCGAACCTTCCAGATGGCAGCGGCCGTACGGCACGTATTATGGCCCCTCTCGGCTGGACCCACACCGTTGCTGCGCTCGCCGCGCTCACGGCGGGCGCGGCGGTGCTCCTGACCCGCAAGGGCACGCGTCGCCACCGGCAGCTGGGCTGGGCCTACGTCGTGAGCATGCTCCTGCTCAATGTGACAGCGCTCCTTATCTACCGCCTGTTCGGGCGCTTCGGGCCTTTCCACGTGGGCGCCGTCTTTAGCTTTGTGACCGTTGTAGCAGGCACCGCGGCGGCGCTCGGAGCACGCCGGGCGCGAGCGCGCCGCAACCCCGTGGAGCGCGCACGTGCTCTCGAGCGCCACTACCAATGGATGACGTGGTCCTACGTCGGGCTGGCTGCGGCCGCCGTGTCGGAAATCGCGACCCGGATGCCTGCGCTGCGGCCGCGTCCGGAGCAGCTGCTGGCGTTCGGCATCACGGTAGCCGTGGCCACGCTCCTAGTCGTCGGGGTCGGCGCGCAGCTGATCCGAGGTCG
>JANOCW010000356.1:0-12776 GCA_031412375.1 Gemmatimonadaceae bacterium | reverse complement strand
ACGGGAGCGGTGTCGGGAGCCGCAAAGATCGCATGCGGGCGACGGGGACGCGATGACGCGGGGGGGCATGAGGCCGCGGCTCCGGCCGATCAGATCGGCGGAGGGCCCGGCAGACCGCCTCGGGCCCCAGCGACCGCTGCGACCGCGTCGCAGAGCGCACGCGCGACCTGCCACCGAGACTCGACCTTCAACCGGGCGAAGATCTGCTCGGCGTGATTGCGGGCGGTGAATCGGCTGATGCCGAGCCGTCCAGCGATCTGCGGATTCGAGCGCCCCTCGGCAATCAGGAGCGCGACCTCCGCCTGTCGCAGGGTCAGCCCGCACGCGCTTATGACCTGCTGAGGAGAGAGCAGGGAGGCGTCCGGCTCCGCGGCCGGGACCGGCGCGGCCGGCGCTGGCTGGGCCGACGCCGCGGCCCGCTCCCGAATGACGCGCCGCCCCATCGCGTCCACCCGCGCCATCAGCTCCAGCGTGCGGAACGGCTTCGTCACGTAGTCGTCCGCTCCGAGGCGGAACCCCTCGACCTTGTCCGAGTCGGAGTCGCGCGCGGACAGAATGAGGACAGGGCACCAGTGCCCCTCGGCGCGCAGACGTGACAGGAGCGCGAGCCCATCGAGTCCGGGGATGCCGAGGTCGAGCACGACGATGTCGGGCGGATCGGCGCGCACCATCGCGAGCGCCTGTCGGCCGTCACTCGCGACGCTCGCCTGGTATCCCTCACTGCGGAGGTTCGCCCGGAGCGCGTCAGCGAGGTCGTCGTGGTCCTCGACTATCAGGATGCGCAGACTCAGGCTCACGTGATGGACGGCGTTCGGGATGCTCGAGAGGGGCGGCGGCTGCGGCACGCGACGCAATCTGGGCGGGGCGCTCGACGGGGCATAGGTCAGTGTCCCATATCGACGAGCGAAGCAATGCGGTCGAGCGGACGTTCTGGGGGGAGCGCGAAGGAGATGTGGCTTGCGGAGGCTGTATCTCACCCGATATTCGCCATCGGGGACCTACTGATGTCAATCGTGCGACCACTCCACCCCGTGTCGATATGCGATTTCTCGCCCGGCTTGTTGGTTGTCTCGCGGCCTTTTTCGTAGCATACGCCTGCAGCGTGGGTAGTGGCCCTGCGCGCATCGAGGCTGCCGAGCTCTCGCGCGGTCCGGAAGGTCCCGTGTTACGAGTCGCGATCATCGGAGACCTGGACGACCCGCGCGTGTCCGTGGTGCGTGAGGCTCTTGCCTTCTGGAACCGTGAGCTTGGTCAACTCGGGCGCCGTGTGCGATTCGACTCCGGTACCGTCGTCCCGGGCGTTCCGATTCCCGAAGAGGCACTCGGAGCGGCAAGTCGCGCGCAGCCCAGGCCATGGGCCGTTTACTATAACGCCCGCCTCCGCTCCTCCCTCGACGGGGTGCGTGGTGAAGCCGAAATAGCTCTCTCCGGCAGTCCGAACATCATCTCGTTCGGAGTGCCGTTCGAGGACCGTGAGCGGCAGGGTATCGTCGCGCTCCGACCCATGAACCGCTGGCCTCTCGATCTTCCCAACGTCGCGAGCAATGTCGCGGCTCACGAACTGGGTCATCTGCTCGGGCTTCGACACAACGCGGACGCGCGCACGCTGATGTGCGGTCGTCCGGCGTCGTGCAGGCCCGCAGCGTTCACATCGGACGTGCCGCGTTTTTTCCCGCTGACGGCAGAGGACGAGGCTGTGCTCCGACAGCGCTGGCCGTAAACGGAAGGCATCACGCGCCCCGACACGCGGGATGTCGAGCGCCCGGGCTTGAAGTCATTCACCAGGTGTTGCGTTCAGCTTTTTGGTCGCGTTTCGTGTACGACTCCGGGCGCACGCTCGGACCGGCGACGCAGCAAAAGCGCCAGGACGGCCGACAGGACGATTGCCAGAACGACGGTTCCGATGAGGCTGCTCGTCAACTCAGCGCGGACGCTCGCCCTTGCTCTGAGCGCCGTTTCCCTCGCGAGGAGCACGCTCGACGCTGCTCCCTGTGCCCGCAGCTGCTCCATTTCATACGCGACCAGACGGTCCAGCCAGACGGGATTTATCAACTTGTGATAGAGGAGCATGAAGGCGGCGGAGAACGGCCATGACAGGATCATCGACTCCATTCCCGTCCTGAACGCGTCGACGTAGCCAAATGGCTTACCGTAATTTCTCCGGCGTTCGATCATGGCGCACGAAATTGCTATGACAGGAAGTATCACTACCGCTGTGTCAAGGGTCCCGGCGAGTTCGAGTCGGGTGGTGTACACTCCTGTGGCGTGGAGCAGTAGCGTCCACAGTGAGAGTGCGGTGGCGAGGATAAGCCCCCAGCGAAGTTCCGATTTCATTTGCCCTCGGTGAAAGTGGTAGTCGCGGGTACGTGCGCCATCCAAAAGTGGTTCGTCTCTGGCGACGGCTCACAGCCATCGCTCGCTGCGGAGCTTCGCCCGGAGTAGGTCACCGTCCCATATCGGCGACCCTGCGGGACGACGCTTGCTGGCGGCCCGCTGGAGCGCCATGGGTGTGTGACCCATGGAATACTCGCCTGGGCCGGTGCACCTTGCATCACCCGCGGCGTCGCGGCAGCGTCCGCAGCGCGCCACCCTTCGACCGGTAAACCCGTTGCGCCTCGATCAGTTGCGACAGACACTGCGGTCCGCTGTCGCGCGCCACGGCAGGGCGACGCTCGCCTGGCTCGCCATCGGCGGAACGCTGGTGGCGACGTTCCTCACGGCGTATCAGGTGCAGCAGGGCTGGGCGCAGCGGCGCCTCGCCGCGGAGCGCGCCGTACGCGACCAGCTGACGACCGCCGCAGTGCTCATCGGCACCGAGGCGGCGAAGATGAGTGCGCTCGAGCTGCGGGCGCTCCTCTGGCCGGCGCTCGGCACGAACGGACGGACGAACCCGCGCCCGCTCACGCTCGACGGGTTCGCCCGCGCCGGCGCGGGACAGTTCGCCGCCATGAGCGACGATCGAGGCGCCGCGCGACCGGGCTATTTCCGCCTCGCGCGTCGCGGCCGCGACCCGTGGGCGGCCGAGTTGCGCGGCGCGCTCGCCACTGACTCCGTGTACGCGCGCGCGGTGCTCGACGAGGTCCGTCGCTGGACCGATCGCGCCAACGTTGACGGTCCCGGAGCTGGCATCGCCATCATCCACCCGAATGTGCAGGGTGTGCCCATCGTCGTCGGAATGGCGCCGGAGCGCGGGCCGGACGGGCGCGTCGTGGCCCTGTTCGGTGTCGCGTACGCGCGCAGCGTGGCGCTCCGCACGCACGTCGGGCACGTGCTTCACGGGGTGTCGCTGCTGCCAGCGCCTTCGCGCGAACGGGGCGACAGCACGAAAAGCGACAGGACGAAGAGCGGCGACACGAAGGTGGACAACGCGGATCTCGCCGTGCGTCTGCGGTACGCGACCGGGTTGCGCGACGCAATCTCCCCCGCCGCGGCGGACCACGCAGTCTGGCAATCAGCGTTCGTCGCTACGCGCGCGATCGAGGGTCGGGATGGAGGGTTCACGGTGGAGGTGGCCGTGCCGGAGCGTGTCGGCCTGCGCTACGTGGAGGCCGCGATGCCCTCGCGCAGTGAGCGGCTGATGCTCGGCGGCGTGCTGCTCCTCGGCCTCGGGTTCGCCGCGGCCGCGGCGCTTGGGCTGCGGCGACAGTACAAGCTCGCCGAGGCGCGCAGGACGTTCGTTGCTGCGGTGTCGCACGAGCTCCGCACGCCGCTCGCCCACGTGAACGCGCTGAGCGAGACGCTGTTGCTCGGGCGCGCGGAGTCGCCGGAGCAGGCGCAGCGCTGGGTGCGCGCAATCCACCGCGAGGGCCGGCGCCTCAGCGTGCTCACGGAGAACGTCCTGCTGCACGCGCGCGGCGAGCGACGCGGCATCCGCGCGGCTCCACAGTGGACGGACGTCGGCGCGGTCGTCCACGACGCGGTCAGTCTCGTCGAGGCGCAGGCGCAGGCACGGTCGGCACGCATCGTCATCGCCGGCACGGCGGTGGACGGCACGGTGGGCGGCGCCGGCGGCTGGGTCGACGCGGCCGCCGTGCGGCAGATCGTCATCAACTTCATCGAGAACGCACTCAAGTTCGGCCCCGAGGGCCAGACAGTGACGGTCAGGGCCGACCTCGAGCGCTCGACGCCCGGCGGCGCGGAGGGTCTGTTGCGTATCAGCGTCGACGACGAAGGGCCAGGGGTCCCGCCCGCCGATCGCGACCGGATCTGGCAGCCGTTCGTGCGGCTCGCCGAGGGGGGCAGCGCGCCCGCAGGCACGGGCCTTGGCCTGAGCGTCGTGCGGCAGCTGGTGTCGGAGCTCGGCGGACGCTGGTCGGTGTGCAACCTGCCGGAGCGCGGCGCCCGGTTCCGCATCGAGCTGCCGCTCGCCGCCCCCGCGCCTCCGCCCCGTGTCGCGGTGCGCGTGGCGGAGCCTGCGACGTCGTCGCCAGCGCAGCGATAACTGGCGAGTGGCGAGTGGCGAGTGGGGAGTGGAGAGTGGTTCGGACTCACTCTCCACTCTCCACACTCCACTCCTCACTGGGATGATGGGTCACTGCCCCATGCCCGTCGTTCCACACGGGCGTAGGATGCGGCTCCCCCACCCCTGGCGTGTGCCATGCCGCAGTCCCGTCGTCTCCTTCCGCTCGTCCCCGCTCCCTCCGACCGCAGAACCACCGCACGCCTGACGCCGTCTCCGACGGCGCTGCTCGCGGCAATCACGCTCCTTGTGTCGGCCGCGTCCATCGCCGGGGCGCAGGGGCGCGCGGCGTCCGACACGCCACTGCACCTGGCGGTGAGCCGCTTCGAGTTCGTCGCGTCGGGCGGCGCGCAGGCGCCCGCGAAGCCGCTCGCCGTGCACAACGGCGGCACCGCGTCGCTCACCAACGTGCGGCTGACGCGGCTCAAGTACGCGGATTCAGCGCGCGGCGCCGCGTGGCTCGTCGCCCTGCCCCGCCAGTCCGTCGTCGCGCCGGACGAGCTCGCGACGGTCGGCACACTCTGCGTCGACGCGGCCGGGCTGCCGGCGGGGACTTACCGCGCGACGGCCGCCGTCACTGCGCGCGAGGTCCCGGAGCCGGTCGCGATCACGATCACACTCATCGTGACGGACGCCGGCGCTAGCGCGCGCCACGCGGGCGCACGCTGCGGAACCGCCGTCACGAAGTAGCCCGAGCACTCGTGACGGGAGGATCGGTGATGAATCGGACGCGTGCGCCGCCCTGCGAAGCGGCGATCCATCGAGCACCTCTCCCCGCCCGACGCCGGTCGGTATCGAGAACAACCGGCCGCACTGCAATCAACTCACTGATCCACTACATGACACGGAGACTGATTTATGTCGAAGGTATCTCTTACGAACCTCATGGTCCTCTGCGCCGCGCTGGCGGCGTGCTCCGACGAGGACACCAACCGCACGGTGACTGCCCCGGACATGCGGCCAGCGCTCAGCGAAGTGTCGCCTGACCTCGGCCTCGGACTCACAGTGGACGGACCGTTCGACGTCACCTTCGCAACCGAGGCCCCATCCACGCAGCAGGCCGCGACCGCGCAGCAGGCCGCGACCGGTGGTCGCGCATCCGGTCACGTCGGATTCAACTTCAGCGTGCCGGCCTTTGGGGTCATCGTGAGCGAGAAGTACTCCTTCGTGGCGCTGGGCACGGAGCCTCCCCCGCCATTCGCGGCGAAGGGGCAGTACGAGGTGATGCTGCAGACTGTGAGGGGAGTAGAGCAAAGGATCTACGGCGACGTGATCTGCATGAGCACAGTCGGTAACACGACGAGGATCGCCGGGCAGATCACGAAGGTCTTTGTCAACAACGTTCAGCGTCCAATCACTGGTGCGACGCACACCGTCTGGACCGTGACAGACAACGGTGAGGGCCAGGGGACGACGGACACGGCGTCGCTGATGATCTTCGGGAACGCGGCGTTCGCGGCATTCCATTGCACCGTGGGCATCCCACTTCCGCAGTTCCCCAACCAGGAAGGCAACGTTCAGGTTCAGCCCTGAGCACGCGCGAGTGAAGAGTGGGGCGTGGGGAGTTCGGACTCCCTCCTCACGCCCCACTCCCCACTCCACATTCCCCCTCAGTCATTTCGCTGGCGCAACTCCGCGCCTCGGGGATTCGCTACAACAGTCTCGAGTCGCCCAACGGCAGATCGAGGGGGTCGAACGGCGGGCCGGGGTCCAAGCGCGTGCCATCATTCGCGCTGCCCACAAACCGCGCCCCTTCCAGCCCTGCACTAATATCGCGCCGGAGCCTCCGCGGTGACGCCGAGCGGGCGACTCGACCGTCTCAGCGGATCAGCAGCGAAGCGGCCCCAACCAGGCTGGCCGCTCCCAAGGCAGCGGGAAACAGCATCGCGCCGTGCTCCCCGCGGCGAAAATGTGTGTATGTGGCGCCGGCCATGATCACCAGAGCGACCCCGGCCCCCATGAGCGAGGCCGACCGACTGGGGACGATCGATCCGGCGAGCATCGCGCCACCAGCGAGGACCTCGAAGATCCCGATCGCCGCGACGGAGCGCGAGGAAAAGTCGTGCATCCACAGCATTCCTGACCTGCCTGCCAGCGTTTTGCCCTTGATGATCTTCAATAATCCAACCGGGCCCAGGATTGACGCCAGAGCCACCGAGATAACGGCCGACATGTTCACATCTCGCTCGCTGTTCGAGACCGCATAAGCTTCGACCGCGCCCCACTGGGAACTTCGCCCTTCCTTGCGCCTTCGAAGGATGTACGACAAATTGTTTGTTGTCAACAACTAAGGATGGTAGCTTGCCCGGCATTCTGGAAAAGCGGATCGGATCCGCGCGACCGCTGAGCGGGGGCGAAGGGCTGGTCATCGGTCTTGGCGTTGCCAGTGGTGAAATCGGCTCGCGCGTCAGTCTCGTGCTCGCGGAGCACTCAGTGACACCCACGCAGTATCATGCGCTGAGAATGCTTCGCGGTGCGGGCGCGACGGGCCTGAGCCACGCGGACATCGGGAAGCGCCTGCTGGCTCGCGCGCCCGACGTGACCCGTATGATGGACCAGCTCGAAAAACGCAACTGGATCTCGCGGGAGCCGTGGGAGGTCGATCGTCGCATTGTCATTCACCGCATCACGGGCGAAGGCAAGGCGCTGCTTCTGACTGTCGCGGCTCCGCTCGGCGCCCTCTACGACGATCTACAGGCCTTCCTCGGCTCCAGGGCGAGCGCTCAACTGCTCGCCCTGTGTGAGCGCGTCATCGCTTTCTCGCAGCAGTACGATTCCACAGCTGGCGGTGCTGAATGACTTCGCGCGCAGCGCCTGGCCGCTGGGTAGCGTTCGAGGCCTTCGCGCCGGCATTTGCGTTGTTCATCGTTGCCATGGGCGGGGCAAAGCTGAACGGAATCGGTGAGAGTGCGAGCCCGTCGGACACGGATCCGCGTCTCGTAATCCTCGGCGGGCTTCTGGAAGTCATCCTGGGTCTGCTCATGTTCTTCCGGCCGACTCGTTTTCCGGCCGCCGTCACCTGCGCTGTCTGGCTCGCCGGCGTGAGCGGCCAGCAGTTCATGAGCGGATATGAGGGACCGGTCTCGATTGCCGGGCTGCTTGCACTGGGCACCCTGAGCATTGCCATCTACGAATGGCGGCACTGGTCTTCTGCACTGTTCCGCTTTCCGCAGCCTCTCGCCCTTCCGCAGTCGCGGCTTGGTGCCACAGTCGGCTTTCTGGTATCACTCGTGGGAGTGTCCTTCCTCGTTCGCTGGTCGGTCGGGGGCACCGCTTTCTGGCTGTCACTGCCCTTGCTCGCGTTCGGGGATCTCGCGCAGCGTGGCGAGCTGCAGGATCGTACGGAGGCGTTGCGTACACTCCTGACCTACCTCCTCGTGCTCGGGATTGGAGTCAGCAGCTGGTGGGGCTTCGTCGGCCACTACTTCATGTCCGACATCGTTGCCGCCTCGGTCGGCTGGGATACGGGCAGTCCTTTCCAGCTCGAACTGGCCTTCTATCATCTTGGATTCGGGGTCGTTGGCTTGATGTGCCTGTGGTTTCGCGATGATTTCTGGCTCGCGGCAGCCGTTCCGGTCTGCGTGTTTGCGTTCGGCGCCGCGTCAATCCACATCGCAGAATACGTACGGCATGCGAATACGTCGCCGGGAAACTGGGGGTTTTCCATGTTTTTTGGTGACGTGATCATTCCCGCGACGATATTGACCCTCCTGTGGCTCTATCGGCGACGAGTGGCGTTGGACAGTTCAGCCAAGCCGTCGCAAGGGATCGCGGCGGCTGGTGGCAGTCCCGCGTTGGGCAACAGCTGATCGGGCTACCGCTTCGCGACGGCGTGGCAGAACCCGTCCGCGGAACGATGAAGACAAACCAGAGCAGCCGATCCAGATCGTGCGTGCCGCCTTTATCATCCTAGCATTCCGTTCGTACTTTCCCGACCCCGCAGCACGCTCGATCGGGCTTCCGTAGTCGAGCGGGACTTGCTTTGCACTGGGAGGCGCGCGATGCCAACCCTCATGATTCACCTCACCAAGCGCGCTGACGACGACGTCGTGCTTCGATGCGACCGCACAGATAACACGTTCACATGGCAGCGTCAGCAGGGCCGCAATGCAGGGTTCTTCGCGGCGCATGACCTCACGCACTATTCCGTCGAGTCCGTGCTCGCCTGTCGCCGTGGTTTCTTCGGGCTCATAGCGGACGGTTGGGACATCGCCGACACCGAGGGAAAGGGCCCGCGGGGACCACTGCCCCGAGAGACGATCGCTGTCGAGCACATGGTCGGATTCCTTGATGTCGAGCGCGCGAGCCGTGCCGTATCGACCGCGGCGGAGTGGATGGAGCATGCAACGCTCGCCGGGGTCGATCTGGCGTGCATTGCAGGCCGCGCCATCACCGACGGTGATCTTGCCGCGATCCGCGCGCGCCGCGCCGAGCTCTTCGATCGCTGGTCGAGATTGGAGTCCGGGGCCGGTTTGACCCTCCCGTTCCCTGGCTGAGATCGAAGGGTCATCATCAACTTGTGATCGCCAGTCGGATCGACTGCCGTCGTGCCTGTGCCCTACCTCGGCGCGGGCGGCACGGTGAGTGTCACGCCATGCGTATTCAGCGTCGCGCTCATCGCCCGTGCGCGCTGCAGCAGCGCGGTCGCATCGGTGATGGCCTTCGGAAGCGCGGCTTTCACGTCGGTGTACTGCCTGACGAGGCCTTCGCTCGGCGCCTCCCAAATCGCCATGATCGAGTTCTTCACCGCGCCCGATTTCGCGAGCAGGTTGCGGGGGTCGGGCGCCCCGCCACCGCCGCTGAAGCCACCACCACCGCCCCCGCGGCCGCCGCCTGCACCCGGTGCCGGGAAGGGAACACCGAAGGTCGCGCGGACCGTCGCGAAGTCCTTGTTGAGCGCGTCGAACTGTGTCTTCACTGCTGCCGGCGCGCTCGACGCGGCCACCTTGGTCGCGGCATCCGTCATCTGGGGATGCAGCGCATTCAGGGCATTCGCGATTTCCGTCGCGCGTCGCTGCATGTCATGGAGGTCCATGACGATGTCGTTGTACCGCTTGCGCTGGGCGTCGGCGAGCTGGACCTGTGGATCCATGACGATTCGCATCGGCTTGGTATCGGCGGCCTTTCCGTCGACGAGAAGCACGACGTTGTACGAGCCGGGCATCACGTAGGGGCCGGCGTTGCCGCCACCACCGCCAAAGCCACCTCCGCCGCCAAACCCGCCACCTGCTCCACCGCACGGATTCGCCGGGCGGTAGCCGACGTCAGGCAGCGGTGTCGGCATCGGGGGCACGCGAGGGCCCGCACCTGCCGCCGGAGCTGCGGGCGCCCCGCCCGGACCCGCACCGCGTCCGGCACCGCCGGGACCGCCGGGACCGCCGCCCTCGCCGGGACCACCACGGCCACCGGCGCCGGGAGCAGCGCCCTGCGCCGGCAGCGGCTCGACGCGCTGGTCCCAGCAGACCGTCTGGATCCCCGCGATGTTGCGGCTCGCCGGCACCGTGAGCTCGCGTACGGTGCGACCCGCGGCGTCGGTGATGCGAAGCTGCGGGTTGGTCACCGGCCGCTTGAGGTGGAGCTGGATCACGGCATCCGTCGGCGGATTCTCGCCAGTGAAGAACTGGTGGCCCCAGAACTCGTCATTGCGATCGTCCTTCGCCTTCCACTGGAGGGAACTCGGAATTGAAAAGAGGCGCGCGTCCGCCGAGGCCGCCTGCGTTGCGGTGTATTCCTGGATCGGCTCGAGGTGATCGAGAATCCAGAGCGCGCGTCCGTGCGTCGCGACGATCATTGCATTGTCACGCGGGTGCAGCGTGATCTCGTCGACGCGCACGGTCGGCAGGTTCGCCTTCAACCGTCGCCAGGTCTGGCCGCGGTCGAGCGTCACGAAGATGCCCGTCTCGGTCCCGGCATAGAGGACGTCGCGGTTCCTGAGGTCTTCGGTGAGCGTCCGCACGACTTCACCGCGAAGGCCCGCGCTCACGGCGCGGAACGTGGCGCCGAAGTCGCTGCTCATCCACACGTACGGGTTGTAGTCGTTGACGCGATAGTTGGCGACGGTGACGTACACCGTGCCGGCATCGAAGCGCGACGGGACGACTTCGGAGACGAATCCGCCGGCGGGGAAGCCCGGGAGGTTCGCCGTGATGTTCTTCCACGTCCTCCCATTGTCGCGCGAGACGCTCACGATACCATCATCCGTGCCTGTGTAATAGACACCGGGCTGCTTCGGCGATTCGGCGAGCGAGACGATCGTCGACCAGTTCGAGACGCCGTCGTTTCGCGCGATGTTGATGGCGCTGCCGCGCACGCCCATCGTGACGATGGTATCGCGGTTCGCATTGGTGGTGAGATCGGGGCTGATCACGGTCCACGAGTCGCCGCGGTCCGTCGAGCGGAAGACGCGGTTGGCAGCCGCCAGCAGCACTCCTGGATCATTCGGGGACAGCATCATCGGCGTGTCCCAGTTGAACCGAAACGTTTCGCCCTGCGCCGGCCGAGGCGTCACGTTCGTCGCGTTTGGACGAATGCTCTTCGATTCGCCGGTGATCTTGTTCCGGCGAATCATGTTGCCGTCCTGCGACTCCGTGTAGACAATGCGCGCATCGCGAAGGTCGGGAATGGCCACGAACCCGTCGCCGCCCTGGATCTGGAACCAGTCGTGGTTGAAGATGCCGCGGTTCTGCCGCGACGCGCTCGGGCCGCACCAGTTGTAGTTGTCCTGCATCCCGCCGCACACGTTGTACGGCATTTCCATGTCGTAGCTGACGTGGTAGAACAGGCCGACGGGGACGTTCGGGAAGAACGTCCAGGTCCTGTTCTGGTCATACGACACGGCGAGCCCGCCGTCATTCCCGATCAGCACGTGGTCCGGATTCGCCGGGTTCACCCAGATCGCGTGGACATCGTCGTGCGTCACGAGCGCGATGTCCGTCGCCATTGTCTGACCGCCGTCCGTCGAGAAGTGCAGCCCCACGCCGGCGAGATACACGCGATCCGGATCGACGGGATCGATGCGCACCTGGCTGAAGTACATTGGGCGCGGATTGTTCGTGCTCACGCGCCGCCAGTTCCGACCGCCGTCATCGGACCGATAGAGGCCGGACACGCCCGAGCCCGCAGCTGTGCCGACGGCTCCGCCGCGGCCACCGGCGCCCGCTCCCCCGCGACCACCCGCGGCAGCCGTGCCACCCGTCGTATCGGGCGGGCCGGGTGCGGCCTCGCCCCCGCCTCCACGTCCACCCGCGACGCTCGGGCCCTCGATCGTCGCGTACACCGTGTTCGCGCCCTTCCGGAAGACGTCGACCCCGATCCGGCCGAGCGGACCCGCCGGCAGTCCGCCACCGGAGAGACGCGTCCAACTCTCGCCGGCGTCCGTGGACTTCCAGATCCCGCTTCCGGTGCCGCCCCCATTCATGCAGCAGGCCGTGCGACGACGCTGATAGGTGGATGCGTACAACGTGCGCGGCTCGGTCGCCGAGATCACCAGGTCGTTTGCGCCCGTCTCGTCATCGACGTGGAGTACCCGCCTCCACGTGCGCCCGCCGTCCGTGGTCTTGTACACGCCGCGCTCGCCGCCTGACCCGAAAAGAGGGCCGGTCGCAGCGACGAGGACAACGTCATTGTTCGCGGGATCGATGACGATGCGATTGATGTGGCGCGACTCCTGGAGCCCCATGTGCTGGAAGGTGCGCCCACCATCCGTGGACTTGTAGACGCCGTCGCCCCACGAGGTGCTCTGGCGATTGTTCGACTCGCCCGTTCCGACCCACACCACGTCGGGATCCGTCTGGGAGACCGCGACATCTCCGATGGCGATCAGTCCCTGGTCCTGGAAGAGCGGAGTGAACAACGCGCCGTTGCTCGTGGTCTTCCACACACCGCCGTGCGCCGACCCGACGTAGTAGACGGCGGGGTTTCGCTCGTAGACGGCAAGGTCCGAAATCCGCCCGGACATCGTCGCAGGCCCGATGGACCGAAAGTGCAATCCCTCGAACTCCTGAGCCACCGGCATCGCACTCGACCGCTGCGCATCCAACGGTGTGTCGGCGAAACCGACGAGGAATACCACGCCGATGAACGCCAACCGGGGATGTCTTGCCACGGAACCTCCGCACGCGTGAAATGGCTGGATCGAGATCAGACGATGCTCGCAGCATCAAGCGCAGCCGGCAACCGTCGACAACGCGCGGAGGGCGGAAAACGTTGTTCCCGCGCGATGCGATCCTGTATACGAACGGTGGCCGCCGGCGAAATCCCGCGGCCCCCGAACCCGCGAATCGTACTCGGCCGTCAGGGGGTGCGACCTGCGCCCCCC
>JANOCW010000355.1:0-6403 GCA_031412375.1 Gemmatimonadaceae bacterium | reverse complement strand
GGAAGGCTGACCGCCTTCGATGGTGCTGGTCGGTTCAGTCGTTGTCGCCATGTACGGTCTCCCTCCGGGCTTCGTCGAACATCAACAGATTCTCGGCAACGGATCGCCAACGAGCATGTCGAGAACACGTGAGCCACCAATCGTCGTGCGGAGCACGACCATTCCCTCGGGCGCTGCAACTATCTCGCCGATGACCGATGCGTCGCCACCGAGGGGATGGGCGCGTATCGCGGCGAGCGCGGCATCGCACTGGCCTGGCGGGACGATCGCAAGCAGTTTTCCCTCGTTCGCGATGTGCAGCGGATCGATTCCCAGCATCTCGCACGCACCGCGCACCGCGGGCCGCACCGGCACCGCGCCCTCCTCGAGCGTCACGCAGACGCCGGACTGGAGCGCAATCTCGTTGAGCGTCGTCGCGACGCCACCGCGTGTCGGATCGCGCAGCACCCGCGTGCCGGGTGCGGCGTCGAGCACCGCCGCAGCGAGCGTGTGCAGCGGCGCGCAATCGCTCGCGATATCGGCCTCCATCTCGAGCGCCTCGCGCGCGAGCATCACCGCCATGCCGTGGTCACCGATGAAGCCGCTGACCAGCACACGATCGCCCGGCTGCGCACTGGCAGGCGAGAGGGCACACCCGTCGCGCATGACACCGATGCCGCTGGTCGTCACGAACAGTCGGTCTGCCTTCCCCCGGTGAACGACCTTCGTGTCGCCGGTGACGATGCGCACTCCGGCGGCCGCCGCTGCTGCCGCCATGGACGCAACCACCCGGCGCAGCACGTCGATCTCGAGCCCCTCCTCGAGGATCAACCCGACAGAGAGGAACTGTGGCGTCGCCCCAGCGACCGCGAGGTCGTTGATCGTCCCGTTGACGGCCAGCGTTCCGATGTCGCCACCCGGAAAGAAGATTGGGCTCACGACATACGCATCCGTCGTGAACGCGAGCCGCACGCCATCGGCAGCGCTGGCGCCGGCGGACGCGTGGACGGAGAAGGCCGCCGAGTCGTCGCGGGTGGCGAGGATGGGGTCGGTGAAGGCCGGTGCGATCACCGCCTCGAAGAGCGTGTGACTCGCCTTGCCGCCGCTGCCATGGCTCAGCGTGATGTGCGTGTCGCGAAGGATCGCCCGCGTGCGACGAACGCCTTCCGCTCGCGTCATGCGCTCGATCTGGTTCGGGAGCGAACGTTCGATGCCCGTCGTCATGCGACTGCACCCGCGGGCAGATTCGCATTCGTATTCGCATTCGCATTTCCGTTCGCGGCAGCCGGCATCGCGCCGCCTCGCCGCATGAGGGAATAGCGGCCGTAGTTGTAGTACGCCGCGCACGCGCCCTCGGGCGAGACCATGCATGATCCGATGGGCGTCTCCGGCGTGCAGGCACTCCCGAACACCCGGCACTGCCATGGCTTGAGCACGCCCTTGAGCACCTCGCCGCACTGGCACGCCTTGGGATCCGTTACCCGCACTCCGGGAACGGCAAATCGCACTTCCGCATCCCACGCCGCGAACTCCGGGCGGAGTCGCAATGCGCTGTGGTTGATGAATCCCAGGCCTCGCCACTCGAAGAAGGGCCGGAGCTCCATCGTCGTGAGCAGGATCTCCATCGCCTTGCAGTTGCCTTCCGGGCGAACGACCCGCGCATACTGGTTCTCGACGCGTGCATCGCCCAGTGCATGCTGCTCGAGCAGCATCACGATCGACTGCAGGATGTCCGCCGGTTCGAAGCCGGCGATCACCACCGGCTTTCCATGCTCTCGCGCGATGAACTCGAACGGGCGCAGGTCGATGATCGTGCTGACGTGCCCGGGGCCGATGAAGCCATCGAGCCGCATGTCCGGCGAGTCGAGGATCGCCTTGATCGCGGGGACGATGGTGACGTGGTTGCAGAAGACGGAAAAGTTGGCGAGCCCCTCGTCGCGCGCACGCAGCAGCGTTGCCGCCGTGGATGGGGCCGTGGTCTCGAAGCCGACGGCGAAGAAGACGACCTCGCGATGCGGCGCTTCACGCGCGAGACGGAGCGCATCGAGGGGCGAATAGACGAAGCGCACATCCGCTCCATCGGCCTTCGCGTCGAGGAGGCTGCCATTCGAGCTCGGCACGCGCATCATGTCGCCGAACGTCGCGAAGATGACGCCCGGCGTCCGGGCAATGGCGATCGCGTCGTCGATCCGGCCCATCGGGATCACGCACACCGGGCAACCGGGGCCATGCACCAGGTCGATGCTCGGCGGCAGCAGCTCCTCGAGGCCATGCTTGTAGATCGAGTGTGTGTGCCCTCCGCACACCTCCATGAACTTGTACGGCCGCCCGGCCGCGAGTCGCTCGATCTCGGCAGCGAGGTGCCGCGCGACCTCGGGCGTCCGATACTCATCCACATGACGCATCGTCATGCCGCCACGTCCGCGCTGTCAGCGAGCCGCTCGTGGACCAGCTCGAGCAGCGTGTGCCACACCGTCGCGTGGCCCTCCTGGATCCGCGGGACGTACTCCATGCGCGCGACGAAGCAGAAGTCCACCGTCCCGCTCCCGGCCATCGCACCACCGTCGTACCCCGCAAGGCCGATGGTGAGCAAGCCGCGCCGCTTCGCCTCGGCCAGCGCCGTCACGACGCTCGCCGAGTTGCCGCTGGTCGAAATGCCGAGCGCAATGTCACCGCGCTCGGCGTACGCGATGATCTGGCGGGAGAACACGTTCTCGACGCCGACATCGTTGGCGAGCGCCGTGATGATCGCGCTGTCCCCGACGAGCGAGAGCGCGGGAAGCGGTCGCCATTCCGGCTTCGGCGGCGCAAGACAGTCGGCCACCGCATCCGCGGCATCGGTCGCGCTTCCGCCGTTCCCGAAGGCAAGGAGCTTCGCGCCCCGCGTGAACGCCGCCGCCATCGCCTCCGCCGCATCGACCAGGGTCTCGGCGTATGCAGCGTAAAGCTGGCCCCGCAGCTCCACCGTGTCACGGCATTTCCGGACGGTCGAGGCGCGCACTTCGGCCAGCAGTGTCTCGAGCCCGTCGCCCCGCGGCGCGACGCCATGGAGGAACGGATAGAGCTCGCGTCCGAAGTCGCGGTCGGCCGTCATGGCGTGCCCACCCGGCTGATGACGAACCCCTGATGCACGAGCACCACGTCTCCGATGGAGACCCCGTCGACGAGGTCGATCGCGACATCGATGCTGGCGTTCGCGCCAAGTGATGTCGCGCCGATTGCCAGCATCGTCACGGTCGCCAGGCCGTCGCTCGCGCGGACGTCGAGCACGCGGGCGGGGAGCGCCTCGTCGCCGCACAGCGCACACCCTCCCGCGTCCTCGGGATCGCACGTCCGCACCGCTTCGGCTGCGGAATTGGCGGACGCAATCGACGACATCAGGGCGGTATCACGGCTCACTCGGTCGCTCCTCCGTCGAGAAAGACGTGGACCAGCTCCCACAGCACGTGATACAGCATCTCGTGCACTTCCTGGACGAGCATGGCATCCGTGGAGGGAACGACGAAGACGTGATCGGCGCGCGGGCTCGCGGCGAGCGCAGCGGCCCCGCACAGCGCGATCGTCAGCATCCTACCTGCGCGGGCGGTCACCAGCGCAGGCGCGATCGAGGCCGACGATGACGCGGCGATGCCGAGCGCGATGTCGCTGTCGCGTCCGAGAATCGCGAGCGCGCGCGAGTAGCCGGCATCGCTTGAACCGTGCGGTGCCGTCGGGAATGCCGCCCCGCCGCCGCTGCCCAGCGAGATGGCCGGGAGCGCGCGCTTCCCGACGAGTATCGGGTGAACGAACTCCACCGCGACGTGCTGAGCGTCCGTGGCGGCGGCAGCATCGCCGAACACGAGCAGGCGCCCACCACGCTGGAAGCGGCGCGCCATTCCGAGGCATGCGCGCGAGACCGCATCCGCGTGGGTGTCGAAGAAACGCGTCGGCAGGTCCATGCTTCCCGAGAAACGCCGATCGGCGAGCGCGCGCATCCGTGCGCGGACGGCGGTCGTGGTGTCAGGGAGCACGATGCCGGTCATTCGATCCGGCTCTCGGCGATCTGGCGCAATTCATCCACGTAGCCCTCGCCAAGCCCGGTGAGGAACTCGGTCGTCCGCTGCGCTTCCGCCTCATCGATGATGCTGAGCGCGAAACCGACGTGGATCAGCACCCAGTCGCCCTCCTTCAGTCCATCGGGAAGGACGAGGCCGACGTTGATCGTGCGCTTGACGCCCGACACCTCGGCCTTCGCGAGCTGGCGCGTTGGGTCGATGAACTCGATGATCTGCCCGGGAATGCCGAGGCACATTGTCTCAGGTCTCCCGTGAGCGTTGAAGCGCAAATGCTGCCACATAGGCCTGCCCGAGGGCAAGCCCGCCGTCATTGGCCGGCACCTGGCGATGCAGGAGGACGTCGAAGCCGCGCCGCTCCAGGGCGACCGCCGCTCGCTCGGTGAGCAGCGCATTCTGGAAGACGCCCCCGGTCAGCGCGACGCGGCGAATGCCGGTACGCTGTGCGACGAGAACCACGGTCTCGACGATGAGGCCGCGGAGCGCGTTGTGAAACGCGCCCGCGATCTCGGCCGCGGACACGCCAGCAAGGCTGTCGGCGGCGATGTCGCGAATCAGCGGCGCCGTGTCGATGATCCAGCCGGTGTCGGTCGTCCGGTGGTCAACGGGATAGGTGGCATGGGTCGAGCGGTCGGCGGCGGCTTCGAGCGCCATCGCGGCCTGCCCCTCGAATCGCGAGACGTCCTGCAACCCGAGGATCGCTGCCACCGCATCGAAGAGCCGACCCACGCTCGACGTGGGAGGGGACGCGATACCCTGAGCCATCATGCGCCGGATCATCGACCAGCGTACGGCCCCGACGCGCCCCATCAGCGGCAGGCCGAGGTCGTCGACCGCGTCGCCGTACGCACTCACGAGGTGCGCCGCGGCGGAGCGCCATGGCTCACGTGCGCACGCATCCCCGCCGGGAAGCGGAACGTAGGCGAGGTGGGCGATGCGTTCAGCCCGGTCCCCATCGACCACGAGAAACTCACCGCCCCAGATCGCGCCATCGGTGCCGAGCCCGGCCCCGTCGAACGCGACCCCGATCACCGGATCAGCTACGCCGTGTTCCGCCATGCACGAGGCGACGTGGGCATGGTGATGCTGCACGCCCAGCCGCTCCGGGACATCGAGCATGTCGGCGAGTTGTGTGGACCGGTAGTCGGGGTGGAGGTCGTGAGCGATGATCTCCGGCCGGATCCCGAACAGCCGGCGATAGTGGCCGATGCTGTCACGCAGGGCGAGCGACGCGGCCGGGTGATCAAGGTCGCCCACGTGATGCGACAACAGTGCGCGACGGCCTGTGCCGAGGCAGAAGGCATTCTTGAGATGGCCCCCGACGGCGAGGACCGGGCGCTCGAAGCGAACGGGCAGGGTGATCGTACGCGGCGCCGCGCCACGCGCGCGTCGGATGAATGACGGCGCTCCCGCAATGACTCGCATGACGCTGTCGTCGCAGCGGCTCGCGATCGGCCGATCGTGCGTGAGCACCAGGTCACAGATCTCCCCGAGGCGTAGCAGGGCGTCGTCATCGTCGAACGCGATGGGCTCATCGGCAGCATTGCCACTGGTCATCACGAGCGGCCGGCCAACCGCGGCGACCAGCAGGTGCTGCAGCGGGGTATATGGCAGCATCATCCCCAGCTCGCGGCTGCCCGGCGCCACTTCGTCCGCGACGATGGCAGCGGATCGCTTGGCGAGCAGCACGATCGGCCGCGCGGCGGAGCGCAGCAGCACACCCTCGGCGTGACTCACGGCGCACGTCTCGAGGGCGCGGTCCACGTCAGCGACCATCACCGCAAGCGGTTTCGCGTCACGGCGCTTGCGTTCCCTCAGCCGCGTGACGGTCGCACTGCGGGTCGCGTCGCACGCGAGGTGATATCCGCCAATGCCCTTGATCGCGACGATGCTACCGCGCAGCAGTGCATCCGCCGCCGCGGCAATGGCGGCGCGCGCTGACGCGAGCGGTGCGGGAGAGGCGGCGGTGCGCAGCACGAGCGTGGGGCCGCACTCCCAGCAGGAGATCGGTTGTGCGTGGAAGCGACGGTTTGTCGGATCCTCGTACTCACGCCGGCAGTTCGCGCACATCGCGAAGCCTGCCATCGTCGTGCGCGCCCGGTCGTACGGAACATCGTGGACGATCGTGAAGCGCGGCCCGCAGTGCGTGCAATTCGTAAAAGGATATCGGTAGCGGCGGTTCGCGGGATCGAGCGTCTCGGCGAGGCAGGCATCGCACGTCGCAACGTCGGGCGAGACAGCGGGCTCGCGAACGCGGTTCTCCAACGGAGAGTGGCGCTCGTCGCTCGACAGGATGGAGAACCCGTCGTACGGCCGAGTGACGTCGCTGTGTGAGTGCACCTGCTCGACCGCGGCCAGTGCGGGGGCAGAGG
>JANOCW010000354.1:0-2931 GCA_031412375.1 Gemmatimonadaceae bacterium | reverse complement strand
TCGCGGCGGTGAACGCGCGCGAGCCGGATCTGCTCATCCTCGATCTCAACATG
This sequence comes from Gemmatimonadaceae bacterium, assembly GCA_031412375.1. Lineage (GTDB taxonomy): Bacteria > Gemmatimonadota > Gemmatimonadetes > Gemmatimonadales > Gemmatimonadaceae > JANPKQ01. The sequence goes on along the minus strand of JANOCW010000354.1, from coordinate 2,878 downwards.
CCGGGCCTCTCCGGCTATGACGTCTGCCGGGCACTGAAGCGCAATCCGGGAACCTCCCGGGTGCCGATTCTCATGCTGACGGCCCAATCGAGCGTCGAGCACAAGCTGGAGGGCTTCGAGGCCGGAGCGGACGACTACCTCCCCAAGCCCTTCGACGCGCGCGAGCTGCGTGCCCGGGTCAGCTCATTGCTTCGGCTCGTCCGACGCGAAGGCGACCGCAACCCGACGAGTGGGCTTCCCGGCGGTCATGCGATCGACGAAGAGCTCAATCTCCGCGTCGCGAGGAAGGGCGCTTTCGGCGTGTGCTACATCGACCTCGACAACTTCAAGCCCTTCGCGGATCACTTCGGATTCGCTGTCGCCGATTCGGTGATTCGCCAGACCGGAGATGCAATCCGGATGGCAGTCTCCGCCGTGGGGTCACCGACCGATTTCGTGGGACATATCGGCGGCGACGATTTCATCGTCATCACCGAGGAGCACCGGGCGGACGACATCGCCCGTGAATGCGCCATGCGCTTTCGCGAGGTCGTGGGTCAGGCCGTTGGCGAGCAGGCCATGGAGATCGGCACGTTCACGGCGAACGATCGGTCCGGCATCCTGCGGACCATGCCGCTCGCGTGCATGTCCGTCGCGATCCTCACGATTCTTCCGGACGAGTGGATCTCCTCGAAGCACCTCGGCGCGCGCGTCGCGGAGGTGAAGCGGCGCGCGAAGCACCGTGGTCCGGGCACTATCGTCACGGAGTCGGTGTAGGACAGGGCGGACGCGGCCATGCGGAGAGCGCCGTCAGATCGCTTGCGCCACTCGGCCGGGTGAACCGGCGAGCCCGTTCGATCGTCACAAGGTACCCCCATGAAACCAGAGCTTCCGCGCGGCGCCGGCCAGGCGTCCGATTATCATTACCGGCGCGCGCTCACGCTGCCCGAGCTCCTGCCGGCGTTCGGTGTCGCCGTGGGTGTGGGAGCGGCTGCGTTCTACGTCGTACGGCTCTTCCTCCAGCGCACCCCGTTGGTCTCCGCCCGCGACATCCCCACGCTCGGCCCCGTCCGCGAGCGCACGCCGCGCGGTGCCAGCGATGTGCCTCTCCGCAGCCCCAGCGGGCGGGCGCTCAGGAAACCGCTTCCGGCCCTTGCCCCCCCGCCGACCATCACGCGCCGGAATGCGCGGCGCGTGGATGCCGGATAATGCGGGGCGGCGCCTTCGGCGGCGCGCTCCTCCTCGCGATTGTGCTCGGTCCGCTCACTTCCTCGCACCGACTCGGCGCGCAGGAGATCGATTGCGATCCCGGTGACACCGAGGTTCGCAGCCTGAGCTTCGGCGGCAACCGGACGTTTTCCGACACGCGACTCGCCGCGCAGATCGCGACCACGGCGTCAGGGACGCTGTACCGATACGCGCGATTCATCGGAGCCAGGCACTGCCTCGATCGGGTTCACCTTCCGCTCGATTCCATCCGTCTGCTCCGGTTCTACCAGGAGCGCGGCTTCTACGATGTCGCCGTCGACCTCGACACGAGCAGGGCTGGTCCGTCGGCGATCGCCGTGCGCTTCACGATTACGGAAGGCCAGCCGATGCTGATCGACACGCTCACCCTCCTCGGGCTGGACGGCCTTCCCGATTCGGCGCGCATCCGCCGCGGGCTGCCGCTCGCCGTCGGGCAGCGGTTCGATTCGGAGGCGCTCGGCAATGCACTGGCGTACCTCACGACGTCCTTGCGGAACACGGGCTATCCGGACGCCGATGTCTTCCGCGGCTACCAGACCAACTACGAGGCGCATCGGGCATCGGTCGAGCTCACGGTCGTGCCCGGGGTGCGCTCGCGCATCGGGCGCATCGACATCATGGTGAACGGGGACTCGGCAGGCCGACCGCAGCAGATCGGCGATCCGGTCATCCGGCGGCTGCTCGATTTCCGCGAGGGAGACCTGTACAGCGCGCAGAAGCTCGTCGAGGCCCGGCGCTTCCTGTTCCAGACGGGCAGCTACCGTCATGTCGATGTTCGCCTCGCGGCCTCCGACACGGCCGGCGCGACGACGGACTCACTCATCACCGTCGAGATCGTCCTGCACGAAGGCGCACTGCGCGACCTTCGCGTCGGCGCCGGGTGGGGGACGCTCGACTGTGTCCGTGCCCAGGGAACCGTCACCGACCGGAATTTCGTCGGTGGCGCGCGGCAGCTCGAGCTGACCGCGCGGCTCGCAAAGATCGGCATCGGCCATCCGCTGAATGGCGCAGAAGGGTTGTGTACCGAGACCGTCAAGCGCGACATCTACAGCGACACGCTGAACTATCGTCTGAGCGCAACACTGCGCCAGCCGGGGTTGTTCGGCCTCGGGCCGCGCAATATCCCGTCGCTGACGGGCTACAGCGAGCAGCGCTCGGAGTACCTCGCCTATTTCCGCTCGGTGCCGATTGGCGGCGTGGCGTCGCTCACCCGTGACCTTGGACCAGGCCTGACGCTCGGCCTCGCGTACCAGCTCGAATACGGCCGCACCGAGGCGCAGCCGGCGATCTACTGTGCCCTGTTCAACCTGTGCGGTGCGGACGAGCGTGCACGGGTGCGTGAGAAGCAGCCGCTCGCGATCGCGAGTGCGACCTTTGCCCGCCAAAGCTCCCCGAGCGCGCGCGGCGGAGGATCCTCGATCCGGCTCGACGTTCGCCATGCGTCGGAAACGATCCTCTCGGATCCAACCCTTCAGTTCAACACGCTGCTCGGAGATCTGCGCCGGTTCTGGCCCATCGGCAATGGCATCGAGATCGCCGCGAGGCTGTACGGGGGAGCAGTCGTCGGAAATCGGATCTCGCTCACCTCGGGCCCGGAGGGACTGATCCGCAACGTAAGCCAGTACGTCCCGCCGCAGGAGCGCCTCTACGC
>JANOCW010000353.1:0-5997 GCA_031412375.1 Gemmatimonadaceae bacterium | reverse complement strand
AGGAGATCGGCTCGATGCTTGGCGTTACCCGCGAGCGTGTCCGCCAGCTCCGCGATCGCGCGCTCAAGCGTCTTCGCGAAGGCGATGTGGGGCGCGCGCTCGGTAGCTTCGCGGCCTGACCGACAGATCCGGTGAACGACGAACGGCGGAGCGTGATGCTCCGCCGTTCGTCGTTTGCTGCCGCGCCTTGATGTCGGATGAACCGGCGCCCATTTTTCCCTCCCGCGCCGATCTCTCGATCGACCGGCGCTCCCGGGCCGCAAAAGGCCGGCGCGCTGACCGCCGCCCCTGTCCCTACCCGCATGATCAGGCTGATCGACGTACACAAGGACTTCGGCACCAAGCGAGTCCTGAGCGGCTTCTCGCTCGATGTCGTCGAAGGTGAGACGATGGTGATCATCGGCTACTCCGGGACAGGAAAATCCGTCGCCATCAAGCACATTGTCGGCCTCCTCGAACCCGACTCGGGCCAGGTGTTCGTGGACGACCTCGAGGTGCCGCGTCTCCCGCGTCGCGAGCTCTACGAGCTCCGGAGTCGGATCGGCTACGTCTTCCAGTTCGCCGCGCTCTTCGACTCGCTCTCGATCGGCGACAACGTTGCGATGGCCCTGCGCAAGCAGCGGGTCGATGACGCGGAGATCGCGCGCCGGGTGCAGGAGTCGCTCGAGCTCGTCGACCTGCCCGACGTCTCGGATCGATTTCCCGCCGAACTCTCCGGGGGCATGCGGAAGCGGGTTGGGATCGCCCGGGCCATTGTCGGCCGCCCGAAGTACATCCTGTACGATGAGCCGACCACCGGCCTGGATCCGGTCACGAGCGCAGTGATCGACCAGCTGATGGTGCGCATGCAGCAACAGCTGGGCATGACGAGCATCGTGATCACCCACGACATGCGCAGCGCGTATACCGTCGGAACGCGCATTGCAATGCTCTATAACGGGAAGGTGCGACGCGTCGGGACGGTGGACGAGATTCGCCACACCAAGGATCCCGTCGTGCGGCAATTCATCGATGGTCGCGCCACGATCGATGAGGCCGAGCTCGAGGTCGAGTCGACCTGATGGCGCGGACGCGCGCCAGGCAGGAGGTTTCAGCGGGAGGCGTCGTCTACCGATTGGATCAGGGGCGGCCACTCTTCCTGCTCATCCGGGACAGCTACGCCAACTGGGGATTCCCCAAGGGACATCTGGAGGAGGGAGAAGCCCCGGAGGCAGCAGCGGTTCGTGAAGTCGAGGAAGAGACGGGCCTCGGGGCGATCGAGTCGCGTGGCGCCATCGAGACCATCGACTGGTATTTCCGGTTTCGCGGTCGACTGATCCATAAGGTTTGCCATTTCTACCTGATGGAATCGGCTTCCGCCGAGACCAGCCCGCAGCGGGCGGAGGGGATTACCGAGTGTCAGTGGCTGGTGTACGACGAGGCGGTACGAATGATCTCGTATGCAAATGCGCGTCAGGTGCTCAAGCGGGCGCAGGACATCGTGGCTCACGCCACGCTCGGCGGCTGACCAATGTCTCGCCTCGCCCTCACCGGGATCCCTCCCGTTCCCTGCGTCCTGGTATACGCTCCCCGTGAGCGTGCTCGCGCATTGATTCGCGGGCTCTTCTCTCGGCGTCATGCCCGTATCATCGGCGCACGTAGCGCGGAGGACTGCCTCAGGACCTTTCGCATGAGCCTCGTTGACCTCGTCCTCGTCGACGCGGGGGTGGCCAGCGACACGCTCTGGGAGGTCGCCGGGCTGGCGCGCGAGTTTCCGAGCACTCCGTTCGTCGCCCTCGCGCCGCTCCGCGGGACGGATGGCCCGACCATCGCACGGTGCGTTGCCCTCGATTTCGTGGACATGGTGGTCGAAGGGGTCGATGATACGGCGGCGCGAGAGCTCCTATCCCCGCACTTCTTCTCCTCGCGCTTCGCTATCGCCCTGGATCAGCCGCCACCCCGGCTCGCGTTTTCGACTGATGTCCAGCGCGCCACGTGGCGGCGGATCGTCGCCCACACAGGGAGGGCGGTGCGAACGGAGGAACTAGCCGCGAGTCTCGGCGTCACCCGGGAGCACCTCAGCCGCCGGTTCGCAGCCAACGGAGCTCCGAACCTGAAGAGGGTGATCGACCTCGTGCGACTGATCGCGGCGGCTGAACTCGCCAAGAATCCCGGCTACGACATTCGGGATGTCTCAGCCGTGCTCGGATTCGCGTCGTCGTCCCACCTGTCCAGCACCGCCCAGCGAGTCGTGGGGACCAAGCCGGGCTCCCTTTCGGCGCTCCGCACCGTCGATCTGGTCGAACGATTTGCGCACGGCCGCGGGCGAAGCAGGGTCTGAAACACGACCTGACCACCCGGAGCACAGGTCGGCGCCGTCATCCCAACCCAGCCGCGAGATCCTGCGCTCCGAGGAGCTCGGGTCGCAGGGTGTGCGCCAGATGTGGAAAGCTCATGGCCGCCTGCTCGGCCTGACGGTCGAGATAGCCCACATATCCGGCGAGGAGGCGGCTCACGGTGTGAAGCCGTCCGGCCAGCTGAACGACCGTTGGTGCCTGAAGCAGGCCCGCCTGTCTCGCGATGCTGAGTCGTGTCTCGAGGTCGAGGAGCGCGCGTCGCGCATTCGAGTAGGCCAGCCGCTGTTCCTCGGGCGCGTACGAGGCGTATCCCTGGGCAATGCTCGATGCGACCACGACGGCGGACTGCATCAACTCATCGGTGAAGCTCTTGGTTTCCCGTCGTGTTGCCTGCTTCGCCGCGCGGACGACCTCGCCGGCAAGCGCGACGGACTCCTGCCACACCTTGAGATCCTTCACGCCACTGGTCATGGCTGAATCTGCGCGAATCGAGAGCAGCTCCATCACCCTGTTCCTGCACCTGGCATCGGTTGGGCGCATCCATTGCAGAGCCGCCGACCGCTCCGCTTGCTCGAATCACCCGCTTGTGATATTTTTCACAAGCTCCACCACCCTTTCGCGCCCCGTGCATCGGACCCACTGACTATGGCATCGCAAACCACGCTACGCCCCGGCGAGATCAAGGACGTCCTTCTGCGCGCCATCGAAGCCGCGGATCTGGACGACCTCGGTGTTGAGGAGGTGGGGACCATCCTCGAAGTGAAGGATGGAATCGCCCGAATCTACGGCCTTGCCAAGGCGATGGCGGGCGAGATGCTCGAAGTGACGTCGTCCGGGACGGGCGAAATCGTCGTAGCGCTGGCACTGAACCTCGAAGAGGACAACATCGGAGCGGTCGTGCTGGGCGACTACCTCCGCCTCAAGGAAGGGGATCAGGTCCGCCGCACGTCCCGCGTGCTCGAGGTACCCGTGGGGCCGGAGCTCATTGGCCGCGTGGTCGATGCGCTGGGACGACCGATCGACGGGCTGGGCGATGTCAACGCCGCCGCGACCCGCAAGGTCGAATCGGAAGCGCCCGGCATCATCGTGCGCCAGCCGGTCAAGGAGCCGCTCCAGACAGGCATCAAGGCCATTGACTCGATGATCCCCATCGGGCGCGGCCAGCGCGAGCTCATCATCGGCGACCGCGGCACGGGAAAGACGGCAATCGCCGTCGACACGATCATCAACCAGAAGGGAACCGGCGTCATTTGCGTCTACGTCGCGATCGGGCAGAAAGCGTCGACCGTCGCCTCGGTCGTCGAGCGTCTCAAGGCCACCGGCGCGATGGAGTATTCGATCGTCGTCGTCGCGTCGGCCTCGGATCCCGCGCCGATGCAGTACATCGCCCCGTACACCGGCTGCGCGATGGCCGAGTATTTCATGTACAACGAAGGCAAGCCGACGCTCTGCGTGTACGATGACCTGTCGAAGCAGGCTGCTGCGTATCGCCAGCTGTCACTCGTCCTCCGGCGCCCGCCCGGCCGCGAAGCATTTCCCGGGGACGTGTTCTATCTCCACTCGCGCCTCCTGGAGCGGGCGGCGAAGCTCCGCGAGGATCACGATGTCGTCGACGGGAAGAACATTCTCAAGCCCGGCGGCTCGCTGACGGCGCTGCCGATCATCGAGACCCAGGCGGGTGACGTCTCCGCCTACATCCCGACGAACGTCATCTCGATCACCGACGGGCAGATCTTCCTCGAGGCGGATCTGTTCTATGCCGGCGTTCGTCCCGCCGTGAACGTCGGGATATCGGTGTCGCGCGTGGGCGGGGCGGCGCAGACCAAGGCGATGAAGGCCGTGGCCGGTCGTCTTCGTCTCGACCTCGCGCAGTACCGCGAGCTCGAAGCATTCGCATCCTTTGCGTCCGACCTCGACGCAGCCACGAAGCGCCAGCTCGATCGCGGGGCACGAACCGTCGAAGTGTTGAAGCAGGGCCAGTATCGGCCCATGTCCGTCGAGCATCAGGTCACGATCCTCTACGCCGTAACCAACGGGCATCTCGACGACATCCCGGTCGCGCAGATTCGCGAATGGGAGCGGGGCTTCCACGACTACCTCGACACCCAGTTTCCGCAGGTCGGTCAGGGAGTGCGGAAGGAGAAGGCGCTGTCGAAGGAGCTCGAGGCCGACCTGAAGCGTGCGATCACCCAGTACAAGGAGATTGCCGGCCGCGGCCAGGAACCGGGCGCCGTTCGCCCCGCCGCGCCTGCGACGAAGTGATTCGCATGATGCATGCGACGGGAGCCCGACATGGCTAAGGGTCGCGAGCTGAAGGGGCGCATCAAGTCCGTCGAAGGCACGCGGAAGATCACGCGCACGATGGAGATGGTGGCCACGTCGAAGCTGAAGCGCGCGCAGGATCGCGTGGTCGCCGCACGCCCCTACTCGCTCGCGCTGAGTGAGGTCATCGGTGACCTCTACTCATCCGAGCTGGCGGACCGGTTCCCATTGCTCCGCCAGCCCGCGCGGGAACGGCGCGCGGCAGTGTTGCTCCTCACATCGAATCGCGGGCTCGCTGGGGCGTTCAACTCGAACCTCATCCGCGAGACCCGGAACCTTCTTGCAACGCTGGAAGGGAAGGGCACCGAGATCGAGTTCCACGTCGTCGGCCGTAAAGGGCTCGGTTTCTTCCGCTTCGTCGGCAGGACGATCGCCGTCAACCGCACGGACATCACGGACCGGCCGACGGCCGACGACGCCGTGGCGCTCGTTCAGCCGATGATGGAGAGCTTCATCCGCGGCGAAGTCGACGCCGTGTACGTCGTCTATGCGAAATTCAACTCCGTGCTGTCCACGCCCGCCACGGCACACCGGATCCTCCCGGTGATGCCACCCGCGAAAACCGGAGCACAGCGGGATTATCTGTTGTTCCCCTCGGCAGAGGCGATTCTCTCGGAACTCCTGCCGTTGTATGTGCGCAACGCCGTCTACCGCGCACTGGTGGAGACGGCAGCGGGAGAGCAGGGTGCCCGACGCACCGCGATGAAGAACGCCACTGACAATGCCGGCGAGATGCTCAACGTCCTGCGCCGGACCTACAATCGCGCCCGTCAGGCGCAGATCACCCAGGAAATCGCCGAGATCGTCGGCGGCGCCGAAGCGCTTTGATGCGGGCGTGCACGCCCGAACGAATCACATACACCGAACCGAGATAGAGATGGCAACGACTGCGACGGCCGTACAGGTGGGCAAGGTGGTCCAGGTCATTGGACCTGTGCTCGACGTGGAGTTCGAGGCGGATCACCTTCCGGAGCTCTACAACGCGCTCGAGATCAAGGGCATGGCGGCCGAAGGATTCCCGATCGACGTCGTGGTCGAGGTCCAGCAGCACATTGGGCGAAATCAGGTGCGCGCCGTCGCGATGTCCTCGACCGACGCCGTTGTGCGTGGCATGGAAGTCATCGATACGGGCGCGCCGATCTCCGTCCCCGTGGGTGAAGCAGCACTGGGGCGCATCCTGAACGTGCTTGGTCACCCGGTGGACAACGGACCGCCGATTCCTGCGAGTGCCCCGCGGTGGCCGATCCACCGCAAGCGACCCGACTTCGTGAACCTCGAGCCGAAGACGGAAGTCTTCGAGACCGGGATCAAGGTCATCGATCTGATCGCCCCATTCGTG
>JANOCW010000352.1:0-2013 GCA_031412375.1 Gemmatimonadaceae bacterium | reverse complement strand
CGAGCGCGTCGAGGCGCTGCAGCCGACCCGCGCTGATGTGCGTGAGGCGCGCAGCCTCTTCATCCAGATCGCGGGCTACGGGCTCACCCCGTCGGACGTCCCGAAGCAGGCGAAGACCGTCAACGGACTGCTCGAGTTCGGACTGAACCCCGCGTTCGACGCACGCGCAATCGTCGGTGACGACCCGCTGAATGTCGCCCAGCGCGCGTACGGCAACGCGGATGCGACCGGGCCCGACGCATCGCATGGGACCCATGTCGCGGGCATCATCGGCGCGGTTCGCGGCAACGGCATGGGTGTCGATGGCATTGCGCCGGCCGTGCGCATCATGAGCATCCGCGCCGTGCCCAACGGAGACGAGCGCGATAAGGATGTCGCGAATGCGATTCGCTACGCAGTCGACAACGGCGCGCTCGTCCTGAACCTGAGTTTCGGGAAGGGGTATTCGCCGGAGAAGGCCGCCGTCGATGACGCGGTGCGCTATGCGGAGTCGCGCGGTGCGCTCGTCGTGCACGCGTCGGGCAACGACGGGGAGAACGCGGATGAGAAGCCGAGCTTTCCGACGCCGGCATACGTCGGCGCTGGTCGGGCCGCGAACTGGATCGAGGTCGGCGCCTCGTCATGGCGCGGTGGCGACAGCCTCGCCGCCCCGTTCTCCAACTACGGTCGCGGCCACGTCGACGTCTTCGCTCCCGGAGTCGACATCCTGTCCACGAACAGCATGGGCGGCGTGCTCCGCGAGAGCGGGACGAGCATGGCGGCACCCGTCGTCAGCGGTCTCGCGGCGCTGATCATGGCGTACCATCCGGGTCTCACTGCGGCCCAGGTGAAGCGGATCATCCTCGAGTCCGCCATTCCGTACCGCGACCAGATGGTCGTCCGGCCCGGCGGCGAGGACAGGGTTCGGTTCGGGTCACTCTCTGCCACGGGCGGGATCGTGAACGCCTACAATGCGCTGAAGATGGCGCAATCGATGAACCCCATTCCGCAGTAGCCGAAGAGATGCTCATGCTTCGAGCGGCGACGCTCTCACTCGCGATCCTCGTTCCGCACTTCGTTGCTGCCCAGGGTCGCGGCGTTGCCGAGCCGCCCTCGGCGACGCTGCTCGTGCCTGCGCGGGTGTGGGAAGGGGCCGACGCGCCACCGCGGACGGGCTGGATCGTTCTCGTCCGCGGCGACCGCATCGAAGCCGTCGGCCCGCGCGACCAGCTCACGATCCCGACCGGAACGACGACCATCGAGCTGCCGGGGACGACCCTGCTTCCTGGCCTGATCGACGGGCACTCGCACCTCCTGCTGCATCCGTACAACGAGACATCCTGGGACGATCAGGTGCTGCGCGAGCCTGAAGCGCTTCGCGTCGCCCGCGCCGTGAACCACGCGCGCTCGACCCTGCTCGCCGGCTTCACCACCGTGCGTGACCTCGGCACCGAAGGCGCCGGCTATGCCGACGTCGGCCTGAAGGCCGCTATCGATCAGGGGATCATTCCGGGCCCGCGAATGATCGTGACCACGAAGGCGATCATCGTCACCGGCAGCTATGGTCCGAGGGGTTTCGCGACCGAGTACATGGGCGTGATCCCGCAGGGTGCGGAGGAGGCGGATGGCATCGATGGCATCAGCCGCGTCGTCCGCGATCAGATTCGGCACGGCGCGGACTGGATCAAGGTGTACGCCGATTACCGCTGGGGACCGAATGGCGAGGCGCGCCCGACATTCACCCTAGAGGAACTGAAGCTCATCGTCGAGATCGCGAGCAGCTCCGGCCGGCCCGTCGTTGCGCACGCGAGCACAGAAGAAGGCATGCGCCGCGCGACGCTCGCGGGAGTGCGCACGATCGATCACGGCGACAACGGCACCCCCGCGGTCTTCCGCCTGATGAAGGAACGCGGAACGATGCTGTGCCCGACGGTGGCCGCCGGCGCGTCGCTGCGCGAGCAGCGCGGCGGCGACAGTCCCGGCCAGCCGCTCCCGCCCGGCATGCGGGCGAAGCAGGCGTCGCTCAAGGCCGCG
>JANOCW010000351.1:0-5888 GCA_031412375.1 Gemmatimonadaceae bacterium | reverse complement strand
CTCACGATCGGGGGAGAAGGCTCCACGCACGTCCTGGCCACCGCATACTATGCCGCACGACTCGGAGCCGACGTGCACGCGATCCGCTGGCGGCACGAGATGAACGCGATGGCGATCACCGTCGCCGCGCGCGCGCGCGAGGTGTGTGGCGTGGTGACGGCGACACGCACGTTCGTCGGTGCGATGGTCCGTGTCGGGTGGCGGCGCGCAACCGAGCGACGCACACACTGGATCCCGATGGGTGGGAGCTCGCCACTGGGGACGCTGGGGCACGTGAACGCGGGGCTGGAGCTGACGCGCCAGATCGCGGACGGCTTGCTTCCGCAGCCGCGACACGTCGTCGTCCCGCTCGGCACCGGCGGCACGGCGGCGGGTCTCGCACTCGGATTCGCCATTGCAGGACTTCCGATCACGGTCGTCGCTGCGCGCATCGGCCCGCGAATCGGCGCCAACCGGACGCGGGTGCTGCGCCTCGCGCGGGCGACGGCCGCGCTCATTCGACGGGCGAGCGGACAGTCGGTGCCTGATGTGAATCCCGACGCAGTCCGGGTCGTGCATGACGTGTACGGTGGCGCGTATGGGCGCGCATTACCCGCTGGTGATGATGCCACGCGGCTGCTGGAGGTCTGGCGCGGGATCGCGCTTGATGCGACCTATAGCGCCAAGGCATTCGCCGCCGCCATGGCGCTCACCCGCAGCACCGAGGTTCCTACGCTCTTCTGGCTGACCTTCGATGGCCGGGCGCTCCGCGGGCCTGCCGAGTGATCGCGCTCCCGCGTGGAATCGACATCGCCTACGATGATGTCGGGACCGGCTTGCCCGTCGTGTTCCTGCACGGCTTTCCGCACAATCGATCGCTCTGGGCCCCGCAGCTCGGGGGCCTCCTCGCCCGCGCACGCTGCGTCGCGCCGGACCTGCGCGGTTTCGGCGACTCCGAGATCAGCGGTCCGTACACGATGGACCGCTATGCCGATGACGTGATCGCGATGCTCGACGCGCTGCAGATCGAGCGCGCCGTGATCGCCGGTCTCTCGATGGGCGGCTACATCGCGTTTGCGCTCTGGCGCCGGCATCGACAACGCGTGCGCGCGCTGATCCTGGCCGACACACGTCCCGGCGCGGACAGCGAGGAGGCGCGAACGAAGCGGCGCGAGCACATCGCCCTCGCGCGGGCAAAGGGGAGCGGTGCGGTGGCCGACGCGCTGATCGCCGGAATGCTGGGCAGCACGACGCGCGAGAAGCATCCCGACATCGCCGACGCCGTGCACCGAATGATGACCATGGCGCCGGTGAACGGGGTGATCGGCGCGCTCGAGGCCATGATTGCGCGCCCGGACTCGACGCCGACCCTCGCCACCATCGATGTCCCCACGCTCATCATTGTGGGGGATGAGGACATCCTCACGCCGCCGAAGGAAGCGCAGGCCATGCACGAGCAGATACCCGGCAGCCGACTCGAGATACTCGCCGGTGCGGGACACGTCAGCAACGTCGAGCGCCCGGCCGCCTTCAACCACGTCGCGAGCGAATTCCTCGGCGTGCTCACCTACGCCTGAACGGGATGCCCGGCCTCGACAGCTTCACCTGGATCCTTCTCGGCCTTCTCATCCTCACTCTGCTGGCGCTGCGCTCGATCTGGGCCAGCAGCGGCCATGCGCGCCGGGTGAAGCTCATCTGGTCGATCGTCGTCCTCGTTCCGGTGCTCGGCTCTCTCGCGTGGTTCGTTCTCGGGAGGAGCCGCAAGCGGCGGTGAGGGACTTCTGCCACGTGGTTTCCCAACTGCGAACGCAGAGGACGCGGAGCACGCGCTACGTGACGGTCGCCAGATACTCGGTCAGGTCCTCAAACGAACGCACCACCCGCTCGGCCGAGCTCGGGCCGTTCTGCTTCACGAAGTCGACACGAATCGCCCGCATGCCGGAGTCGAGCGCCCCGCGCACGTCGGTCCGCTCGTTGTCTCCGATATGGAGTACGTCACCCGGCGCGAGGTCCAGTGCATCCAGGGCTGCGCGGAAGGGCTCCCGACGCGGCTTTGCGTGGCCGACGTCAACGGAGTAGATCGTCACCTCGAAGTGCGACCGAAGGCCGTCGCGCTCGAGCAGGGCATCCTGCGCCCGGCCTGATGCGAACCCGGTATCCGAGATAATGCCCAGCCGGAAGCGCGCGCCGATGGCGGCCAGTGCGTGCCCAGCGCCAACGAGCAGTGGCGGCGGAAAGGCGAGCAGCGCGTCGTCCACCGCCTGGACCGCGCGCGCGACGTGCTCGCAGTTATCCGGGCGTTCGATCGCGAGGCGCTGGAGGATCCAGCGAATGCGGTCCGCCGCCGTGTAGCCCCGATGCTCATCGCGCCACCAACGGTCGGCTTCCTTACCCGACTCGTGATACAGCGCCTGGAGCGCTTCGTCGGCGATCTCGTGTCCGAGGCTGGTGAGCATCTGGCGCAGCGCCGTCTGACGAAGCGCCATGCGCTCGGTCAGGACGGCGCCGGTGTAGAGCGTATCCCAGTAATCGAAGGTGACCGCGCGCAGGGTCACGCGGCGTGATCCCGTCGTGGCTCGGGCCGCCCGAGTGGGAGCCATGCACGGCGCACGCGGGTTACCGCGTCGGCTTGTGCGGCGGGTTCGGGCTGCTGAAGGCTTCCTTGTTGAGCTGAACGTACTGCTTGAGGTTCGGTGGAACGTCTTCCTCGGGGAAGATCGCAGTCACTGGGCACTCGGGCTCGCAGGCGCCGCAGTCAATGCACTCGTCTGGGTGAATGAAGAGTTGGTTCTCGCCCTCGTATATGCAGTCCACCGGACACACGTCGACGCAGGCTTTGTCCTTCGTGTTGATGCAGGCTTCGGTGATGACGTAAGGCATGGTTGGCTCTAAGGGTGCCCGACACGCGCTGGTCGCTGTAAGATAGACCCTCGTTCGCCGATGGCAACGGGAGTCGCGGCGCCGTCGTCAGTCGCGCAGGAGGGGCAGCGGATCGAGTGGCGTTCCCTTCCACCACCGTTTGTCCCGGTCCGCTCTGGCGATCGCGAAGTGGAGGTGCGGCGTGTTCGCCGGGGCGTTCCCGGTCGTGCCGACGTATCCGATCGTATCGCCCTTCGCGATGCGCATTCCCTCAGCGATGCCACGGCGGTAGGCCTCGAGGTGAGCGTAGTAGAAGATGAAGCGATCGCGCGGACCGGCGATGTACAGGCTCAGCCCTCCACCCGCGCTCGTGTCGATCTTCGCCACAGTGCCCTCATCCGCCGACAGAATGGGTGTCCCCCTCGGTGCGAGGATGTCGATCGCATTGTGGCGCCGACTTCCGCGCTTGTCGTCGAAGGAGGAGGCGATCTTCGTCGCGCGGACGCCGGCCACCGGGACGATGAGGTCGCGGGAGCGCAGGTAGCGGAGGTCATCCTCGGTGATCGCCTGCGCTCCGCCCGACGGGCTCTCCGCGGGCGGGGGTGCCACCGAAGTCGCCGGCGCCGGCCCCAGCGCGACGACAGTGTCGATCACGATCACGGTGTCGACGCGGACGACCGTGTCGACGACGAAGACCGTATCCGGACGGGGTGACTCCGCGCGGGCCGAGTCTGTCGCAAACCGCTCGGTCTGCATGCACGCGCCGGCAGCGAGGGCGACGAACAGCGGGGCGACGCGCGAGGCCCTGCCATCGAGAGCGCTGGCCGGCAGGCGAGAATCCAGCCACGAAGGGTGCCGGCTCACGACGCTACTTCCGCCACGGGGGCAGCGCGCCCTTCTTCTTCTCGAGATTCCGATTCTCCCTGTAGAACGTCGCGGTCTTCCCGATCACCTGCACGACGTCGGCGCGAACGGATTCCGCGAGCTGCGCGGCAGCCTCACGGGCTGGGATCTCGAGCTGCTTCCCAAGCTGCACCTTTACGAGCTCGTGCGTTCGCAGGACTTCGTCGAGCGTCGTCCTGATGGCATCGGTGAGCCCATGATTCCCGACGTGGACGAGCGTCGTCAGATGATGCGCCTCGGCGCGGAGCGCTGCGCGCTGTCTGGACGTGATCTTCATCTCCGCTGACCGTCCTCCACGAGGTAGGGCCGGATGTCCAGTGGCTCGCCCTCCCACCACCGGCGCACGTCGCGAACACGCAATGCCTGGAAGTGGAGGTGCGGTGCACCGGCGGGGGCGTTCCCCGTCGTGCCCACGTATCCGATGACCTGCCCCTTTGCGAGCTTCATGCCCTCGGTCACCCCCTCGTGATATCGATCGAGGTGTGCGTAGTAGTAGATGAAGCGCTCGTGAGCATCGGTGGCGTAGATGGTGATGCCGCCGGCGTCGTTCCGTACGAGCTTGATGATCCGCCCCGCATCGGCGGAGACCACCGCCGTGCCTCGCGCCGCCATGATGTCGATTGCGTTGTGCTGCCGGTTTCCCGAGCGGGGCGCCCGGTAGCTGTCGGGCACGTCCGCCGCGCGAATCCCGACGACGGGCACCATCAGCCAGCGGGCACGCAGATAGTCGTGCTCCGCCGCCAGCACGACCGCGATCGCAGCGGGTGGAGGCCCGGCGACGCATGCCCCCGTGAGCAGCACGCCCCCGGCGGCGATGAGAGGGCGAAGGGCACGGATCATCATGTCGGTAGACGAGATAGCGATAGCGGTGTCACGGCGTGACGGAGGGCCTTCGCCGACTGTCCTTGGAGGTACCCCGCAACCGCCCGGAATGGTGTCCACGCCGCGCGGTCGGCTACGAGGGAGCCGCACACCCGTCGCAAATGAGACCCCAATGCTCACGCTGATCGTTCTCGTGCTGGTCCTGGTCGTCCTCACGTCCATGCGACTCCCCGACTGGCTTGCCTTCCTTGCGGCCATCGGAGTGGCGATCGTCGCGCGGCCGTACCTGCCGGTGTTCGACTTCGAAGCGAACACGGAGAAGGTCATCGCGATCACGATGGGCCTGGTCCTGCTCCCCTACTGGCTCGGCCCCCTCGTCATCTACGCGACGCAGCGCAGCTCGTCGTCGCCGACGTTCGTCGCGTACGATCCGGCGCGCCATTCGGTACCGCCCTCCATCATCGTTGCGCTGAAGGAATCCAACTCCGCGCTCACTGCCGCCGGATTTACGAGCGTCGGAGATTTCTTCCAGGCCGGCTTCATGGCGAACATGACGTCGCGGGTGATGCTGTTCGAGAAGACCGCAACCCGGCAGGAGGCGATCGCCATCGGGATGTACATGAACGCAGAGCCGGCCCGTCTCATCGCACACCACGTCGAGGTGATGGCGCGTTTCACTGACGGGCGGACGCTGCTCGTCAACAACAGCAAGGAGATCGGCGCCTTTGCCGCGGTTCCGGGCAAGACGCTGGAACAGTTTCCCGATGTGCGCGATCCCCGCCGGATCGCACGCCTGCACGAGCGGCTCCTGGCAGAGGTGAAAGAGCCTGGCGCAATTCGGGAGATCGACCGGGGCCGCGATGCGGCCGGATACCTGAGCCAGGCAATTATCCGGGAGCTCGACCAGCAAATCGCGACGGGCTATCTCCGTCTCGATCGCGCGGCCAAGGCCTATCGGCCGACGGCGAAGGGTGCCGCCGTGATGACATGGAAGCAACTGCCGCCGTTCAGCACGATTCGCCGTGCACGCATCCGCCGTCGCGCAGCGGAGCTCCTGACGCGGCTTGGAGTGACGGAACCGGATGCGGTCCCAGCGAACGCCCCTGCACTCCGGAAAAAGGTGGCATGGCCAGCGGTCGGCCTGCTCATGCTCGTCTTTGGCTACGCCGCCAGCGCTGACACGATCGCGTCGAGCAGCCCGGAGCAGCTTCCAGCCAAACCGATGGGCATCTCCGCCGACTTCGACGTGCCGGCTGACTTTCCCGGCGCCGTCAGGGCGCTCGAAGCGCTCACCGGTACCGCGGCGGACCAACTCACCGTCATCG
>JANOCW010000350.1:0-51509 GCA_031412375.1 Gemmatimonadaceae bacterium | reverse complement strand
GCGTAGCCGTTGTCCTCGACGACGTAGACGACGGGGAGCTTCAGGTTGGACGCCGTGTTGAGCGACTCCCAGAACTCTCCCTCGCTCGTCGTCCCGTCGCCGGTGGAGACGTAGCTCACCTCATCGCTCTCGAAGCCCTCGGAGATCTCAAGGAGCTTCGCCCGCATCGACGCCTCGGCGCTGCCGACCGCCTGGAGGAACTGCGTCCCGGTCGGTGACGACGATGACGCGATGTTGAGATCCTTGTGTCCCCAGTGGCTGGGCATCTGCCGCCCGCCCGAGCTCGGGTCCTTCGCCGCGCCGACGGCCTCGTACAACATCTCGGCCGGCGTCATCCCGAGCTGGAGGCAGAGCGCCCGGTCGCGATAGTACGGAAAGAACCAGTCGTACTTCGGCTTGAGCGTCATCGCCGCCGCCGTCAGGATCGCCTCGTGCCCAGCCCCCGAGATCTGGAAGAAGATCTTGTTCTGACGCTTGAGCTGGATCTCCTTGTCGTCCAGCCGCCGCGAGAGGAGCATGTTGCGGTAGGCGGCGACCAGGACGTCGCGGGAGAGCCCAGCGGGGAGCTTGCGCGCGGTTGAAGTCGAGGAAGGCATGGTGGAAATCTAAGGGAAGGGCCCGGGGTCATCGAGTCATCGTCGGGCGATCACTGCCTTCCACGACCCAATTCAGCTCGCGCTCCGCCGCCTCAGCCCTTCAAAAGTCGACGGGCCGGAGGTACGACTCACCGATGGCCGCGGTGCTGAGCATGGCGACCGTCGGCATCCGCCGCTTCCAGTGGGTGCTGTCCAGACGTCGGCGCACCGTGTCGACATCGCGGGCCTCGAAGCCGCGCGACACCAGATCTGCCGGGGAGTAGCCGGCAAGCACGGCGTTCAGGATTCGATCCGCCTTCGCGTAGCTGATGCCGAGATCGCCTTCGTCGGTCTGTCCCTTGATCAGGTCGGCCGATGCGGGTTTGCCGATGATCACATCCGGCACCCCAAGGTGGCGGGCGAGTGCCCACACCTGGGTCTTGTACAGGTCCCCGAGCGGATTGATCGGCGGCGAATCATCGGCGTGCCAGGTGAAGTAGCCGAACAGGCGTTCCGTCTTGTTGCCCGTGCCCAGCGGGAGTGCATGATGCTTCGCCGACAGGTCGAAGAGCGTGATCATGCGCATGCGCGCCATGATGTTGCCTCGACGCGTCGCATCGGCCTCGGGTTCGGCGATCAGGTAGCCGTCCACGGCAGGCGAGATGTCCACGGTGCTCACCGGGATTCCAAGCTCGTCAACGATGAGTTGTGCATGAGCGAGGCTGTCCGAGCTCGACGTCCGATAGGGGAGCCGGATTGCGATCACGTTCTCCGCTCCGAGCGCCTTCGCGGCCAGATAGGCGGTCACCGCGGAGTCCACCCCGCCCGACAACCCAAGAACGCCCTTGTTGAATCCGCGACGATGGACCTCTTCGCGAATGAAGTTCACGAGCCATTCGGCGGTGAGCTGCGGGTTGATCTCCAGCGATGGGGGGCCGGTCGGATCGTCCGCGGCGGGACGGATGACCGCGAGTCCTGGTCGAGCGGATTTTGGCGGCCGCCACGCAGGCTCGGGGCGTACGGCTTCTGCCTTTGGAGGCGCTGCCTCGTATCTCAGGTCGACCGGAACGCCGGCTTCGATGTCACCGAGCGACGACAGAAGGTGCGGCAACATCGTCTGAAGGTCGTTGAGGAGCGGCATGTCGGCGCGGGCGCGGGTGAGGTCGGCGAGGTCGAGCGTCACTGCGACGATGGCCTCGTCCCAGAGAGGGCCACGAACCCGCACGTCACCCTTCGGCCCCGCGATCATCGAGCCTCCAGCGAACGTCTTGCCCCCCTCGTTGCCCACCAGGTGGGCGAGCGCGACGAACACACCATGCTCTTCCGCGATGTCTCGTGCGAGGCGCTCCCAGCGGGCGAGCGTCGCGGGGCCCGGGACGTCGTCGGCGCGCGGCCACGCGCCGCGTGCCGGCGCCGCGGCAGACAAGAGGATGATTTGCGCGCCATCGAGCGCGGCCAGCGTACCCGAGAGGCTGTGCCAGGCGTCCTCACAAACCAGCAATGCCGCCCGTCCCCATTCCATCTGGAACGCACGGATCTCGTGGCCGCGGTCGACGAAGCGCTCCTCGTCGAACAGGCCGTACGTCGGCAGGAATACCTTGCGGTGCACATGTCGAATGACTGGCGCCGCCGCACCCAGCGTCACGCACATCGCGCTGTTGAACAGCGTGTTCTCGAACACCTCGTAGAAGCCGACGACGATGTCGATCGGTCGGGGGGACCCGACGGCTCGTCGGTAGGAGGCATCGAGATCGTCGGCGAAGGCACCGGCCGGGAGGGCCAGGTCACGGACCGCGCCCTCGACGAAGTAGCCGGTGAGGGCCGTTTCGGGGAGGTGAACGAGGTCGGGACGGGGGTCGAGCGCGTCGATCTGCGCGAGCACCGTCCCGAACCGCTCCAGGTTGCCCCGATAGTCGCCCTTCCGGGGCTTGAACTGCACGATCGCGATGTTGACGAGAGGCGGCATCGTCGAAAACATGCCACCACGCCCCGGCACCGGCAACGGGTGTGCGGGTATAATTCCACCGTCGCCCGCACGCGCTGTTGTCACCCGTCAGCGGCTTCGCGCGCTGATGACTCCTCCATTCGGAACTCGACGTGCTGCCTCTTCCCGTTACGCAGAACCGCGCTCGTCACATCACTTGCCTTCGTCGCGCCGCCGGTCGCCGTGCGGCGGCAACCATCGTCGCCGCAGCGCTCTCGGCGGCTGGACCCCTCGTGGCGCAGAATGCCGAACCGTGGCGGCTCGTGCAGCCGCCGCAGGCATCGCTCGTGTTCGCACGGGATGGGTCACTCATCGGAGAGCTGGGGCGCGAGCTTCGATCGAGCATCTCCATCGCCACGCTGCCGAAGTATCTCCCGCAGGCATTCGTCGCGGTGGAGGACCACCGGTTCTACCAGCATGACGGTGTCGACGTCATCGGGATCGCAGGTGCGCTCAAGGATCACCTGACCGGCGATGGGCGCGGCGCGAGCACGATCACGCAGCAGCTCGTCGGGAACATGCACCCCGACATCATCGATCGCACCGACAAGAGCGTGAACCGCAAGCTCCGCGAGCAATCGGCCGCGCGGGAGATGGAGCGTCACTACACGAAGGACCAGATCCTCGAGGCCTACCTCAACCAGATCTCCTTCGGACGTGGGTGGCACGGGATCGAGATGGCCGCTCGTCACTACTTCGGAAAGGGCGCAGCGCAGGTCTCGCTCGCCGAGGCGGCGACGCTCGCCGCAATGCCAAAGGGCCCCGCCCTGTACGACCCGGCCCGTCACCCGGAGCGAGCCCTCGAGCGGCGCAACCTCGTCCTCGACCGGATGGCCAGCGAGAAGTACATCACCCCGGCCGCCGCCGCCGCGGCGAAGCGCGAACGACTCGTCACCGCTCCGAATGCGGGAATGTCGGCGCCGTCACCGTACTTCATCGACGCGGTGCGCACGCAGGTCGAGCGTGCAGGAGTGCCCGTGATGAACGGCGGCTACCGTATTCACACGACGCTCGATCCGGTGTTGCAGCGTGCGGCCGTCGATGCCCTGAACGACGGACTGGCGCGAGTCGAGACGCAGCCGGGCTATCGCCACATGACGTTTGCGAAGCGCATCAAGGGTCGCACGGACTACCTCCAGGGTGCCGTGGTGGCGCTCGATCCCACCACGGGCGCCGTGCGTGCACTGGTGGGCGGGCGCAATCACGCCGAAGGTCCCTTCAACCGGGCGGTGGATGCACTTCGGCAGCCGGGGTCGGCATTCAAGCCGATCGTCTACGCGGCCGCGATCAAGGACAGCATTCCCGCCAACGCCGTCATGGGCGATACGGCGCTCGCCATCGTCCTGCATGACAGCACGGTGTACAGCCCGGCCAACTATGATGGCACGTTCATCGGGCCGATCACGATGCGCGAGGCGCTGGCGAGATCACGCAACGTCGTCGCCGTGGAGCTCGGCCTGCGCGTGAGCCTCGATTCCGTGATCGCCGTCGCCCAGCGCCTCGGCATTGACACCCCGATCGATCCTGTCCCGGCAACGACGATCGGCGCGTCGGCCGTTCGGCCACTCGACCTGGTTGCCGCCTACACGGGGTTCGCCAACCTCGGGGTCGCGGTGGGACCGCGCCTCGTCATGCGCGTCGACGATCGGCAGGGACGCACAGTCTGGCAACCGCAGCCGGAGGCGCCCGCGCTCGCCCTCGATCCGGAAGTCGCATTCATTGTTCGGGACATGATGCGTGATGCCGTCGACCGCGGGACGGGGAGCGCGGTCCGCCGGCACGTCCCCGCCAGCATCCCTGTTGCCGGAAAGACCGGCACCACCAATGACAACACGGATGTGTGGTTCATCGGCATGACGCCGGACCTGGTAGCGGGAGTATGGCTCGGGTTTGATCGCCCCAGGTCCATCACCTCCGGAGTCACCGGCGGCGGCTTCGCCGCTCCGATCTGGGGCGAGATGGTTGGGCGCTACTACCTCGGTCGCGAAACCACCCAGTGGACCGCACCGGGTGGCGTCATATCGGCGGAACTGGATCGCGAGACCGGACTCGTTGCCGATACGCTGACCCCACCCGAGCGGCGTTACACGGAATACTTCCTCGACGGCACCGAGCCGCTCGAGCTTCGGCCCAGCCCGTGGAAGCTGTTCAGGACGGGCGCAATCGTGTTCTAGATGCCTACGCCACGGCCTTCTCCTTCTTTTCCATGATCGCGGCCTGGTCCTTCTCGGCCACGAGGGCAATGCTGAGCGCCTCCTCCAGCGTGCTCACCGGGCAGAAGGTCAGCGTCCTGCGTACCTCTTCCGGCACGTCCTCAATGTCCGCCTCGTTGTCCTTCGGCAGGATGATGGTGGTGATCCCCGCGCGGTGCGCTCCGAGCACCTTCTCCTTCAATCCGCCGATCGGAAGCACCCGACCGCGCAACGTGATCTCGCCGGTCATCGCGACATCTCGCCGCACCGGCCGATCCGACATCTCCGAGACGAGCGCGGTCACGATCGCAACCCCGGCTGATGGACCATCCTTCGGAATCGCACCGGCGGGCACGTGGATGTGTGCCTCGACCGCGCCGAGACGATCCTTCGGGATGCCCAGTTTCACGGCATTGTTCGTCGCGTAGGTGAACCCCGCGCGCGCGGATTCCTTCATCACATCGCCGAGCTGCCCTGTGAGGATCAGGGAGACGGCGCCCCCCGGCCCCACCTGCATCGACTGGTCGACCGCAGGCGCCCCGTAGTAGCGGCGGATCGATGCCTCCACGAACATGATGTCGCCGCCCATCGGCGTGTAGTACATCCCCGCCGCGATGCCGACCTCGTTCTCGGCGCCTGCCTTCTCGGGGTGCACCTTCGGTCGCCCCAGCAGTTCGCGCACCTCATCGTCGGTCACGATCCGCGCTGGGCTCTCCCCGCCTGCAATGCGCCGCGCGAGCTTGCGTGCAACCGCACCGATCTGCCGTTCGAGCTGGCGTACGCCGCTCTCGCGCGTGTAGTGCGTCACGATCGAGGCGATGGCATCATCGCTGAAGCTGATCCCCTTGTCGTTCAATCCCGCGTCCTCGAGCTGACGCGGCAGCAGGTATTTCTTCGCGATCTCCTGTTTCTCGCGCTCCGTGTATCCCGCGAACTCCACCGTCTCCATGCGATCGAGCAGCGGGCCGGGAATGTTCTGGATGAAGTTCGCCGTCGCGATGAACAGCACCTCGCTCAGGTCGAACGGAATGCCCAGGTAGTGATCCGTGAACGTGTCGTTCTGCGCGGGATCGAGTACCTCGAGGAGAGCGCTCGCGGGGTCGCCCTGGAACGACTGCCCGAGCTTGTCCACCTCGTCGAGGAGAAAAACCGGGTTCTTCGTTCCCGCTTGCTTCATCCCCTGGATGATCCGCCCCGGCATCGCTCCGACGTACGTGCGCCGGTGACCGCGAATGTCCGCCTCGTCACGCGCGCCGCCGAGCGCGACGCGGACGTACTCGCGCCCGAGCGACCGCGCGATGGACTTGGCGATCGACGTCTTGCCGACACCCGGGGGTCCGACGAACAGGAGGATCGGGCCCTTCGCCATCGCGCGCGCGATCGCCTCCTTCCGGTCGGTAATCGGACGGTCGTCGTTGTCACCCGCCGCAAGAGACGGCGTCGCATCATCCTTCTCCACCTTGAGCTTTCGCACCGGAAACTCACCGGTCTTGTCCACTTCCTCCGCGAGCTGCTGCGCACGAAGCTGGCGAACCGCGAGGAATTCGAGGATGCGATCCTTCACATCCTGAAGCCCGTAATGATCCTCCGTCAGGACCGTATCGGCGCGGACGAGATCGAGCAGGTCCTCGGAGCGCGTATTCCACGGGAGCTCCGCGATCCACTCGAGATAGGTGCGAATGACCTGCGCCTCCATCGACTCCCGCCCGGCGCGCTCGAGCCTGCCCAGCTCGCGCTCGACCTCGGCACGGGCCTCCTTCGGTAGTTCGAGCTTGCTCAGCTTGTCACGGAGCTCCTGCAGCTCGCGGCTCTGGTCGTCGTCGCCGAGCTCCTTCTGGATGGCCTTCATCTGCTCGCGCAGGTACATCTCGCGCTGTCGCTCGCCCAGCTCCTCCTGGACCTGCGACTTGATCTCTTCCTGGGCTTCGATGAGGCCGATCTGGCGCTGAACGAGCACGAGCACCCGCCGGAGCCGCTCTTCGACGTTCAACGTCTCGAGCAGGCCCTGTTTCTCGGCGACCGGAAGCTCGATGTAGCCGGCGACGAGGTCGGCGAAGCGACCGGCATCGGTCACCGAGTCGAGTACCTGGTGGACGACTTCCTCCGGAAGCCCGCGTCGCTCGCCGAGCTCTCCGGCGCGTTCGCGGGTTTCCTTGTGCAGGGCCTCGAATGCCGGATCGAGGGGATCGAGCGGCGTCATCTCCTCCGTGGCGACGACGACGGCGCTGAGATATCCCTCGTTGGTCGAGTACTGCAGTGCGGTCGCTCGCTCCTCGCCCTGGAGGAGGAGCTGCACGCCTCCAAGGCCGCGCTGGATCTGGCCGATCCGGGCGACGACGCCCATCGAGTAAAGAATCTCCGGCGACGGCTCGTCGGTATTGTCACGCTGCGCCACGGCGAAGACGAGTCGATCGGTCTTGAGGGCGGCCTCGATGGCGCGCAGCGTCCCCGGCCGTCCCGCCGCGATCGGCGCCGTCAGCCCGGGAAAGATGACCGTCCCGCGGAGGGGCAGGACGGGGAGTGTCTGTCGTTGTGCCATGAATGAAACCTGGTTGAAGATCAGCCCTCGTGCCCGAGGGAACTGCGCAAGCGTCGCACGGTCCATTCCAGATCGCCACCGGAGGATGAACGCGGACCGTCGCGGGCGCGCTGTGGGGAGCGACGTCTTCCGTCGTTCTCCGAGTGGATGCCCGCCCCGCCGGTGAACTCAAGCGCCGGTGAAAGGCCTGGGTTCCGCGCCGCAGCGACCGATCGTCGTGTACGTCATGGCGGCGTGAATTGCAACTTTTTCGCGCCTGGCTGACGTATGGGACTGCCAACACGGCCATCCTTGTACAGGAGGCGAGGCTCGTGCTACACTGTACACGCTTCTCACCCTTGGATTGGTGTGTGCCGGACTCGGTGGGATCTACCGCATCGGACTTGGCGCTCTGGGAGCAACTCTCCCAGGCGTTGGCTGCGCAATACGTGCTCGAGCACGAGGTCGGGCGCGGGGGCATGGGCATTGTCTACCGCGCTCGCGACCGAAGGCTCAAGCGGCCGGTGGCTATCAAGCTACTGCCGCCCGAGCTCGCGTTTCGCGGCGAGATTCGCACGCGCTTCCTGCGCGAGGCGGAAACTGCCGCGCAGCTCAGTCACCCCAACATCGTCCCCATCTACACGGTCGGCGAGCAGGGGGGGCTCGTGTTCTTCGTCATGGCGCTCGTCGAAGGGCACACGGTGGCAGGCGCACTCGCGACGAAGGGTCTCTTCGCTCCCGAGGCAACCCGCCGGGTCTTGAAGGAGGTTGCCGAGGCGCTCGCCTACGCGCACGCGCGCGGCGTGGTGCATCGCGACATCAAGCCCGACAACATCCTGCTCGATGGCGAGACGGGCCGCGCGCTCGTCACGGACTTCGGCATTGCGCGCGCGATGACGGGCGAGGACGGGGGAGACGGCGCATCCGGCGGATCCAGCGTCTCGCGCCTGACGGCAACCGGGATCGCCATCGGGACGCCGGCGTACATGTCTCCCGAGCAGTCGGCGGGCGAGCGCAGCATCGACGGACGCAGCGATCTCTATTCGCTCGGCGTGGTGGGCTACCAGATGTTGTGCGGAGAGCCTCCGTTCATGGCCTCGAACACGCCCGCACTGCTCATGAAGCACCTGACCGAGGCGCCGGTCTCGATCAACGACCGGCGAGCGGATGTACCGCCGGAGCTCGGCCGGGCGATCATGATGCTCCTGGCCAAGGAGCCTGAGGGACGATTCCCGAGCGCGGCTGCGCTGGCGGCGGCGCTGGAGCCCGGGTCGGCCGCCGCCGAGGATGCGCGCGTTCGCCACGAAGCGTCGTCGAGCAGCATGTCGGGTGTCCCGGTATACGCGCCCACCGGCAGCCAGCGTGCGCAGCCGGCCCGCGCCCCGACGTGGGGCGACATGCAGGGTGGCACCGGCGGCGGCTCGTCGCTCCAGGACGACGTGATTTACGAGCCGACAGGCGACGAGCTGCGACGTTGGCACGCGACGCCGGTGATGAAGTTCCGCCGGCGTCTGGCGTACTACGTCTCGGTCAACCTCGTGATCGCAATGCTTGCGATCATCGGCTCCAAGGACATGCTCGGGCTGACCGGCTTGTGGAGCGTCTACATGGCGTTCCAGTACGCGAAGCTATGGTCGGACGGGTTCGACTGGCGGGATGTTTTCCGCCAGCCGCGCCATCGCGAGATTCTCGACGTCGCCAGCGAAGCCATCGATGACGCGAGCGCCTTGTTCGACTCGAGCAAGCGCCAGCAGCTTCGCGAGCGGGCGCGGCGCCGGATCGGGAAGCCCGAGCGCACGGGAACGACGCCAACCGCGTCGAGCCGATCCGGGACTGCGTCGTCCACACCCCCGCTCCTCGCGTCGGGCGCAGCGGCACCGCCGGCCGACCCGGCCATTGCGTCGGTGGTTCGCCAGGCGGAGATGGACCGTGATGAGATCCTGCGCATCGTGGAATCCCTCCCGCGCAGCGAGCGGTCCCGGATCTCCGAAGTCCCCGCCTCGGCCACGGCGCTGGTGGAGCGGGTCCGCTCGCTCGCCCGCGCCGTGGCAGAGGGCCATCTCGAGCCCGGGATGAGCGCCGACGCCATCGACCGGGAGATCGCCCAGCTGGAGTCCGAAGCCAACCCGCTCGACCGCGTTGCAAGCGAGAAGCGTGTGCGGCGGCTCGCCTTCCTGAAACGGCAGCGGCGCGGGGTCGCCGAAATGGAGCAACGGCGGTCCCAGGCGTCTGCTCGGCTGGAGGGATGCGCGATGGCGCTGCAGAGCATGCGCCTCGATGTCCTTCGCCTCCGTGCCGGTGCGCTGAGCCATCAGCAGGTGACGTCGGTCGCCGAGCAGGCGCTCGTGCTTGCGCGGGAAGTCGACAGCGCGATGTACGTTGCGGATGAGATGGCGCGAATCACCCGGCGAGATCCGCCGTCGCTGCGACCGGACGGAGCGTGAGCGAGCAGCTTCGAGAACGGGTGGTCGCGGCGGTCGGAGATCAGTACGACATCGAGACCGAGGTAGGGCGCGGCGGGATGTCGATCGTGTACCGAGCGCTCGATCGCCGCCTCAATCGACACGTTGCGATCAAGGTCCTGCCGCCGGAGTTCGCCTTCGACCCCGCCGTGCGCGAGCGATTCCGGCGCGAAGCGCAGACCGCGGCGCAGCTCAACCACCCCAACATCGTCCCGATTCATTCCGTGGACGACCGGGGAGGGATCGCCTTCTTCGCCATGGCGCTGTGCGAAGGCCAGAGTCTCGCCCAGCTGCTGGCGAGCGGCGCGCGCCCCCCGCTCACCGACGTGCGCCGCTGGGTCTGTGAAGTCGCCGACGCCCTTGCGTACGCCCACATGCGCGGTGTGGTGCACCGCGACATCAAGCCGGACAACATCCTGCTCGACCGCGAGAGCGGTCGGGCGCTGGTGACCGACTTCGGCATCGCCCGCGCCGCCGAGGCGGGGTCGCGACTCACCGTCACGGGAATCGCGGTCGGCACGCCCGCCTACATGTCGCCGGAGCAGGCACTCGGGGACCGCGAGATCGACGGGCGGAGCGACATCTACTCCCTCGGGGTGGTAGGCTATCAGATGCTCACCGGGGTGACGCCCTTCGTGGCGAACAACACTCCCTCGATGCTGATGAAGCACGTGAGCGAGCCTCCGGCCCCGATCGCGAAGCATCGACGTGATGCGCCCCCCGATCTCGCGGCAGCCGTCGAGCGCGCACTGGCGAAGCGCCCCGACGACCGGTGGCAGAATGCGGGCGAGCTGCGGGATGTGCTCGCCGGTCGCCACACGCCACTGTTCGCGGTCCGGAACCCGAAGGGCGCTGCGCTGGGGGCGCGTCAGCCTGTTGCCGCCGCACCCGAGCCGGCGGCGCGGCCGCTGACGCGGCGGGAGGCCAAGGATCTTGCGCGGGCACAGCGGCGATCGGCGCGCGGGACGGTCGCCGAGCGCGATCTCTCGGTGCGCGAGCGGGTCAGGCGGATCCGCCACCTGCTGGTGAGCTACGCGGGAACGAGCGGCGTCCTGCTCGCGATCAACGCGAGTGTGCAGGGTGAGCCCTGGTTCCTCATCCCGACCGCGGTGATGGGGGCCGACATCCTCCGCCGCTTCGGGGGATTATGGGCGGATGGAATTCGCATGAGCGAAGTATTCCGCCGGCCGGAGCGCCTCAGCTCGGATTCGGATGCCGCGCTCCACTGGCTCTCCCCGCTCGACCCCGAGCGCCCGTATGGGGAGACGGCAGTGGCCGAGGTCCCGCCGGCAAGTGGCCGCAGCCGTGGCGTGCTGCCTCCGGCCCCCGCTACCGAGGGCAATCAGGCCCGGGAACGCGGAGCACAACCGGCAGCGAGTGTGCCGGCGGCGCAGCATGCGCTGTCACCGAGGGAAGTGAGGGAGCGACTGCAGGCCGAAGCGCAGATGCGGGTAGATGTCGAGGAAGATCGAAACATTTGGGGTCGTGCGACATCGCTGCGGCGTCGCTTCGAGAAGTACCGGCAGCAGGTGTTGATCACTGCGTCGTCGGCGGCGCTGTCCGCCGGCGCACTCCTGATGACGATGGCGGAAAGCGATTTCGTCGCGTTGTTCATCATGACGCTGCCACCACTGATCTACACCGGTTTCGGACTCGGACGGAAGACACTCTCCCTCCGCCGCGACCATGTCGACCCCGCCGATGTCCTGAGCAAGCCGCTCGACACGCTGGTGCGCGAGTACGATCCCGCCGCGCTGCTCGGGCAGGTGGCGCGCGATGCGGCACCCGGCTCCGGTATGCCCACCAGTCCATACATGGCAGCGGTCCGCCGAGCGACCCTCGACCGCGCCGCCATTCTCGAGGCGGTCCGCAAGATGGGGAAGAGCGACCGCCGCATGCTGCCCGATGTCGTGCCGACGGTGAACGCCCTCGTGGAGCGAATTGCCTCGCTTGCTCCCACCCTGCACCGGCTCGACGGGGACCTGCAGCCCGACAGCCTCAGCCGCCTCGACGAGCGCATCGCCGACGTCGAACGCCAGGATCCGCGCACGCCGGAGGCGGAGCGGAAGCTCGCGCTCCTCACGCGGCAGCGTAGCTCCGTGCAGGACCTGATGCAGCGGCGCGAGACACTCCTTGGCCAGCTCGAGAGCGCGGGCCTCCTGCTGCAGAACCTGAAGCTGGATCTCATCAAGGTCGGCTCCGCTGGCGTCCAGGCGACGGCTCAGGGCCTGAACAGTGCCACGCAGGAAGCCCGCGCGCTTTCGACGGAGATCGGTTATGTCCTTGGGGCCGCGGACGAAGTCAGGAAGATTTGACCTCGCGAATCGTTCGAATCGTGGATGTGAAATCGCCCCGGACGACAGGACGTCGTCCGGGGCGATCGCGTTCCGCGTGAAGCGAGGCTTCTAATAGCGGGGGAACGTCGGCCTGCCGCGTACCCGATCGTTGATCAGCACACCGATCCCGCCGGGTCGACCGCCACGCCGATCGTGAATCTCGCACGGATCGCGACCGGTTCGACCGCCGCGAATCACGACGCCGATGCCGCCGCCCTCGGACCCCCGGTCGCCACCGCGGCCGAACACCGTCCCGTCACCCACGGGCGCAGGAGGCTCGATTGGCCGCGGGCGCACGGCCGGGGCCAATTCGGGCGCAGGTTCCGCCGCGGTGGCGCTGGGCCCGGCGGACACGTCGGACTCAGCGACCGCGACGACCTCTGCGACACTGGACGTTTCGTCAACGGGTGCCGCGACCGCGATCTCAACGGGCGGTGGGACCTTCGGTGCGCGCCGCCTCGTCGGGGCGGAAGCGGAACGTGGCGAGGGAACCGAGATGTTTTCCACCTCGGATACCACCGTGGCACCCGTCCCACCCGCGGGCGCGAGTTCGATCTGCGCCGCGGCGATCAGCGCGAGGTCCCTTGCCAGGTCATCCGTCGGCTGCGCGTCCCGGCACGCCAAGGCCAGAAAAGCGATCGGTACTGCGGTCCAAAGTCGGCTTGTGCGCACGGTTCCTCCACGGTTCGGAATGTCCACGGTCGCTGTCGCCGAAGACACTCCACGCTTTGCCGGATTGCACCGTGCGCACCCGTAGTTCGGGGCGCAACCAGCGGGCTAACGCCAGTGATCCGCGTCGAACGTCACCATTCGAGGACGGCCATCTGTCACCGGCGGGTGACACGTCGCTGCGGTAGCCGGCTGGCGACTGCTGGCCGAGTGAACGTTCCGTAGGGACGCGCGGAGACTGGACCGCCTCCGCGCGGAACGGCGCCGACAGTGCATGGCACGAATCCCTCAGGGGCACGCCCGCATGATCCAGCTCCACCGTGGTCCCGGAGCGCCTCGTCGTGAGAGGCCGGGCGGCGACATTTATCGGCGCCTCCTCATCACAATCATGATCGCCGCGGGGGCGGCCGGGTGCACGACCGAGACCCCCGGTCCTCCTACCGCGGAGGTCGCCGCCGCCTCCGGTGTCTCGTCCGGGGCGCGCCGTGCGATCGGCGACACAATCACGCGCCTGATCGAGGAGGCATATGATTTCACGGGACCCGATCCCGTGAAACGGATCATGGCACTCTACCCGGACAGCGGCCCCGTGATTTCCGCGAGCAACGGGCGGATCACTGCCTCACGCGATACGCTGGGAAGTGGCATCGCATCCTTCTGGGAGGCGATGGGGCGCAACATGCAGCACCCGAAATGGGTCTGGGGTGAACGCCACGTGGCCGTGCTCTCGCCGACCGCTGCCGTGATGACCGCGACCTACACCATTCCGCACACGGCGCCCTCGGGAGCAGCACACGTCGTCGGCGGGGCATGGACTGCCGTGTTCCAGAAGCGCGACGGCGCATGGCGCATCATCCACGAGCACCTGTCGGCGGGGGCGACGATGCCGCCCATGTGATGAGTCGCGGATCGCAGGCAACCCACTCCCCGGCCGCGGAGACTAACCGTGCAACTGCCAGGACGACGGCGCGCTCGACGCGTTGTCCTCCACCCGGAACCCCGTCAGAGGATCGTCCGCATGCTTGGTAGCAAACCGTTCACGCACGGAGGCGCGCTCGCGTGCGTCATGGCCGCCGCCGTCGTCTCCGCGCAGGATCCGCCGCTCCGCACTCTCTCGAAGGTCGATCTCGAATATGCCGAGCCGTTCAGCTGTGTCAGCGGTGTGCGCGAGCTGAGCGACGGGCGGCTCGTCGTCGCCGACGTGAAGGAGAAAACCGTTCAGCTCATCGACCTCCGTCGCGGCACGGCAACCAGGATTGGGCAGGAAGGGCAGGGCCCTGGTGAGTGGAGCACTCCCATGGGCCTCTATTCCCTTCCCGGAGATACGACCCTCCTGCTCGATCCCCAGAACCAGCGCTTCCTCACGATCCTGCCAAACGGGTCGGTGGGCAAGTCGTTCACGATCGATCTCGGCGGCGGGCCGCGCGGCAATATCATCGCGACGCGGCCGCAGGGCATCGATGGGATGGGTCGGCTCTATTACCAGGGCTCGGCGATGCGATTCACCGATGGCGCCCCGCCCACACCGCTCGACTCGGCGCCGATCTTCCGATACGACCGCCGCACGGCGAAAGTCGACACCATCACATGGATCCGGCTCCCGAAGAGCGACGTTCAAAGCAGCGGAACCGCGGGCAACCTCACGGTGAGGGTCAACGGGCCGAACCCGCTCGCCCCTCAGGCAACGTGGGCTGTTGCACCAGACGGGCGGATCGCAGTCGTTCACGGCGACCCGTATCAGGTCGATTGGTTTTCCACCACGAAGACTCGAAGCCCAGGCGCGGTGACGCCGTATCCGCGACGCGCGGTCGGTGAGTCGGACAAAACCGGGCTTCAGAGTCCGGACTGCAGCGTCATGATCTCGTTTGGCGGTGGCGGTGGCGGTGGCGGCGGCCGTGGCGACGGAGGGGCAGCCCGGGTCGAGACGCGAGCCGTCATGACGGCCGGTGGCCCCGGGCGGGGCGGCCCCCCCCGGACCGATTGGCCCGCGGTCATGCCACCCTTCGCGACGAACCGCTTCGGTCCCGCGCGGGTCGCGCCGAACGGGGAACTCTGGGTGCCGCGCTCACGCGTCGCGACCGACGCGTCCACCTACGATGTATTCGACGCAGGTGGCAGGCTCGTCAGCCGGGTCGTGATGCCGAAAGGCACGCGCGTGATCGGCTTCGGTGCGGGTACCGTCTACGCCTTCCGCATGGACGAAGACGACCTCGTCTACCTCCAGCGCTACCGGCTCGACTCGGCGCGCTGACGTCGTACCGCGACCGTGGTCGTGCAGCCGCGCGTGCTCAACCGGGCACGCGCGGCTGTTCACATCCGGTCCGCTGCTGGGTATCGGCGATGTAGATAATCTTCCAGCCGTCCATCAGTCGCGCGAGCTCGATTGAATCGTAGCCGCAGTGGCTCACCTTGCCGTCGACGGTGAAGTCGTACCACGTCCACACGCTCGCAAGGTTGCCATCGATGCGGACCTCGGGGGCCACCATTCGCTCGATCCACGGCTGCCGTGCCCGCCCGATCGCCTGGACGAAGTTGTCGGCCCGCTCCCACTGCACCGTGCGTGTTCCGTTCCGGTCGACGATGCGGGCCATCTGCGCGGTGGAGTCGAACACCGAGCGCGCCATCGAGCTGTCATTGGTGCGCATTGCTTCCCACAGCCGGTTCACAACGACGAGTACTTCCCCTTCCGCTCGCCGGACGGACTCGGAGGGCGGCGGTGCGGTCCGCGACGCCTTGACGCTGACGCAGGCGGCGGTGGCGAGGGCGATCAGCAATGGGAGTGCGCGCATGGTCACGTGCCTGGGTTGAGGATGTCGTCGAGCTGGACAGCGATGTCACGCGGCGGGAAATCGAGCGCCCTGGAGCCAATGTGGCGCCTGGATCCGACTAACGGCAGAGGCACCGACGGATGGCCGGCGTGCCGCGCAGGAGCCGGAGTCGGCTGTCGGCGCCGGCGCTTGTCCCTCAGCGGCGCGGACGGCACATTCGCTCGCATGCGCTCCCATCTCCCGCCTCGCCGACTGCCGCTGGCGCTCGTCGCGCTCGCCGCCCTCTCCTGTCAATCCGGTGCGCGCCTGCTGCCTGCCGCCGCGCCGCCGACTTCCACCGCCGTCACCATCCTCGCGCCGCGCCTCCTCGACGGCCGTGGCAACGCGATGGTGAACGTGCGCGTCGTCATCGAGGGATCGAGAATCGTCCGCATCGACGACGGCATCGCGCCCGGCAGCCAGGCCACCTATGGTCTCACGGGCCTGACGCTTCTCCCCGGGTTGATCGACGTCCACGATCACATTGGCTGGTACTTCAACGCGAGTGGCCGGTTCCACTCCGCCACCGATGGGGACACGCCTGCGCAGTCGATGCAGGCAGCGTTCGAGAACATGCGGCTCACGCTCGTCAACGGCTTCACGACCATTCAGAGCCCGGGATCTGCGACCGACGCGGCATTGCGCGACTCGGTGGCGAGTGGCCGTGTTCCCGGACCACGCATCCTGACCTCGCTCGGCCAGGTCAGCAGCGGAACCCCCGACCAGCTGCGAGAGCGCGTTCGCGAACGGAAGGAGCAGGGTGCCGACCTCGTGAAGATCTTCGCGTCGGCGAGCATCCGCGACGGCGGCAGGCAGACGATGACCCAGGAGCAGCTCGACGCCGCCTGCGACGAGGCGCGGCGCACCGGAATTCGGACGATGGTCCATGCGCACAGCGCCGAGAGCATGCGGGCGGCATCGCGCGCCGGATGCGACCAGATCGAGCACGGTGTGTTCGGCGATCGTGAGACGCTCGACCTCCTCGCGCGGAACGGAACCTGGTTCTCGCCGCAGTGTGGCCTCGTGTTCCACAACTATCTCGAGAACCGCGAGCGATACATCGGCATTGGCAACTACAACGAGGAAGGCTTTGCTGCGATGGAGAAGGCGATTCCGCTGGCGATGCAGGGATTCCGGGATGCGATCGCGACGAAGGGACTGCGCGTCGTCTTCGGCACCGACGCGGTCGCCGGCGCACACGGGCGCAACATCGAGGAGATCTTCTGCCGCGTGCAGGGTGCCGGGCAGCGACCGATGGACGCCGTCGTATCGGCGACATCGCTCAACGCCGAGTCGCTCGGACTCGGGACCCTGATCGGGACGCTCGCGCCCGGCTTCGAGGCGGATCTCATCGCCGTCGAGGGAGATCCGCTGCGGGACATCACCGCACTGCGGCGCGTGGTATTCGTGATGAAGGGCGGCAGGGTCTACCGGAACGATCGGGATCGGCGATGATGTCGGCTGCGATTGTGCGGCACATCGGCACCGGGCTAGTGCTCCTCTGTGCGGGCTGTGCCCCGGCGTCCATGCCGTCCGCGGCAGCCACAGCCCCGGCAATCGTGGAATGGCCGGCATACGGTGGCGATGCCGGTGGCCTGAAATACTCCCCGCTCGCCGACATTGATCGGTCGAACGTCGCTCGCCTGACGCCAGCGTGGAGCTGGTCGACCGGCGAGCGCGCCATTGCCCAGACGGACAGCACGAAGGCAGCACGTCCGGGAAACTTCCAGGCGACGCCGCTGATGATCGACGGCGTGCTGTACCTCAGTACGCCATACAGCCAGGTCGTCGCCCTCGATGCGAGCACCGGTCGAGAACTCTGGCGGCACGATCCGCGTGCGTGGGAGGCGGGCCAGCCATCGAACGGCACCGGGTTCGTTCATCGCGGCGTCGCGGCATGGACCGACGGCGCAGAGCGACGGATCTTCATCAACAGCCGCTGGAAGCTCATCGCCCTCGATGCGCGCACGGGCCGGCCGATTCCTTCCTTCGGCACCGGTGGCGAGGTCGATCTCACCGCGGACCTGATCTGGTCGGCGAAGAAGATCCACTACACCAACACGTCGCCCCCCGTCGTCTATCGCGATCTCGTCATCGTGGGCAACGGCGTCGGCGACCGTCTCGTCTACGAGAAGGATCCCCCCGGCGACGTGCAGGCGTTCGACGTGCGCACCGGACGGCGTGTCTGGCGGTTCAGTCCCATTCCGCAGGACGGCGAGCCGGGGGCGGAGACGTGGGAGAACGAATCGTGGCGGCAGACGGGCCATACCAACGTCTGGGCTCCCTTCACCGTGGACACCCGACGCGGGCTGCTCTACCTCCCCGTCGGCACGCCGAGCAACGATTGGTATGGAGGAGCACGCAAGGGCGACAATCTGTACGCGGAGTCGATCGTCTGCCTCGATGCGAACACCGGGCGGCGGGTGTGGCATTACCAGACCGTGCATCACGGGCTCTGGGACTACGATCTTCCAGCTCCACCGAACCTGGTCACGATTCGCGTCGGCGGACGATCCGTCGATGCCGTCGCGGTCCCAACCAAGATGGGCTTCCTCTTCCTCTTCGATCGGGTCACTGGCGCGCCGGTGTGGCCGATCGCCGAGCGCGCGGTTGCGGCGAGTGATGTCCCTGGCGAGCGGGCTGCCGCATCGCAGCCCATACCCTCCCGGCCGGCGCCCTTTGCGCAACAGGGGCTCGGCGAGGACGATGTCGCTGACTTCACGCCAGCGATTCGCGCTCTCGCCCTGGCGGAGCTGCGGAAATACCGATACGGGCCCATGTACACCCCGCCCTCGCTGCAGGGCACGATCGTGATGCCGGGTTCGATCGGCGGTTCGGGGTGGGGCGGTGGTGCGTTCGATCCGGAGACCGGGACGCTCTACGTGAAGGCGACAAACTCACCCGTGATGTACCGCCTCCGCGCCGTGGACCAGCGGTCGGACACACTGCAGGCGGACTACATGGTCGACCTGGCCCGCTCCGCGGTGTCCGTCGCCACCGACGTCCTCACCGATAGCCTGGGCCTGCCTCGGGGGCCGGCACTGCCACTCAACAAGCCACCATACGGAACGCTCACTGCCATCGACCTCGGCACGGGAGATCATCGATGGCAGGTCACTGTTGGCGACAACGCCCCCGTGCGGAACCATCCCCTGCTGCAGGGGATGAATCTCCCACCACTCGGTGTGGCGGGGGCACCGGGCCCGATCGTCACCCGCGGCGGACTCGTCTTCCTCACCGGCGGCGGATCGACCCTCTACGCGATCGACAAGACGACGGGTCGCACGCTCTGGGAGCATGACCTCGGCCGACCTGGCTATGCCGTGCCAATGACCTATCGAACCGCCGGCGGACGCCAGTTCGTCGTGATCGCCACGGGGGCGGGAAGCAACGCGACGCTCCGCGCATTCGCCCTCCCCGAGGATCGCTGAGCGGTCAGCGGCGACGAACCGCCGCTGCGCCGCGGGAAGGGCAGCCACGCCCGGCGGGAATTCCCGCTCAGCTTGCGCGGTCCTCCGAATACGCCGCGTGCAGCTTCACCGGCGGACTCTTGGGCCGGCGAAGGCGAATGTTCATCACTTCGACGAACAGCGAGAACGCCATCGAGAAGTAGATGTAGCCCTTCGGGATGTGGAAGCCGAGCCCGTCCGCGACCAGCGCGATGCCGATCATCAGGAGGAAGCTGAGCGCGAGCATCTTCACCGTCGGGTGCTTGCTCACGAAGGCGCTGATCGCTTTCGAGAAGAAGAACATGAACCCGACCGCGATGATCACCGCCGTGATCATCACGCCGATGTCATCGGCCATGCCGACGGCCGTGATCACCGAGTCCAGCGAGAAGACGATGTCCAGCAGCAGGATCTGGCCGATGATCGCTGCGAAGGAAGTCGCGACGCGCGTGGACGTTTCCCCGTGGTCGCCCTCGAGGGTGCTGTGCATCTCGTGGGTGCTCTTCCACAGCAGGAAAATCCCACCGATGAGGAGAATGAGATCACGGCCTGAGATCTCCTCCCTGACGATCGTGAACAGGGGATCGGTGAGCTGAATCACCCAGGTGATCGAGAGCAGCAGCAGGATGCGCATGAGCATCGCCAGCCCGAGTCCGACGCGGCGGGCCTTCTCGCGCTGCTCCATCGGGAGCTTGTCGGCCAGGATCGAAATGAACACCACGTTGTCCACGCCGAGCACGATCTCGAGCGCGGTCAGCGTCGCGAGCGCTACCCATGCCTGCGGGTCGGTCAGCCAATCCACGAAGCTCACTCCTGCGTAAGTAGTCGGGCTCCCGGAGCGTGATGCCACGGGGAACGTGCGGTGCTGTGGAAACCGCACCGCCGAAACATGACGCGTCGCCCATGTGGTGCACAGGTGCGGGAGCGTGCGGCGGATCGATTCCTGCCTCTTCGCGGGCTCCCCCCTTCATCCGGCCCCAGGCTCGATCTGGTATTCCAACGTCGGTGTGCCCCGGGCCGGGGTCCGCCAGTCAGTGAAGCAGGATCGTCAACCGTCCATGAATTCCGCCGCATGATGCCTCGACTTCGCCCTGCCGCTCTGGCCGCTGCCTTCCTGCTCGCCGCCTGCGCCGATGCGCCCGGCGCGCAACCGCCCGTCGACACGGCCCAAGCCACTGCGCCCATCGCGGTGCCGGGCCTCGCACTTCCCGCCGACTCGATCGCCCGCCCGCGCGTTCCGCTGGTGCCAACGCCGGACACCCTGCGCGGTCTCTACGTGAATCGCTGGGCAGCCCTGGGGCAGAAGATTCACAAGCTGATCGGCGTCGCCGACCGCACCGAGGTCAACGCCC
This sequence comes from Gemmatimonadaceae bacterium, assembly GCA_031412375.1. Lineage (GTDB taxonomy): Bacteria > Gemmatimonadota > Gemmatimonadetes > Gemmatimonadales > Gemmatimonadaceae > JANPKQ01. The sequence goes on along the minus strand of JANOCW010000350.1, from coordinate 31,165 downwards.
TGGTGATCGACGTGAAGGATGACCGCGGCTATCTGCTCTATCCCTCGCGCGTCGCACTGGCGAGGGAGATCGGTGCCGACGCACAGAACAGCGAGATCATGGCGATGTCGCACAAGCGACTCCGCGCGCTGCTCGACACGATGCGAGCGCACGACATCTATCCCATCGCCCGAATCGTTGTGGTGAAGGATCCGCTGCTCGCGAAGAAGAAGACGGAGTGGGCGATCAAGCGAAAGAGCGACGGGCTCCCCTGGCTCGACAAGAACGGCAATCCCTGGCTGGATCCGCACCAGAAGGGTGTCTGGGATTACGCTGCAGAGCTGGCCGAAGAGGCGATCGACCTGGGCTTCAGCGAGATACAGCTCGATTACGTGCGCTTCCCGGACGAACGTCGAGTCGTTCGCGAGGCGGCGTTCGCGCTCGCCGAGGGACGCACGCGGGCGGAGGTGATTCGGCAGCAGCTCGGGGCCGTTCGGGAGCGGCTCAAGCCACGAGGCGCCCCGATGACGATCGATGTCTTCGGACTCACCACGTCCGACACGACCGACATGGGCATCGGCCAGCGATGGGAAGCCTTCATCGATCAGGCGGATTACGTGCTGCCCATGACCTACCCCTCGCACTACGGGCCGGGGAGCTACAAGATCGCCAGGCCGAACGCGAAACCGTACGAGGTCATCGACAACGCCCTCAAGGACGCCAAGCGTCGCAGTGAGGGCATCGCGGGCGCCGCGAAGGTCATCCCGTGGTATCAGGATTTCACCCTCGGCGCGCCGCGCTACGGGGTGAAGGAAGTCCAGGCCCAGATGCAGGCGGGGTACGACAACGGAATCCCGAGCTGGATCCTGTGGAACCCGTCGAGCAACTACACCCTCGCGGCCCTGCGTCCCGCACAATCGGCCGACGCAGCAGCGCCGGCCGATTCAGCCACTATCCCAGCGGCGACCACGACAGCGCCACCGCCCGCCTAGCCTCGGGATACCGCCCTCGGTGTATGCCGAGGGCAGAGCGGATCTCAGAAGCCGCGATTCGCCGCGACGTTGAGGCGCTCGGCGACTCGCCGGAGCTCCCGGAAAGCCGCGACACGCTCCGAGGTGATCGGCAGCGCATTTTCCTGAACGACGTTCCCGGGCGAGGGTGTGGCCGTCTGGGGAACGAGATAGCCGCGAACCGTGCCGTTGGTGCCGGAGCGGAACATCTTGCTGTCGGCGACGAAGTGGACGAACCAGAGCTGATTCGCGCTGCCCGCCATGTTCGCCGCCCCGGCGGGGCTCGCAGCGTCAGGCAAGGGCCGCGGGACGGTGAAGATCATGTTTCCCTCGCGCCCGCCGATCGTGAAGCCGAGCTGGGTCAGCTCCGCGGCCGCCCGCGCGAGCAGCGTGTCGGGCGACGATGGGGTCGAGATCTTCACGCTCTGCTCGCCGACCTGAGCCTCCTGGACGCCGCAGGCGGCCGCGACGACCGCCATGACAAGGAACGCGAAACGGCGCATTGACTCCTCCGGTAATCGGAACGTGGGGAAAAGGGACACTGCACCAGGTGGTCATGCACGGCACGGGCCACGTGCAGCCCGGCCATCGCGACGTCACTCGGTATCCAGCTCCTCGAGGCGTGCTTCGAGGTCATTCACCATGCCGGCATGGCCGAAGCGGCGCGCCGCTTCGATCCCTCGTGCGTACACGGCGCGCGCATCATCAGTCCTGCCGAGCGCGTGCAATACCTCGGCGAGCTTGCCGTACGCGTTGCCTTCATCGTCCGATGCGGCGAGATACGCCTCGTAATGCTCGCGGGCCTCGTCGTACAGGTGCTCCTTGTAGGCCTCGTTCGCCAGGCCGAACCGTGCGAGCGGGTTGGCGGGATTCTTCGCGACCATCGCGCGAAATGCGTCGAGCCGTGAGGCACTCATCGGGCGAGGAGATTGGTGAGGATGGATGCGATCTGCTCGGGCGCCTCCTCTGGCGTGAAATGTCGAACGTCGGGCAGGAGGTCGAGCGTCGATCCAGGAATGCTCTCGTGGAGCCGGCGAGCGATGGCTGGTGGAAGGAAGGGGTCATGTGCGCCCCACACGATCGCCGTGGGCGCAACGATGTCCTTGAGGCGAGGTGTCAGGGCGACCGTGTCGGCGCAGTCGAGCGCGAGCAGGTGCTCCATGAATGCGTCGCGGCCCTCCGGATTCGCGAACGGCAACACATACTGGTCGATGGAGTGCGCACCGCGTTCCGGTTCGGTGTAGCCCCGCATCAGGTCCGTTCGCAGGATCGAGAGCAGCCATTGCGCGGGAAGGTGCCGCGTCAGCGGGAGCATTGCACGGGCGAGCTTCACTTCCCGAACGGGCCACTCATCGAACGCGACCGACCCGACGAGGCAGAGTCGGGACACCCGCGCCGGCGCACGAATCGCCAGCGCCTGGGCAATCCCGCCGCCGACGTCGTGCCCTGCCACGCAGGCGTAGTTGATCCCGAGCATGTCCATGACGGCGAGCATACGCTCGGCATGGCCCCGCACCGAGACGTCGCGCCCCTCCGGGCGGTCGCTGCGTCCATAGCCCAGCAGGTCGACGACGACGAGTCGATGCCCGAGCGGCATCAGTGGGACGATCTCCTTCCAGAGGTGCGATGAGGTCGGGAAACCGTGAATGAAGATGACCGGCTCCCCCGCTCCCCGGCTTCCCGCGGCGTAGTAGTAGATCCTCGCGCCGTCGACGTCGAGGAACTCGCCCCTCATGCGCGAGGAGGCGGAGCCGCGTGGGCCTCCGTCACGCGCTCACGGGTTCGTGCGCCTCCCATGCCACGATCCGCCCGGCAACGGCCGACGCCGCAACGGTGTACGGCGAGGCAAGGTACAGCTGTCCGGGGCCCGAGCGTCCGGGGAAGTTGCGGTTGATCGCGGAGATGGTGACCTCGTCCTTCGTGCGCGAGACGCCGGGCCCGGCATTGATGCACGCCCCGCACGATGGTTCGACGAACGTCGCACCGACATCGCGGAAGATCCGGTCGTAGCCCCGCTCCTGGCAGTAGCGAAACACTTCCTGCGACCCGCACTGGATGTAGCAGCGAACCCCCTCGGCCACGCGCTCGCCGCGCGCGAGTGCCTCACGGAAGACGCGCGCATACATGTCCATGTCTTCCTTCTTTCCCGCGGTGCAGGAGCCGGCGTACGCGATGCCGACCGCGACATCATGCTCCAGCTCATCGATGTACAGGCCATTGCCCGGATCGCCAGGCAGCGCGATCATCGGTCGCAACGCAGATGCGTCGATCTCGATCTCCTCGACGTAGTCCGCGCCTGGATCCGAGAACAGACCGTCGCACAGCGCCGTCGCCTCCGCCCGCGACATGCCCCGCTGCGCCACGAGATACGCCACCGTTTGCTCGTCGGGCGCGATGATGCCCGTGAACGCGCCCACCTCCGCCGCCATGTTCGTCATCGTCGCCCGCTCGTCCACCGACAGCGCCGAGACAGACTCGCCCGCATACTCGATGATCTGACCGATCGCCTGTCCGCTCTTGATGTAGGGGTGCCGCAGGATCTCGAGCATGAAATCCTTCGCCGTGACGTTTTCAGGCTTGTCGCCGCGGATCGTCACCCGGAAGGATTTTGGCACCTCGACGCGTACGTCCTTCGTGATCCATGAGTTGAAGATGGCCGTCGTCCCGACGCCGAACGCGACGCAACCCACGGCGCCCGCGTGCGGCGTGTGCGAGTCGGAGCCGATGATCACGTGCCCTGGCAGTGCGTGCGCTTCGAGAATCTTCGAGTGACAGATCGCCTCTGACCCGGACGAGGTCAACGCTCCGTGGAGGTTCATCTTCTTCTCGAGCTCGCCGTAGAGCTTGATCCCCTTCTCCTGGGCGAAAGTCCGCTGCTTCGCCTCGAGCTGGTTGGCAACATCGAGCAGTCCCATCTCGATGTGTTCCGGACGCATGACCTGATCGAGGAACGTCAGGTGATCGCGAAAGAAGAACACCGAGGACGGGTCGTTCACCGGCTCGTGTTTGCCGACGAGGTCCTCGAAGAAGATCGCCGCCATCGGCGTCACGTACTCGTGGCTGAAGCGGATGTCCGTTCGGACGAAGCCCTGATCCCCGGCGCGGACGGAGGGGATACCCGACCTTCCTGCAGCCGCATCGGTCACCCAGTGGCGCGCGAAGATCTTCTCCGCGATGGTCATCGGCCGCGGGGCAGTGGTGACCTCGGGAACCATCACGCTCCCCTGGAGCCGGGCCACGTTGTAGTTGAACAGCCCGCCATACTCGATGACGCCGCGCGAGATCCCGCCTTCGTCCTTCGTGAATTCGGTGAGCGGAACCTCTTCGCCGGCCCGCACCCGCCGGATCAGGTCGAGGTTGGTCGACGTGAAAACGCCGAGGTTCTGGCAGTTCTCGCGATAGATCCGCTCGATGTTCTCCGCAATGACGAGCTTGATCCCCGCCATCATCTCGGCGTATGGGGACTGCTCGCGCGACGAGCCCTTGCCGCGCCTGGTGCCGGACACGCTGGCGACGAAGTGACCCTTCCGCACGGAGCCGCGAACGATGGGGAACTCTTCCCCAGCCTTCAGGCCGAGGTACGGGAACTCACCGAGTGTCTCGTCGAAGTAGTAGCAGATGTAGGCAGGAGTGATCTCATCGGTCGAGATGTTGTCGCGCAGCTTCGGCCGCGTCGGGCTGCCCGTCGGCGCCTCGGGGTCGAACTCGAGATCCTCACCCGCAAGCTGCCGCTGGATGAGCGCCGGATCCTCCGCGAGGAAGAGGATCCGGCCCTCGAATCGAATGCGGTCGGGAACCTTGGAAACGGATCGGGTGTGGAGGCTTTCGGTCATGGCCGCATCGTGAAGTGATCCTCCAAGATGCCGCTGGCGCTGTGTCATCACAAGCGACGGAGGGGGAAACGAATGGGCCGCCAATCGCTCGGCGGCCCATTCTGATTCTCGGCCTTCCAGTCTCGCCCCCGCTCAGCTGCGCGGTGGAGGACGCATCCGCGCGGCCTGCGCCTTCTTCATCTCGCCGACATTCACATCGAATGCCTTTGCCTGATCGGCGGTCAGCAGCGCCCTGATGTCTGCATAGGCCTTTGTCTGAAGCCCGGCCACCTTGGTCATCGTCGCTTCGTCCATCATCCGGCGGCCGCCACCGCTCTCACCGGCTGCATCGCCGCGAGCCGCCATCATGATCTCGCGCCGGTCGGTGGCGAGCTTCGTGAGCACCGCTTCGATCTTCGTCGTCACTTCGGGCGTGACGTTGATGTCCTGTAGAAGCACCCGCATCTGAGCCTGCGGGTTGTTGCCGCGGCCACCGCCGCGCGCCTGACCGCGTCCCTCGCCCTGAGCCGCCGCTAGTGAGGTGACGCTGAACGCGAGCGCAGCTCCGAGCACCATCGTGCGAATGCCTATCATCGGTTCTCCGGAATGGGATGCAACGCGCGATCGAGCGCGTTCGCAGACAGGATGACGTTCCGCTCCGTGGGGTGTTAAGGCGCGCGTGCCGAAGCAGGCATGGTTTCATTCACTGCGCATCCGCATCAGAAGTCGTTTGATTGAAGCAACTTAGCCCGTGCCCACTGGCATCAGCCCGTGCAACCGTGCATCCTTCTACTCTGCCTGCGGGACGGTCGGTCGGAGTTGCAATCGTGTTGTCTCACAATGCTTTAAGAGCGAGCACCGAGCGTGACGGTTCCCCTCCAGCCAGTTTCCGAAGATCCTGCCCTGCCACCGGCGGTTGCTCCTGCGCCTCCGTTTCAGGCGCCCACGACACCCGTCGCGTTTCCCATCGGCTGGCTGCTGGACAACGCAGCCCCGCCGATCCAGTACCGCGCGTTCGTGGATGTCGCACGCATCCCGCTCGCGCCGACGCACAACTTCGCCAGCGTGCCGTACGCACACGCCCCGGCAATCAGCCTCGCGATCCGGCAGGCGGCGGATGGCCTGTGGGGCGATACGATGCTCGGCGTTCCTTCGGGGCCCGATGGGGTGACCGGAGTCGGAACGATCAATGCCGTTCGACGACTTCTCGAGTACGGATGGGATCGGGAGTCTCCACCACTTCTTCGTGCGCGGCGCGCCCTCTTCCGCCTTCTCGCTGAGGATGACGATCCGTCGTTCGTCTATGAGCTCGCTCCGCGGACCAACCCGAACCCGGAGTTGACGCGCCGGGCACGACGAATCCTCCGCGAGGCCTCGGCTGCGACTCTCGCGCAGGCGGGTTACGAGAGCGATCCGCGCCTTCGTGGGGCCGCGCGCCGGATTCTCGACCGCATCGATGTGTACATGCGCTCCGAGGTTTCGGCCAAGCCATGGATACGGGTCGGAAATCGGCAGGTGCTCGCGCAGGAAGCGTCGCCGCCGTCGTTCTACGCCCTGTCGATGCTCGCGCACATGCCTCTGTTCCGCAGCGAGCATCACATGCTGATCGACCGGATCTTCCATTACATCTCCCAGCCGCTGCCACGTCAGGAGTCCGCCCAGCAGCTTGGGTCCCAGATCGTCCCGCAGCCCCACCTCGTGCTGGGCGACATGCTGCCCCACCGGAACGCGGTGGACGCCGACGTTCCCTGGGCGCTCACCTGGCTCGAACTGATGGCGCGCCTGGGATTTCTCCGCCGAAGCGAGACGTGGTCAAAGCTCTTCGAGCGATTCCTCGACGACCGTGATCGACAGGGCATCTGGCACCCGCACAAGGGCCTCGCAATGCCGACGGGAACGAGTCCGTTCGCGTGGCCGAACTTCCCGCTCGAGGCACCGTCGGCCGGGGAAGGGCGGTGGAGTGATGTGACCTTCCGCATCGGCCTCATCGCCCGGCTGGCGGGGCGACCGATCGAGCTGGTGTAGTCGTGGCTGGCACCGCCCCCACGGTGCCTCCGCGTGCCGCCGCGGATGGCGGCCCGCTTCGATCACCCCGCGTGCGGGGTCGCCTCGCGCCCGAGGCCATGTTTCCAGCCGGACTCGTCGGCTATCGCACACGCTCCGAGGTATTGTCGTCAGGGGAGCGCATTCGTGTCGTCGAAATCGGCCCCCTCGACGGGAAGCCGGTCGTGTTCATCCCGGGATTGGGGTGCTCCATCTGGGACTTCAACCAGACCCTCGCCCCAGTCGCGGACGCCGGATTTCGCGCCATCGCAATCGACCTGCGCGGCCACGGATTGTCCGACAAATCCGACGACGATGAGCTCTACTCGACCGATGCGCTCGTTCGGCATCTGATCGACATCTTCGACACCCTCGGCATCACGCAGGCGGCGGTCGTCGGCCATTCGATGGGGGGCGCGCTCGCGACGCACCTGGCGCTTCGAGCGCCGGATCGTGTCCGAGCGCTCGTCCTGATCAGCGCAGTCGGGTTCGGCATCGCCCGCGTCGCAGACATCGGGCGCGCACTCTCGCCCCGATGGATGACGCCCGTCGCGCAGGCAGGCCTGCGTCGGGCCGTGGTCGAGGCCGGGCTTCGGCTCGTGTATTCGTCGCGGGCGCAGGTGACGCAACGCAACGTGGATGAATACTGGGCCCCCTCCCAGTTCTCCCGCTTCGTCCCGGCAATGCGCTGCCTGCTGCACAATTTCCGGTGGACGCTTTTCGACAACGCCGAGCTCGAGCGCATCCATTCACCCTGTCTCATCATCCGCGGGGGATGCGACCGAATGGTTCGTGCTCCGCGCGCGCCATTCACCTTCCCCTCCATGTTTCGCGAGGTCATCGTGTCGGACGCCGGCCACCTTCCGCACGACGAAGCGCCAGATCTCGTCAACGGTGAAATCATCGCATTCCTGAGGCAGTAGACGTCCTGGCGGCGACGGCCAATGTGGCGGCGGCCGGCCGGAATGCGTATATTCATCGAACGATCCCGGCTCGAGGCGATGGCGCGGCAGTCCGCTTCACCCTACGGGCCCGCGATCGTGGAGCCGATTCCTACCGTTTGGGGACATTGGCTCACTGGAGAGCCAACTCTGCCCCCGCAGAACGCCTTCGACAATCGAATGCCGCGCACTTCTGCGCGGTGACGAAGACGTAGAGCCCGGCAGACGAACTGCCGAGCCGCGTGTTGCATGCGCCGGTCCGGGTCGAACCCCGGCAAGCGGCCCCGGCGTGCGGATCAGGAATCATGGAATCGACGACAATTGAAGCATCGCTGACTTTCGACGACCTCGCACTCGCGCCGGAGGTATTGAAGGCAGTTCACGAGGCGGGGTATAGCACGCCGACCCCGATTCAGCAGCAGGCGATCCCCGTCGCGCTCAAGGGACGAGATCTCATCGGCCTCGCGCAGACTGGAACGGGCAAGACGGCGGCGTTCACGCTTCCCATCATTCATCGACTCCTTGGCGGCCCGCGCCGCACGCGCGCTCTCGTGCTGACACCGACGCGCGAGCTGTGCGTCCAGGTCGAGGAAAGCTTTCAGAAATACGGGAAGCACTCGGCGATCGACTGCCTGCCGGTGTATGGCGGTGTCGGACTCGAGCCGCAGCAGAAGGCGCTCCGGGCAGGCATCGACGTGGTGATCGCCACCCCCGGACGTCTCCTCGACCACCTCGAGCGACAGAACGTCGTCTTCGATGACCTCGAAGTGCTTGTCCTCGATGAGGCAGACCGCATGCTGGACATGGGTTTCGCCCCTCAGCTCAACCGGATCGTCGCCCAGATCCCGCGCTATCGTCAAACGCTTCTCTTCAGCGCGACGATGCCCCCGGTGGTGGAAGCACTCGCCCGCACCTATCTCCGCAAGCCGATCGTGGTGCAGGTGGGCCGGCGCTCAGAGGCCGCGAACACGGTCACCCACGCCGTCTATCCGGTGCCCCGCGATCGGAAGAGCGCCCTGCTCGTCGAACTGTTGAAGGAGGCGAACATGGACAGCGTCTTGATCTTCTCGCGCACGAAGCACGGTGCCGATCGGATCGTGCGTCACCTCGAGAAGGCTGACATCAGCGCGACAGCAATGCATGCCGACAAGACCCAGGTCCAGCGTACCATGGCGCTCGAAGGATTCAAGAACGGCGAGATACGGGTGCTCGTCGCCACCGACATCGCCCAGCGTGGGCTCGACATCACGGGGATTTCCCACGTGATCAACTATGATGTCCCACAGCAGCCCGAGGACTATGTGCACCGCATCGGGCGCACGGGGCGCGCCGCTGCGACCGGGGATGCGTTCACGTTCATGTCCCCCGACGAGATCGCGATGGTTCGTACGATCGAACGGGTGATCGGCCAGCCGATTCCCAGGATATCCGTTCCGGGCTACGACTTCGGGACGGTCGCCGCGGACTGATGCGAGAACGGCGCGCCTGTGGGCGCGCCGGGGGGCAGGCGGCGGGCGCACGACCGCCGCCGATCCTCACGGAACCGCCGCGGGTGAGAGCGGTCCGCCCGCCCCGGCCAGTTGCCGCTCTCGAAGGCGGCCGCCGATCCAGGCGTACGGCATGACGAGCGCAAGGTTGCCGACGTGGTACCATGCCGGGGCGGTGCCCCAGAGCGATGCGGTCACGGCCAGGCTGAAGATGAGGCCGAGCGCGCCGAGGACGAGTGCGTGCCGCATGGGATGATCTGGCGCGAGGCGCGCTGTGAGATAGCAACCCGCTATCGCAAAGACCGCAACGTACGCAGACATGAGCAGGAGGAGGCGGACATCGCTCGTCCCACCGTCATTGAACGCCGCCGGGAACGCCCGCATGACCAGGAAGTCCGTCCCACCGGACAGGGCCCCGATGAAAATGAAGCCGGCGACGATCGCTCCAATACTCCGTAGCATCTGACGTCTCCAGGTCGAAAGTGTGGAGGGCGGCGCGAGGAGCTCGCCGGTCACCGCCTCGGCTACTGCGGCGTGCGCCCGGCCGCTGTTGCCCTGCAGTCGTCACAGCGAAGCACTGCGGACTCTTCTTCGTCTGCCCCGGGGCGGGCGTAGTGTGATGCACACAGCACCCGCTTGCACGAGGCGCAGGCACCGCCTCCCATGGCGGGAAAATCGACTCCACACTGCTGACAGATGTGCGCTACGACCTGGGTCATGTATTCGGCTTGCTGGTTGCCTGCTGCTCTCACCGCCGAAGACTACGAGCGACGGTGCAACGTAGCCCCGTCGCTGCAGGCGTCGCCAGAGCCGATTTGCGTGAGTGCACTGCGAGGCGCGTCGAGCGCCCTACCTTGGGCTACGGCGCGGCACCGGGCGGCGTCACGCCTGGGGGAGACCGGTGCTCGTGTGACCTCCCGAGATGAAGAGCGAGCGCGGCGGCGCCCAGCGTCACTCCAATGTCGGCCACGTTGAAGACATAGAAGCGATGTGCTCCGATGCCAAGGTCGATAAAATCGACGACGCCGAGCGGTGACCGGATTCGATCGAGCAGATTGCCTGCCGCCCCGCCCGCGATGAGCGCAACCGCAAGTGCAACGCGAGGCTCGTGCTGGTGTGCGCGGTAGAGGCGCACGAGAACGACGAGCATGGCGAGGGCGAGCAGGCTGAAGCCGAGCCGGGAGTAGTCGCCGAGGTCGAGCCCCATGGCCGCGCCCGTATTGTGAGTCAGCGTAAATCTCAGGACGTCGTCGACGACAGGGAGGGGAAGGTGCGGTGTGAGTTGCTCGCTGGCGATCCGTTTCGTCGTGCAGTCGGTGAGCAGGACGACGAGTCCCGCCGCCCAGAACCACCGAGGATTGCGAGCGATCGCACGAGGATGAATCGAGCCCGAGGGTCGGCGGCGTCGCGCTCGCCACCCGGAGAGCATGACTACTGCCCTTCGCGGGTAACCTTCACTCCTTCGCGACGCGGGACGCCAACGGCCTCGCCGCGCTGCCCGGCGGCGAGCACTGACTGGGCGGAGCCCTCGGTGAGAATCCTCGTCACGAAGCGCTGCCCTTCCGAGATGCGCTCGACTTCCACGGCAATGGAGTCGATGGCTTGCTCGACCCGCTCGAGCCGCTGCGTGGACTCGAGGGATGGCGCGGGCACACGCTGACCCGTTGCCCGCTTCCACATCAGCCGCGCGGCGGCGAGCGCGATCGGGGCGAGCACGAAGAGCGTGAAGACAATGCTGATCGCCGTCATGTCCGGAGCTCGATTCCCCCCGAAATCGATCGGCGGCATGAGCATGCCCGGTTCCATGTTGACCGGCTCCGCCGTAAGAAGCCGACCGGTGTAGTCGAGGTCCGCCTCGAGCTGCAGGATTCGCCCGTCGAGCAACCGCATTCGCGCCTCGATGCCCGCGCGGTCCGCGCCCGTCGTGTTGCGCAGCGACTGCGCCGCCTCATCCCGGCGTTCCGACGCCGAAATGATCTGCGTGGACAGCATCTCCCGAATCTCGGAGATCTGGTCTTTCTGGGCCGCACTCAACGGCATGCCGGGCGTCAGGCCCTGGAAGCCAGTTGGCTGAATCGACCCGGCGATGGCCGGAGTTGGCATGCCGGGCGCGTCCGCCGGAAGCGGCGCAGGGGGAGCGGGAGGAGGAGGAGGCTGTTGCATGGCGTACCGTACGAGGGGTAATCGGCCCGGGTTACAGCAGGCGAGCGGAAATCTACGCCATGACGGCCGGGGCGCGAGCCGGCCGTCGAACCAATGTGTGAGCACCCCGGGGTCAACGCCGTACGCGCCCAAGGCGGGAGATGATGAGGGAATCCACTGCCCGGCCGCGCCGCAGGACCACGGTCTGATTCGCCGCACCATAGCCGACGCCGGTCGGCCCGTAGACGACGGAGTCGCGATTCGATTGCAGCGAGATGCCGTAGATCGCGCCGAGATCGCGGGCCACGATCGTGTCGCCTCCTGACGCGACGACGACAGTCGATCGCACCGGGTCGAAGCGCGCCGCGACGCGGACCTCGCGCGCTACCGCGGTGGCTCGGGCGAGCGCGAGCGTCGTGACGACTTCGTTGGCCGCGTGGCGCACTCGCGCTCGATCGATGAGCCGCAGCAGATCCGGCGCACCCATCGCGCACAGCACTCCCACGATCACGAGCACGACGCCGATCTCGAACAGCGTGATGGCGCGACGCATGGTACCTTCCGTCTGGGTAGCGCATCATGGCGGCGCGGAGGACGGGGGCACCACCGAACGGATGCGCCGAGCGTGGTTTGGTTTCGAGGGAGCATCCGGAATGCGTTCAGCCGTCGTGCTCGCGCTGCTTCTCGCGTCGTGCGCCCGCGGCGCTCGGGTCGCCGAGATGCCACCGCCGGTCGTCGCTTCGCCGCCCGTGCCACCGGTCAGCGCGGCCGTCGATACGCTCCCGCCTGTCGACACGGTGGCCCGCGATCGAGTCCCGGCCTTCCGGGCGCTGCCGCTCGTCACGTGGGGGCCGATTCCTCCGGGTGAACGCCACGCCGAACGCACCCGCGCGTATGACCTGCAGCATCAGGTCACGCGTATCCGGTTCGACTGGGCGCGCCACGCCGTCGTGGGATCGACGACCATCCGGTTCGCTGCGCTCGGTGAGGATCTCGGCAGTGTGTCCTTCGACGCCGTCGGGATGACCATCCGCTCGGTCAGGACGGCGAAGGGCGCGCCGCTCGAGCACACGTACGACGGGCGATCACTCGTGGTGGAGCTTCGTCCCGTCGTCGCCGCCCGCTCACGGATGAGCATCGTCATCGACTACGAAACGGAGCGGCCGAAGAAGGGAGTATATTTCATCGACCGACGCCACACGGTCTGGACGCAGGGCGGGACGGAGGACACGCGTCACTGGGTGCCCACCTACGACCATCCGAACGACAAGACGACGTGGGAGTTCTACATCACCACCCGGAATGACGAACGGGCGCTGTCGAACGGGCGCCTGGTTTCGACAAAGGACGCGGGTGGATCCACGGAGTGGCACTGGTCGCAAGGCGTGCCTGCGTCGACCTACCTGATGTCGGTGGTCACCGGCGACTATGTCGTCCTTCAGGATGTCTGGCGGGAAGTCCCGATCGGCTATTGGACCTACCCGGACTCGATCGAAGCGGCGTGGCGAGGCTTCGGGAGGACGCCGCGGATGGTCGACCTGATGTCCAACCGGACCGGGCTCGCATACCCGTGGGCGAAGTACGACCAGTCCGTGGTTCCGGATTACATCGTCGGCGGCATGGAGAACGTCACCGCAACCACGCACGCCGATGATGGCATCCTGCACCCCGCGTGGGCCGAGCCGGAGGCGAACGCGGACGCACTCGTCGCGCACGAGCTCGCGCACCAGTGGTATGGCAACTACCTGACGGCACGGGACTGGGCTCACGCCTGGCTGAACGAAGGGTTCGCCACGTTCTTCGAAAGCGTGTTGGCAGCGGAGCTGCACGGGCGGGATGCCGGCGCCCTGGCGCGTCTCGCGGAGCAGGAAGCGACGATCGAGGCTGATCGCGCAGCTCGACGGCCACTCGTGTTCGATCGGTGGGTGAGGGACCCGCTCGAGCTGTTCCTGAGCGGGCATGTCCATGCCAGGGGCGCGACCGTCCTGCAGATGCTTCGTCGCGACATGGGAGAGTCGAAGTTCTGGGCGGGCATCAAGGCGTACACCCGTACTCACGCACTCGGAAGTGTCGTCACCGACGACTTTCAGCGCGCGATGGAACGCGAGTCCCGTCGGGATCTGTCACGCTTTTTCGCGCAATGGATCCATGGAGCGGGGATCCCCGCCTTCCAGCTCTTCTACGCCTACGACAGCGCAGCCCGCTCGCTCGCGCTGTCGGCACGGCAGGTACACCCGCTCGACAGCCTCACGGGATTCTTCCAGGTCAATGTCGTCATTGAAGTCCTGACCGACGCGGGAAGAGTCGTGGACACCATTGCCGTTCGCGATGAGGTCTCCGACATCGTGATCGCGCTGCCGGCTCCCCCGCGAGCCATTCGTTGGGACAAGGGCGGATGGCTGGCCGACGTGACGGATTTTCCACGTCCCACGGCGTTGCTCGCATACCAGCTTCGACACGACGATGACATTCTTGGTCGCATCGAGGCGGCCGATCTGCTTGGCAGGCGGACTGGTGGAGTGGACGCCCGGGAGGCGTTGACCGCCGCGATCGACGCGGACAGTGCGTGGGCTGTTCGCGGGCGAGCGGCCTCGGCACTCGGGTACCTCGCCGCGGACTCGATCACGGTGACCGTGTTGCTGCGCGCGGCCGGTGACCGCGATTCGCGCGTCCGGGCGGCCGCAGTATCTGCGCTCGGCGTGCACCGGGCCGCAGCCGGCGACACGATCGCCGGTGGCATCTCGGGAAGCAGGTCTCGCTCTCCGGTCGCGACACCGCGCGCCCTGGGCACGCTGCGACGGATGGCGGCCGAAGATTCATCACCCTACGTCCGCGGCGCTGCGCTCATTGCATACGCACGCCTCGATCCGCCTGGGGCACTCGCCGTGATCGAACCGGTGCTCACCCGCGACTCCTGGCTCGACCTCGAGCGCACCCAGGGTGTGCATGCGCTCGCCGAGTTGGCATCGGCGGAATCGTGGTCACTGCTGCTTCGCCAACTCGAGGCGCCCGCGAGCCGCCAAGTGCGTTGCGCCGTGATCGCCGCGCTCATGAAGCGCGCCGGTGGACGAGAGCCGGAGGTCGCGGTGGCCCTCGCCCCGCTGCTCGCCGCCGACGATCTTTTCGTTCGGAGTGCTGCGGCTCGCGCGCTCGGTGTGCTCGGTCAAGCGTCCAGCATCCCCGTACTCGAGGCACGACAGGCCGTCGAGGCAGAGAGTCGCGTGATCAACGTCATTCTGGGCGCGCTCGCCGCGCTCCGTTCGAGGAGCTAGTCGCATGTCTGGAGGTCGCGCCCTTCGCCTGGCGGTTCTCGTACTGGTTTCCTCCGCCTGCGGCATCACCGAGCAGCCGAGCGTGAATACCGCCGAGCTCCTCGTGGAAACCCAGGAAGTCGTCCTCGGGCTGCGCGAAGAGCTGGCGGCATTTCAGGATCAGCTCGACTCCTTGCGCGTCGAGCTTGCGCGTCAGGATAGTCTTCTTCGCGTCATGGCCAACCTTCAGGGAATGCCGATGCCGCCGCGGCCGGCCATTCCGGGGTTGCCTGAGTAGATGCGATGGCGCGGATGTGCCGAACGGTCTGCGGGGCTGGCCCCGGGATCAGGGCATCGGGTGCAGCCCCCGGTCAGGTGGCAGGCAACATGCACGCGCGGCACGGGATCACTCTCGCTATCCCGCAACCACTCCAACGATCACCGATACCACAGATAATGACGACGATCCACATCGAGTATTGCACGGTTTGAAACTACGAGCCTCGGGCTACCAGTCTGGCGGCCGCGGTTCGTGAACGTTTCCCCGGTGTCACCGTGACCCTCCAGCCGTCGGGCGGCGGGCGTTTCGAGGTCTCGCGGGACGGAACGCCGATCTTCCAGAAGTCGAAGGTCGGACGTCATGCGCAACCGGGGGAGATCCTTCGCCTCCTCGACGCTCCTCCGACATGAGTCCTCGCGCAAGCCGGGTGCGGTGGAGTTTTCCGCGCGCCGGCGCAGTCACCCGCATCCGGCGTCCTGCCGGCAGGAACCAATAGCCCCCCAATGCGCATCGCGATTTCCACCGGTGGCGGAGACGCTCCCGGACTCAACGCAGTCATCCGCTCCGCCGTGCTCTCCGCGATCAATCGCGGCTGGGAAGTGCTCGGCATCAAGCGCGGTTTTGCGGGTCTGATGGGCGAAGATGAGGTAGTCCCGCTCACCAAGGATTCGGTCCGCGGCATCGGTCACCTCGGCGGCACTATCCTGCGGACGACCAATCGCGGCAACCCCTTCCACTATCCGTACAAGGCGGATGACGGTACATGGACAGAGATGGACCGCTCCGATGAGCTGATCGGGAACGCGCGGAGACTCGGCATCGATGCCCTGATCTCCATCGGCGGCGATGGCTCGTTGCTCATCGCGCAGCAGCTCTGCGACAAGGGAATGCGCATCGTCGGCGTGCCGAAGACGATCGACAACGACGTCAGCGGTACCATCACCACCTTTGGCTTCGACACCGCCGTCAACACCGCGATCGAAGCGATCGACAAGCTCCACACGACGGCGGAGAGTCACTCCCGGGTGATCGTGATGGAGGTGATGGGAAGGCACGCCGGATTCATTGCGCTGCACAGCGGACTCGCGGGCAGTGCCGATGTCATCCTGCTCCCCGAGATTCCCTACGACATCGACAAGGTGTGCGAGAAGGTGATGGCGCGCGATCGGGCGGGGCGACAGTTCTCGATCGTCGTCTGCGCGGAGGGGGCATATTCCCGAGGCGGTGAGGTCGGGACGATGGGCGACTCGCTCCCTGGCGAGGCCAAGCGCATCGGGGGCATCTGCGACGCGATTGCCCGGCAGATCCAGGAGCGTACCGGGAAGGAGAGCCGGTCGCTCGTGCTCGGACACCTTCAGCGCGGGGGGCAGCCGACCGGCTATGACCGCTTACTCGCGGCCCGCTTTGGCGGCGCTGCGGTTCGCGCGATCGCGGAGGAAAAATGGGCGCACATGGTTGCGCTGCAGTCCCCACATATCGTGTACGTCCCCTTCCTCGAGGCGCTGCGCGAGCCCAAGCGGGTCGAAATCGACCACGACACCGTCCAGACCGCCCGGGCAACCGGGATCTCCTTCGGCGACTGACGGTAGAACCGACATTGAACACGGCCGGCATTCCTTCCACGAGGACGGTGTCATCCCCTGAAGTGGACGGCAGGTCAGCCGAGGGGGTGATCGTCAAGTCGCAAACCGTTGAAAGGCAATAGGTTGAAGTGGGTCACCGAGGGTGCCATCTCTGGCACCGGGCGTGCACTGGTAGGGGTGTCGGCCGGCACCTACCTCACGGAGAAGTGAATGCGTCTCGCTCTATCGCTCGCGCTCGTTGGAACTGTACTCGCCACTGCCCCGCTTGCGGCGCAGGGTCGTGCGCGGCAGTCGGAGAGCGTCCCGGAAGGCCACAAGCCACCAGCCGGAATGTGCCGGATCTGGTTGCCGAACGTTCCCGCGGGCAAGCAGGCAGCGCCAACCGATTGTGCGACGGCGGTACGCAACCGGCCCGCGAATGCCACGGTGATCTTCGGTGATCCCGTTCCGGGGCGGGCCACGAAACCGCGAGCGGACATGCCGCTGCCGCTGCCTCTGGCTCCGACCTCCAAGGGGAAGGGAAAGAAGCTGCCGCCGATCAGTCCACCGCCGGCCACCTCCGACCGCTGAACGACGCTGGACTCACGCCGCCCTCGGACACGCTCCGGGGGCGGCGTTCTCTTTGCATGGCCCTCGGCCATGCTACGCCCCGTTCAGGACCGATACCTTCCCCCCGATCGAGACGCGTTCATCGCCGGTGAGCCAGCGACGGGACGCGTCATCGTGATCGCGCCCACGCGCGCAGCCTGTGAGACGATCGAGCTCGCGCTCGGATTGCATCTCGAGACATTCCTGGAGCAGCAGCATGGCGAGCAGGTGCGCGCCCTCGCCGCCGGCGGGCGAGGCTTCGGCATCGTCGCGGGCACGGGCACGGGGAAGACGCTGGCGATCCGGCCGATCGCCGAGACCATTTTGCGGGCCCCGCTCGCAGTCGGCGTCATCAACCGGGAACGCGAGGCGACTCCGGAGACGCCATCGTGGAACGTCATCATCGTCACCACCGGCATCGCCCGGCGATGGTTCCAGGATGGGGACATCCTGCGAACGGACACCCTGATCGTCGATGAGATCCATCAGACGTCTGCCGAGCTCGAGCTCTGCCTCGCGCTCGGGAAGCGAGTCGGCTGCAGGTTCATCTGGCTTTCGGCGACGGTGGATCCGAGCTTCTACAAGCGCTATCTCGGGTCAGCCGACGTGGTCGAGAGCTATTCCTTCGATCCGACGAAAGCCGCGGATGTGAAGGTCATTCGTGCGAAGCCGCTCGAGTTCCTGGGTGACCGGTTCCTGCAGCAGGTCATTCGTGAGCAGCGCGGGGTCGGCGTGTTCCTTCCGACCCGCGCAGGCGTCGAGCAGGCAGCCGATCAGGTGCGGTCGCGCTTCCCGCGCATCAACGTCGCCTTCTATCATGGCGGTGAGCCGATCCGGATCCTGCGGCCCTTCCTCGAGGGCGGGGAGCGGAAGCCCTACCTGCTCGCGATGACCGCCGCGGGGCAGAGCGCGCTCAACGTCCGCGGACTCGATACCGTCGTCATCGACGACACGCGCTTCACGAACATCATCGAGCGCGGGAAAAACGTGCTCACTCGGCTCCACCTCGGCGCCAATGAGATCCTGCAGATGGCGGGGCGCGTACACGGCCGGGTCGAGGGTGGACGGGTATTCATTCTTTCCGATCGCGACATCGAGTTCTCCGCACTGCGGCCCACCGAACCGGAGTTCCAGCTCGCGGGAGATTCGGAGCGCGTTGCGATCACCTGCGCGGATCTCGGTGTTCGCGCCGACGAGCTGGAGCTGCCCGTCGCGCTCGACCGCGCCTCTTATCGTGCAGCACTGGCGCTGCTCGAGCGCCGCGGGATCATCGAGAACGGTCGCCTCTCCCGCTACGGAAAATCGGTCGAGGCGATGCCCGTCGATCGACCGTGGGCGGAGCTGCTCGTCCATGCCGATGATGCCCTCGTGCCGTACCTCGCCGTCATGAGCGCCGTGGAATCGCTCCACCGCATGACCCGTGAGGATCGCTCGATCGACGACCTGGTCGTAGCCGGGAGCGATCATCTCACGGCGTACAATCTGTATGCGGAGGCGTTCACCGAAGGCGGGTACATCGGCGAGGTATACGGATTACCACGCCATCTCTTCGACGAGAGCATCGAGGAGTGGGCGGAGCGGCGCGGGGTTCTCGTGAAGGCGATCGAGGATGCCGCGCTCGGGATGGCGAGCGTGTTTCGATCCGTAGGACTGCCGCTGCCAACGGCGATGCCGATTGCCCGCGAGGAAACCCGTCGCGCGTTCGCCGGATTGCTCGCGCAGGTGATGCCCTTCGACCTGGTGATCGACGAGCGGACGGCCGGCGGCGACGAGGCGCGAGTGTCGAAGACGAGCGTCTGCGGGAGCTGGGGCCCGATTGCCGGTGAGCTACGCTATTTCGCCGACCGATTCGGCATTCCGCGCGCGTCCATCGAAGGCACGCAGGTTCCGATGGACCTGATCAAGCGCAACGCACGACGGGGCGACGCTGTCCTCATCTACGATCCGGAGCGCCGCAAGAGCCCGCTCGTCCTGCAGCGGCAACTCGAGTTCTTCGGTTTCGAACTGGAGCGCGAGAGTCAGCCGATCCACGATTTCCCCCCTGAGCTCGCCGAGCGCGCGCGTCATGCGATTGCAGAGTCGCTGGCGCGATTCGATGCGCGCCACCCGGCGGTGAAACGAAACCGTGCGGCCATCGAGGAGGCGCGCGAAGTCTACCGGCGGTCTGGTGGCGAAACACCCCGGCTCGGCCTTCCCGAGCTCACGGCGCTGTACGAGGCACAGCTCGTGTCGGTGAACTCGCTCGACGATCTGCGATCGGCGGTGCTGCGACTGGACATCGATGCTCTCGTCCCGCCCGCCGTGCGAGCGCGCTACCTCGCACTGCCAGGCAGCGTGATGGTTCGTGACCGGGAGGTGGAGATCGACTACGACGTTGAAGAGCAGGACGGGTCGCGGCGGGGAGTGGCGCGCCTTCGGCTGCCCGAAAAGCTCGCGCGCACCTTGTCGCCAGCGGAGCTGCCGGCACTCGATCGTGAGATCCGGTTCACTGTTCCGCGCGGGCAGCGCGGGTCCGTGCGTGCATCGACGCTCGAGGAGCTACAGGATGCACTCGATCGCCCGTGGACTGACGAAGAAGTTCAGCGCTTCGATCGAGTACGCGAGGAGCGCAACCAGAAGCGGGATGATGAGCGACGCCATCGGCGCACCCGTGCCGCCGCGTCGGACTTCAAGGGTGGTCGCGGGGGCGGGCCATCCAGCGGCGGCGGCAAGGGCAGGGGGCGGAAGTCCGGCGGACGCGGGCGAAGCGACGGCGGTAAAAGGTCTGGCTAGAATCCGGCCAGATTAGGACTCAGCAGTCCAACAATGAGCCAGCGCTGCTGTGTTCATCTCCCCTCGCCGAACTGGCAAGACCAGCACAAGTCCTTTTGGAACATTGAGTTGCACGATGCCAATGTTTCGACGTGTCGACTAGGACCGCTCGGTCTTCATTTGCGGCTTGACAATAGGACTGACCGGTCCTAGTCTTCGCTCCGTGACCGACCGCAAATCCCAGATTCTCGACGCAGCCGCCGAGCTGATTTCGGAGCGTGGCTACACGCAGACCTCCGTTGATGACGTCATCAAGCACGCCGGCCTCTGCGGCAAGAGCCATTTCTATCACCACTTCAAGTCGAAGGAAGAGCTCGGGTATGCGGTGCTCAACCGCCAGTTCGAGCGGTTTGCCGACCGCGGACTCGCGGTGTTGCGCGAGCCGATGATCGATCCGCTGGACCGGCTCTACCTGTTTATCGACTCCGTCGTCGCCCTCCAGGCAAAGCGCGGCTGCCGGGGCGGGTCGTCCTTCGGGACGCTGGCGTCGGAGCTGGCGGATGCGCACGAGGGCTTCCGGCAGCGCATTGAGCTGGTGTTCGAGCGCTGGTCGGCCCAGATCCAGTCGTTGCTCTGGGAGGTGCGGCCGCGGCTTCAGGACACGGCCGACACTGCACGGCTGGCACGCTTCATCATCGCCACACTGGAAGGTGCGGTGCTGATGTCGAGAGTCACGAAAGAGATCGGAGTCATGGAAAACATCGCAGCGGATCTCAAGCGGTTCATCGGCATGCATCTGCGGAGTGATGCGCCGACGTTCCAGACATCGCGTTCTGCATGGCCGGGCGGCTGATCATCGCCGCGAGGGCGGAACGTGCAGCACCGCGAGATTCGTGTTCGTCGTCCAGGATGGGGGATCGGGAGGAGGAGCAGATGATGGGAATCGACAACGAAATCGGGCGCACCAGGACGGAGACACGGCAACGGCGGGCCACGGCGCCCAGGGCGGAGCCGATGGCTGACGTTTCGGCGACACTGGCCGCTCCGATCGATGACGCAACGCGCACGGCGAACCGTGCCCAGTTCGAGCGGGAGGCCCTCGAGCACCTCGACGCGCTGTACAGCTTCGCACTGAAGCTGACGCATGCACGCGACGATGCCGAGGACCTCGTTTCCGACACCTTGCTCCGCGCGTTCGACCGCTGGGAGCAGTACCGGTTGGGCACGAACATTCGCGCGTGGCTTTTCACGATCCTGTATCACTCATTCGTCAGCCGGAAGCGCCGGGTCGATGCCCGCGAAGTGCAGCCGCCCGACGATGCCGACGGATGGGCAGGATACGAGGCGGTCGGCGAGGCCGACCCCGAAGGCCGCTTCTACGATTCATTCCTCGACGACGAGATCACGCGGGCGATCGACGCACTCCCGCGGGAGTATCGCGAAGCGGTCGTGCTCAGCGACATTCACGAGCTGCGCTATGCCGAGATTGCGCAGATCCTCGACGTGCCCGAAGGCACGGTAAAGTCACGACTCTTCCGGGGTCGTCGAATCCTGCAGAAGAAGCTGGTGGGCTACGCAGTGGACATGGGTTATATCAAGGGGGCGTCTGTCGGCTGAGACGCGGTGAACTCACCCCAACCGTCATGCCAACGCCGCACTCTCCCTTCGTGATCTCGGAGTACGTCCGCTGGGGCGACATCGACCTCGCCGGGATCATCTGCTACGGGGCGTACATCCGATTCTACGAGCTCGCCGAGACCGAGATTTTCCGCTCTGTCGGCCTGCCCTTTCGCGACATGTTCGAGCGGTATGACATCTGGCTCCCGCGGAAGGTCATGCACACGGAGTTTCATTCCCCGGCGATACTCGATGAGCGTCTGGCGGTGCTGACGTATTTCAGCCGGGTCGGGACGACGTCGCTGACGATCAACTTCGACGTGATGGATGCCGATCGCGGGATGTTGCATGCGACGGCATATCAGGTGCTGGTCTGCGTCGGTCGCGACCGGCTCGTCAAGAGGCCGCTCCCGCCGGAAGTCGTCGCCGCCATCGCACCGTACGTGATGACGCCGGAGGAAGCCCGGGCTTCGACTGCGGCTCAACCGATCGGCGCGGGAGCCGCGTCACCGACGAGCAGCGCGTCTTCACGGTAGACGAGCCAACCCGTCGACTCCTCCACGACCAGCTCGACCTCGGTACCGATGGGAAGGGTGAGGTTCGGCACCTCGTGTCCTGCGGGGAAGTCCATGAGAATGGGCACATCGAGGTCGGACACGAGATCGAGCAGGAAATCCTCGAACTCGTCTTCCTCCGAGCGATCGATCGAGAGCTGACCGAAGACGACTCCGCGCACGCTCCGCAGCAATCCCGCGGCGCGGAGGTGAACGAGCCGCTCATCGGCAACGGACATGGGATCGCGCGTCTCCTCGAGAAACAGGATCGCGTCCCGGGTATCCACCTCGTACGGCGTCCCGATGGTCTGCTGCACGAGGGAGAGGTTGCCTCCGATCAGTCGTCCCACGGCGCGACCGGGGCGCACGGCGCGAGCGATCTCCCGACCCATTCGGGTCGTCGGCCGCGGCGTCGTGAGCGCCGCGAGCAGCGACGACATCGTCGGATCCCGTGTACTCGGAATGAGGTCGTCGACGGTCGGGCCGTGAAAGACCCGAAGCCCCGCTCGGCGCATGAGCCACAGATGCAGGGCGGTGACGTCGGAATAGCCCACGAAGGCCTTCGGGTTCCGCCGAAATATCTCGGGCTCCAGGTGCGGAAGCATTCGCACCGCTCCGTACCCCCCGGTGCCCCCGATGACCGCCTTCACCCGTGGGTCGAGCCACATCCCCATGAAATTCTCGGCCCGGCGCTCATCCTCCATGCGCTGAAAGCGGCGCACGGTTTCAATCTCGCTATCCAGGATGACCCCGTACCCTGCGCGCTCGAGCGCTTTCACCCCGCGGTGCAGCCAGCCCGGCCTGGGGGCATACGATGGCGCGACGACTCCAATGGAGTCGCCCTTCACGAGCGCTGGAGGTTTGAGGAGCGGGGGAAGGGCGGCGGTCGGTTCTTCTGGGCTCATTGAGCAGGGGAGGGAGCAGCGCGACCCCGCAGGACCCACGAATGTACTGCCATGGGCCGGGTCGGGCGAGGCGCGGGGGATTCCGGGAACGTCCCGGGGGCCGTTCACGATTAGATTTCAGCCATGCCGCCCGCTGAAAACACCTACGTCCGAAAGGGGTTTGGCCTCAAGGCCGAGGTCGAGGGAGTCCTCGCGTCGGACTACAGCGGGCATCTCGTCGAGCTCCTCCGCTCCGGCAATTTCACCCTGTCGACGGGCGGGGTCACGGTGCGGCTCGCGCACGAGTTCGGCTTCTGCTATGGGGTCGAGCGGGCGGTGGACTACGCCTACCAGACCCGCCACAAGTTCCCCGATCGCAGGATCCTCCTCGTCGGCGAGATCATCCACAACCCCCACGTCAATGCGAAGCTCCGTGACATGGGGATCGAGTTCCTGGTACCCGGACCGTCGGGATTCGACTACACCGCGGTCCTCCCGTCGGACGTCGTCATCCTTCCGGCGTTCGGCGTCACGATCACCGACTTCCAGACGCTGAGAGCCCTCGGCTGCGTGGTGGTCGACACGACCTGCGGCTCTGTGCTCAACGTATGGAAGCGCGTGGACAGCTACGCGCGTGATGGCTACACCGCGCTGATCCATGGCAAGTACTACCATGAGGAGACGCGCGCGACGGCCTCGCAGGTCGAGCGCTATCCGGGGGGACAGTATCTCGTCGTCCGCAACATGGAGGAAGCGCGCGTCGTCTGCGACTACATCGAGGGGCGCGTGGACCGCACCCGACTGCTCGAGCGGTTCGCGCGCGCCATCTCTCCGGACTTCGATCCGGAGCGCGACCTGCGTCGCGTCGGCGTCGCGAACCAGACGACGATGCTCGCGCGTGAATCACTCGCGATCGGGGAGGAAGTGGGATCCGCGATGGAGCGTGTCTATGGGCCGGACCACCGCGCCGAACACTTTCGCACATTCGACACGATCTGCAGCGCGACGCAGGACCGCCAGGATGCGGTCGCGGCGCTGCTCGCCGAGCCTCTCGATGTGATGGTGGTGGTCGGCGGCTACAATTCGAGCAACACCATCTCGCTCGCGGCGCTCTGCGCCGAGCGCGTGCCGACATACCACATCGAGGACGCGGATTGCATCGACCCGGATGCTGGCACGATCCGGCACCTGCCCATCGGCGCGAAGAGCGAGGTGGTGGTGGGGAGGTGGATGCCTTCCAGCGGAGAGATCCGAGTGGGATTGACCGCCGGCGCGAGCACGCCGAACAACAAGATCGGGGAGACCGTCGCCCGGGTTTTCGCCACCCGCGGGATCGACGCCGGGGCGATCGCGTGATGCACGACGCCTGCGCGCGCCCTTTCGCCGTGCGCGCGTGCTGCTGAAACGACGACGACCCCCGCTGACGGAATCGCAGGGCTTCGGAAGCGCGGAGCTCAGCGCCGGCGGATCGCGGGTGGTTCTGATTCCCGAGCTGGGCGGCAAGATCGCCTCCCTCGAGATCGCGGGACGCCAATGGCTCTGGACCAATGCGGCGATTCCCTATCGGACTCCGGTGCCGGCCTCGTCGTACGTCAAGACCGCCGACAGCGGCGGCTTCGATGAATGCTTTCCGACGGTCGGTCCCTGCGCGCTCCCGCCGGCCGCCGAGACGTACGCGGGCGTCGAGCTCCAGGACCACGGCGAGCTCTGGTCACAACGTCCGACCGTTGAGCTGAACACGCGGTCCGATGGTCAGGAGGCGACGATGGTCTGGGTGGGGGCGAGAATGCCCTATCACTTCACGCGCACCGTGCGCGTCGCCGCCAGCGGCGTGGTGAGCATGGACTACGCTGCCCGCAACGACGGAACGGACCGCCTTCCGTTCATCTGGTCCTCGCACCCGCTCCTGCCCCTCACCGAAAGCACCCGCCTGCTGCTCCCCGAGGGAGAGCCGGTGCGCGTCTTCAGCTCGGAACGGATCGACATCGGCGGGGTTGGGGCAGAGCACCGCTGGCCGAATCTCCGCACTCCAAGGGAGGTGCTGGATGTCTCTCGGCCCCTATCCCTCGGAAAGCGCTTCGCGTGCAAGCTGTTCTTCGACAGCGTGCCCGGCATCGCCGCGATCGAGGAGGGCGGGGCGCGCCTGGAGGTGCGGTTCGACCGCGCCGAGGTACCGGATTTCGGGCTCTGGATCAACGCCAAGGGCTGGAGTCCATCGCGTCGCATTCGGACCTACTCCAACCTTGCCTTCGAGCCCTGCATCGGAGCCCCGGATACGCTGTCCGACGCCCTCGGCGGCTGGCGACGCGCACACTGGCTCGAAGGCGGCGAGACTCGCCGGTGGACGCTGACGTGGACGGGAAGCGCGGCGCCGTGAGCCCGTGGCCGGTTGGTCCTACCGGCGACTCCTGACTGCACACAGGATTGCAGACGCACCCGTCGCCCGGCAGGTGCCCTTGGTGTTCGCGACCTCTGCACGCTCCGGGCGCGACGAGGACCGTCGGCCGCCTGAACGGTCGGAATCCCAGCGGGCGCGGTAGCCCCGAACGTCGATGTGGGCGAACGGACCGCGCGGGCCCATGGCGGCGTACTTCCCCACGCCGCCGATGAGATCCGGATACAGCCGCTCGATGCGATTCACTGCGTGGAGGATTTCGTCCACGTCGCGCACGTCGATCCGGCCGTCGAAGTTCAGGTCGTCCATGCGACCGTTGCCGTCGCTGTCGATGATGATGTCGGCTCCGTCGCCGAACTGGTGGCGGCTATCGCGCGCGCCACCGTCCTCGCCAACGCCGTACTGATTGTGGTGTGGCGTGCGGAAGCCCGACATCACGGTGACCTTCGATGCCGGGACGCCGTGAACGGTGAGGTCCGCGATCACGAGCTCCAGCTTGTCGAGCAGCGCCTCGCGGAGGACGAGGTACTTCGGCCAGACATCCGTCTGGTCATGCGTGAGGAAGTCGCGCAGCCGAAAGTGCTCCGAGACGAACAGGTCCTGGTTCTCACGCGTGACTTCGATGAATCCTTCGGGATTGCTGTAGGCGGACGACGACATCAGCCGCATCTCCGCCGGCCAGAATCCCATTCGGTACCCGCCCAACCGGTCACCGCGCTTCGCGGAGAAGGGGTGGAGTGAGACGAAGGAGAACGGCGTCTTGGTCGAGTCTGGCTTTGCCGCGTACACGCCAGGCCCGCGGTCGAGCGCGCGAGACAACTGGGGAAGCGCGGCACTGATCGACTGGGTGAGGAAGCGGACGCGCAGCTTCCCGCTCAGTCCAAGGAGCGAGTCAGCGACGAACGCCGCGAGTTGGGTCGACGGCGACGTCGGCGGCCTTGGCGCACGCACCACGACCGGGGTGTCGTCCAGCGTCCCGCCCAGCGCCGGAGTCGGCTGGGTGGAGTATCTCCACCCGGCCGCCGCCAGGAGGGCACAGCCGAGAAGAACAAAGGGCCGGCGCTGTCGTTCGCGTCGGCGAGGAGGTGTTTCCCGTCGGTTCAGTTGACTCTCCGTTGTGACGAGAGCCGGAGCCAGTCCGGCCCTACATTGATGGACGACCGAGTGAGCTCAGCGTAAGCCTGTCCGGGAGGTCAGGGAGAGGCCAGTGGTGACGCGGCGCACAGGGTAACAGCGGCTCGTCACATCGGCGTCACCCACCATCAAGATGCTGCGCCAGTGGAGGATACGCTGGGAGTGGCGCAGACTGGCCAAATGGCCAGTCTGCCCTCAGGCGCCGCGGAGGTCAGGGAGACTTATATGACGCAGCGAGCGTCGCGAGACGCTCCCGGATCTCGCCCTCGGCGAGCCATCGCCCGCGGACCATGACTCCGGATTGGCGTTGCACGTTCGCGATGTTCTGGAGGGGATTGGCGTTCAGGAGGACGAGGTCAGCCACCTTGCCCGCTTCGACCGTTCCCGCCACCGCCTGCGTGCCAAAATGGAGGGCGATGTTCCGCGTACCGCTCTGGAGAATCTGCCAAGGGGTCATCCCTGCGTCCGCCATCGCCTTCATCTCGCGATGAATGGAAAAGCCCGGAACACTGAATAGTTGCGGGGCGTCCGTCCCGAGCAGGATGGGAACTCCGGCGTCGCTGAGCGCGCGGAGGATCCGCGTGCGGGTGCTGATCCAGGCGCGGCGCTCCTCGTCGGTGCGCAGCCGTCCGCCCGGGCGGATCGTTCGATACCAGCCGGCGAGCGTGGCGGGCGGCATGTAGCGGAGCTCCGGCCTCCGGCTGAGCGTCGCCGAGTCTTCCGGAATCCAGAGCATCTGCCAGAGCGCCTGGGTCGGAACGACGGCGATGCCGGCGGCGCGCGCGGCAGCAGCGGCGCCGGCGATGCGCCGATCGATCTCCGCGGTCGACCCGGCCGGGCCAAGCCGGGCGAGGTGCTGCGCGGGAAACGCCGTGGCCTCGACCGCTTCCATGAAGTTGTCGAGGTGGTCGATCGTGCCCTGCTTCGATGCGAGCGCGTGCCAGAGGCCGACGTCATCCGGAACGTGGCCACCGACCGGCATGCCCAAGCGCCGAGCCGTCGCGATGATCGAATCGTACGCCTCGCGGCCCACACCCTCCTGGATCTTGAGCAGGTCGAAGCCCGCCGCTTTCTGCTCGAGCACTGCCGCGACCGCGGCCGCCGGCGTCGCCGCCCGTCGCCCATCGAGTTGCGGCCCGGCGGCGTAAAATCTCGGACCGAGCACTTCGCCGCGCTCGATCGCGTCGCGAAGGGTGACATGATAGGGGCTTCCCTGCATCCCGCGAACCGTCGTGACGCCGTTCGCGACGAAGAGCAGCATCGTCGCGTCGGCGACGGGCCCGGGCTGGGCAGGAACGTGGCCGTGCATCTCCGCCAGCCCGGGCATCAGATATTTCCCACGCCCGTCCACTCGCAGCGCATCAGGGGGAATCCGGGCGCTCGAGGCGGGTCCGACACTCGCGATGCGCCCGTCGCGGATGACCACGGTCTGGTGCTCGATGATTCGCTCGCGATCCATCGGGATGACGGCAACATCGACGAACGCCACGGGCGGGGTCAGCGTCGTACGAACCGTCGTCGTGGTCGTGGTTGTGATGGTGCGACTGCCAGTCCCTGTCGTCGTGCCCTGGGCGGGGAGCGTGGACGCCGCCAGGCCGAGCAGAAAGAGCGTGGCGATAGGGGCTGGGCGAACGGCGAGATGCATCATCGGGAAATGTGATTGGGCGTCAACCTGAGTCTCTCGATACGCGGAGCGCACCGGGATCGTCCGTAACGATTCCCGTAATGCCGCTGCTCCACAAGTGGCGGGCGACGACGGGATCGTTCTCGACCCAGGTATGTACGGGGATCGACAGGGCACGTCCGATGCGCGTGAACGGGGCGGTCGGGACGGCAAATCCCCACAGTCGTCGGGGGACGAAGATGGCCTCGTAGGGAACGGCGCGCGGTGCAACGCGGAGTACGGACCTGGCGAGCAGCGCGATCATTTCCCGCTCTCCCGCGCCGGTGGGAGTCGATCCGTCGCGAAAGCCGGCAACCGCGTGATGGTCGAACGAGACGACCAGCGCGCGTGCGATCGCGCCAGTGCGTTCGAGCACTTCGCGCACCGCGTCCTGCGCAGAACGCACCTTGAGCTCGACGAGGAGCGGCATGCGAGGCATCGCCGTGATGACGTCTTCGAGCGAGGGAAGCTGGATGCCGCGCCCGCGCCAGGGAAAGGTGCGACCGCCGTCCCGCGTGAAGCGCGACCCTGCATCGAGCTCCCGCAGGCGCGCGAACGTCTCGGTGGCGACCGCGAACGGTCGTCCCGTGGTGCGGAGGAGCGTGGGGTCGTGAAGGACCACGGGGACGCCGTCCGCGGTCATCCGCACATCGAGCTCGATCGCGTCGGCGCCGGCGCGTTCGGCGAGCTTGAATGCCGGGATGGTATTCTCTGGCGCGTGCGCGGATGCGCCCCGGTGCCCGACGATCAGGCGCCGGGTGGCGTCGAGGAGAATGTGGGTCGGCAGTGTGATGTCGGGGCGCACGAAGCAACGATCATAACGATGAACACGCGGGGGAGCGACCTGGGTCGCTCCCCCGCGTGACCGACCGTGGTGCTATCCGCGAATCAGAACGTGTACTGCACGCGGGTCATGATGAGGCGGCCGATTCGGGCACCGCCGGCGAAGGTGATGTGCTCCTTCTCGAGGAGGTTCGTCCCGGTGAGCGCAATCCGCATGTTCGGGAACATCGACGGCTGGAAGGAAACCTGTGCATCGAGGAGCGAGTAGCTGGGAATCTTGCCCTCGGGGCATGCGGTCGTGACTTCGTTGCAGATGTACACCCCGGAGAGCGCTGGGAATGACTTGACCCACCGGTTGCGAATCTCGGCGCTGAACCCGCCCTGGTTGTTGTACTTCCCGGTGATCGAGCCTTTGCCGGCAGGGGCGTTCAGCGCAATGTCCTGATCGCCTCCGGCGTCACGGAAGTAATCCTTGTCGGCCCACGAGTACGTGCCAGCCACGGAGATGCTCGGGGTGACGATGAACTCGGTCCCGAAATCCGCACCGGTGAGGTCGACTGTGCCGAAGTTGCGATACGCGAGGATGATGTCCGTCGGGCCGCTGATCTGGTTGTCGAGGTACACCACGCCCAGCGGTACTCCGGTGGCCGCACTGTTTGGAACGCCGCCGAGCGCTCCGGCGATGACCTGCGCCGCGGCGCCGATCTTGGCGGGGGTGAGGAGAATGTCGGCGATGCGCGGAGCCACGTACGCGCCGAGCCCTGCTGCGTTGAGAAAGGTGTTCGGTGTCTCCACCGTGAGCGGCCCGACGAAGTTCTCGCGGCGCTGTCTCCATACATCGACCGTGAGCGACAACCGTTTGGCGATGAACCCCTTGTAGCCGACTTCATAGCTGTTGGTGATCGTCGGTTCGATGGCGGAGATGTCGCGCAGAGTTGTCGGCGCGACACCGAACTGTCCCGTCGTCGGATTGAGGACGCGCAGGTCGGTTCCAATGGCAGCGTTGTCGGTGGCTGGCCGCAGGGTCGCGAGTCGCTGGATGACGCTGCTCGCTTCGGCGGGGGTCAGCCCGGCGAGGCTGACGAGGGCACCGGCGAGTCGCCCGCCGGCCGCCGCAACGCCGACCGCCGCCGGGAAGAACGGACGGGCATCGACGGGCAGGTTGGCTCCGGCGGCGAACGGTGACCGCATGCACAGCGTCGTGCCTCCCGATCCTGCGGGGCAATCGCGGCGGAACGCCAGTCCGCCTGGCGGAGTGCCGACCGTGCGGATAGGGAAGCTCTGCGTCGGCGTGAACGTGATCGAGCCTCCGATCAGGTCGAGGAACAGGTTGTTCGTGCTTGGCGGGGAGAATGCGCGGTTGTACGTGAGGCGGAGCGCCTGATTCTGCGTCGGGTGGAAGATGACCGCCGCTCGGGGTGACCACTGCAGATCGGGTGTGCGACTGTGGTCGTCCACGCGAAGAGCGCCAACGATGTCGATGAGGCGCGTGATACGCGTTCGTGCCTGTGCGTAGGCGCCCCGCTCGACGATGTCATCGTCTTCCTCGTTCCGTCCGTTGATCGTACCCGACGTGCGCGGGTCCGTGTACTGATAGTCGACTCCGTAGATCAGGTCGACGCGATCCCGAACCACCGACGCGCCCGCATCGACGGCGCTCGTGACGTCCATCGCCACGCCGCCGAACCCGAAGCCATGCTGCAGCTGCGCGACGTACTGTCTGGACTTGTCGACGATCTGGCCGCCATCGGCCCTGTTGCGATTCCGAAGAAGAAAGGTGTTGCCCGCATCGCTGATGTTGGCAAAGACTTGTCCGAACAGGCGGCCCTGGGACGCACGCAGCTGATAGGAATCGAAGACCCAGTCCTTGACCTGGGCGGCGCCGAGGCCCGTCGGCTCGATGGCACTGACGGCCGTGGCACGACCGACCGTGCCGATGATGTTGGTGCCCGGCCGCGGGCGGAAATCCACTCGAGCCTCGCCGCTCCATTTCTCCAGATCGAAGTCCCGCTGCACTGGCGCAACGGTGCCATCCGGGCGTCGGGCCTTCAGCTCGACGGAGTCGACGCTTTCCCAATCGTCTCCGGTGAACCGCTCGAACGAGAGCTTGTAACCGAATTTCTCCGAGGGTGCTCCGGCGTGCCGGATCGCAGTCCGCAGCACGGAGCGGTTGCCCGCGTCGACGGTCAGCGTCGTCCCCGGCGAATCGAACGGCGACTTGGTGATGATGTGCATGACACCATTCGCGCTATTCGGGCCGTACAGCGC
>JANOCW010000349.1:0-1833 GCA_031412375.1 Gemmatimonadaceae bacterium | reverse complement strand
CCTTGGCGACGAGATCGTCCACGGACGCGATCATTCCCGTCAGGTTGTTGTAGAGCGTGGGATCGTCGAGCACTTTCGCGAACGTCCCATTGGGCGCCTGGAGCCGGGTCAACATCCGGTTGGTCCCCTCGAGCGTCGTCTCGAGCTGAGTGTACAGGGACTTGTTGGTGACCAGCTGGCCCATCGTCCCCTCGCCCCGCACGATACCGCCGGTGATCTCGCGCAGGTCGCTCGTCAATCCCACCATGTCATCGACGGCACCCGCCGCCTGGGAGATGACCTGCTCGTAGTCGAGCGTGGGAGCGACGTTGATCGTGTCCCCCGGCTCGAGCGGGTCGAAGTCGGGCGTGCCCGGGTTAATGTCGAGGATCTTGTCGCCGAGGAGGCCGAGCGTCTTGAGCTTCGCCTGGGAGTTGCCGCGAACCTGGGGCTTCAGCTTCTCATCGATCTCGAATACCACGCGCAGGTTGTGCAGCGTGTCGGCATCCACCGGAAGGAAGTCGATCGTCCGCACGGTGCCCGCGAGCTGCCCGGCGACCGTCACCGATCCGCCGACGCGCAGGCCGCTCGCGTTGGCGAGCAGCGCGACGAGCTCGTAGCGCTTCGTGAAGAGCCCGACCGCGGAGTTCAGCTTCAGGATCGCGACGAACATCACGGCGATCGCGAGCAGGATCAGTGACCCGACCTTGAGCTGGTCCCAGGTAATGAACGTAGAACGTTTCATGCAAATCCCTCGATGAAGAGCGTGGTTGCCACCCGCCCCATGGTTCCGTGAAAATCGTGCATGCGGCTACAGGCCGCCGAGAAAATCGCCGATGTAGGGATCGTCCGAGCCCGTCATCTCTTCCGGTGTGCCGAAGAACTTGATCTTTTTCTCCGCGAGCAGGGCGATCTTGGTCGCCATGCGGAACGCCGACCGAATGTCGTGCGAGACGACGATGCTGGTGACGTCGAGCTCGCGCTGCAGCTTCATGATGAGCCGCGTAATCGTGCCCGTGGTGAGCGGGTCGAGGCCCGACGTGGGCTCGTCGTACAGCATGATCTCCGGGTTGTTCGCCATGCCGCGCGCGATGCCGACGCGCTTCTTCATGCCGCCCGAGAGCTCCGAGGGGAGCTGATCGAGGACCTTGTCCGGATCGAGATCGACGAACTCGAGCTTTTCCCTGACGCGCGCGAGGATTTCGTCGTCGTTGAGGTCCGTGTGCTCGCGCAGCGGGTAGGCGACGTTCTCGAAGACCGTCATCGAGTCGAACAGGGCCGCACCCTGGAAGACCATGCCGAGCTTCTGGCGCACCCGGAGCGCCTCGTCGAAGTCCAGGCCCGTGATGTCCTGATCGTCGATGAGCACCGTTCCCTTGTCGGGGACGAGCAGGCGAAGAATGAGCTTGAGGATTGTCGACTTCCCCGTTCCCGACTCGCCGACGACGACGATCGTCTCCCCATGGTGTGCTGCGAAGGAGACGTCTTCGAGGATCGGCTCATCGAACGCCAGGGAGACGTTGCGAACCGAGATGACCTCTCTCGTATCCTCCGCGTCCTCGGCTTCATCGTCATCCGCGTCCGATTCGAGCTCGGAGCGGATGGCGTCGCGGACGGAGCCCGCCTTGCTGCGGCGCTTCTTGTCCTCCTGGCGCCGAAAGCGTTCATCGCCCGTCGGTTTGGCCGTCGGCTTCTTCTCCTCGTCCGGTTTCTTCCCCTCGTCCGGTTTGGCGGGGTCCTTGGGCGAGTCTTTTCCGCGAGGCTCCGGGACCTTGGGCGTCTCGCCTTCCTCGTCGGGGCCGCTCGGCCCGCTGCGCTCGTCGGGGGTCATGCCGTGAGGAAGGTCAGCAGGAG
>JANOCW010000348.1:0-2862 GCA_031412375.1 Gemmatimonadaceae bacterium | reverse complement strand
AACCAGGGCACCGCCGCGGACATGCCGCGGCGCGGTCATCGCCCGCCGCCGGCAGCCAAGCCAGCGAGCACGCCGCGCATGTGGGCGAACGACTGCTTCATCCCCGGCAGCGGGTCGTTCGCATCGATCTCGTACTCCAGGTTCGCATAGCCCGTGTAGCGCATGGCGATCAACTGCCGGAAGATGTCGGTGATCGGCATGGCCCCTTCGCCGACGATGGTCTGACTCTCCCGCACCTTCAGGTCGCGAAGGTCCTTGATGTGGAGATCGAGGACGCGCGGACCGGCATCGGCGAGCGCCTTCACCACGTCGGTGCCGGCGCGCACCGTGTGGCCGATGTCGACACAGAGTCCCATGCGCGGGTCCATGTCCTTCACGTAGCGCAGGACATCGTACGGCGACGGATAGTGCGGGTCTTCCGGCCCATGGTTGTGGATCGCGACCGCGATATCGAACCGCCTGGCGAACCGCTCGATCCGGGGGAGGATCGGGGGCGCCGCCGTCGCCACGATCAGGGGCATGCCCGCGCCCTTCGCATACGCGAAGTATTTGCCGACCTCTTCATCGGTATCGCGCTCGAAGGTGATGGTGCCTCCGCCGACGATCGTCAATCCCGCCGCCTCGAAGTCGCGGCGTGCGGTCGCCAGTTCCGCGGCCGAGAGGGTGTACGGCAGGTGCACGGACTTGATGTTCACATACGGCGTGCGCAGGGCACGGATCATCTCGATCGCCGCCGCGCGCGGGAACTGGCGCAGGGAATAGCTGGCGACTCCCAGCTTGAGCGTCGGCTCGGGCGCCGCGGACGCACCGGTGGCTCCGGGAGCGCGTACGAGGCCGGTAATCCCGGCGACGCCGGCAGCGGTGGCCGTCAGGAACGCTCGGCGCGGGATGGACTGATCAGGCATGGTTCTCCCTCACCGCACCACGCGTATCGGGAGCACGCCGAGGATCGGTCCATTGACGGTCCGCCCGCCGATCCGCATGTCGAGTCGCATGTCGCCGACGGTGTCCGGCGTCAGCTCGATGTCGAAGGTCTCGCCGATCGAGATCTCGTGTCGCGCTACGCCGGCAACCTGCCTGCTGCTCGGCAGATCGGCGCCGTCCTTCGCGAGCCTGCGCCAGGCGAGGAGCGTGCTGTCGCGACGCAGTTCCACCCGAATCGCCGGCCGGCGCGTCGTCATGTTAATGAAGCGGAGGCGGTAGGTCGTGCCCGCGCGCAGGACGAGCGGTGTGGGCGTGAGGCTCCCGTTCACCATGATAGCGCGCGCCTGGTCGGCCAACGACCATGGCGTCGTGAAGAGTACCGTGCGGTCAGTGGATGGGTCGTACGTCGTGCCGGGTTCGACAACGATCAGCGGGCCGGCGAGGCCCGCCGGCTGCTGCCGTGTCTCATCGGCGTGGGTGTGGTAGATGAACGTGCCCGCACGCGGGGGCGTGAAGCGGACCTCGAACGAATCGCGTGGAGCGATGAGGGGTGCGAGGCGCCGCCCATCACCGCTGAATCCGGCTACCCCGTCGTAGTAGCTCTCCAGCTCGATGCCATGCCAGTGCACCGCCGTCGGCTCGCGCAACCTGTTCACGACGGTGATGCTGACGGGCTGGTCGCGCACGAGCACGAGGGGAGGACCGAGGCGGAGCCCTGAATCAGGACGGGGTTCAGTCGGGCCTTCCTGGATCGCAAATCCGAAATAGGGCGCCGAGTCGGTGCCGCCGCGGTTTCGACGCACGAGGAGCCGAACTCGGCGACGAGCTGACTCCGCTGTCGGGGCTGACGGTCTCGCCGCACCCGCAGTGCCGCGGACGTGAATCCCCATGACGAGGCCGCTCATGCCGTCTTCGGCGTGATTCGCGGAATGCGCGTGTGCATCCGGCCCGACCGATGCCGAGGCGGCCGGCACGTCCACACCCAGCGGGCCTCGTCGTTCGAAGTGCTCGGGGAGGTGGCAGTGGAACAGCCAGTTGCCCGGACGCTCCGGAATCCAGGTGATGCGCATGGGGGCACCGACAACCAGCGCGCTGGTGACCGCACGATCGCCGGCGCCGGCACGGTAGGTCGTGTCGCGCATGCCGTCGCCGCGGCTGTCCACACGGAAGTAGAAGCCGTGCAGGTGCATCGGATGCGCGTCGGCCGATGCGTTGACCACACGCCACTGCACGGTGTCCCCCACCGCGTACGACAGGCGCTCTGTGCCTGGCCACGACCGGCCGTTGATTACCGCGAGCACGCGCGTGCGTCGGGTCTGCGCGCGTCCCACGGTGTCGGCCCACATACCGATCACCATCACGCGGTCGCGCGGCGGTGGAGCGCCCGGTTCATCGACCACGATGGCGCCGGAGAGCTGCCCGTCGTGGCCGATGCGGAAGTCGAAGGCCCGCCCGGTCGTCGTCCCCCAGTAGTAGTACGTGCCAGGGGCGTCGAGCGGAAAGCTGACGGTGCGTGACTCGCCCGGCAGCAGCGTCACGGGCGCATCTGTGCCAGGCCGCGCGTGCAGTCCGCGCACGACGAGCGTGTCGCTCTCGAGCTGGTTGCGGAGCGTGAGCGCAATCGTGGTCCCCGCGGGCACGCGGATGAGCGGCCCGGGGATCTGCGGCGGGCGCCCGGGCTCCGCGAACGCGGGCACGGCGACGCCCGGCCCGCTGTCGTTGTCCGGATGCCAATCGCCGAGGCGCGCGTCGATGCGCAGCGTGAGCACGCCGTCGCGCAGTACTCCAGCAGGCTCTCGATTGTCGTTGGCCCGTGCGCGCTCGATCGCAGGCGCGCCGTGAGTGGCGCCGAGCGAAGTGACAAACACCGCGGCGATGATCGCGGCGGCCAGGGCTTCAGAACGCATGTATGCCTGCGGACGGAGACGTCGAACGCGA
>JANOCW010000347.1:0-1677 GCA_031412375.1 Gemmatimonadaceae bacterium | reverse complement strand
CTGCTCCATGACCTCCCGCTGCATCTCCGTGCGACGGGACTGCTCCAGTTCCGAGCTCGGCACCACCCCCGCTTCGGGTATGACTGGCAGCGGGCGGATGACACTGACCACGCGCATCGCCGACGACGACTCGGCGAACAGCTTGCCGACCACGAGCGCCGCATCCGACTGCGCCTGACCGTCCGTCGCAATGATGACGGGCGCGGCTTTGCTGGCGCGGATGCTCTGCCTGGGGTGGATCGAGGGAATTCTGAGCGTTTCCATGGGTTCTTCCTCATCGGATGGGCAGGCTTGCGATGACTGACGCATGGTGCTCACTGCGAGAGGCGAGCGGCGTCGGCGGAACGCTGGTTCTGCGTAGGGGGATTGCCGGTACCGCTCAGCTGTGGCTCTTGTATCTGCCGAAGTAAGCAAGTTGAGGGCAAGTTGGTCGTGAGTACCAGCTCGATTGGCCCTGGGTCTTCGAGACCGCGGCCGAGCCTGAGCGGTACTCCGATCACTTGTCGCGTACAGCCCGAACAGTTGCTGGGGACGGCCACAGGCCGATCCCGAATGAAGACAAGAGCGGGAGCGCGCGACACTCTCTTGGAGGGTGCCCGAATGTTCGTAGGAATCGACGTGGCGAAGGCGGAGCTTGTGGTGGCGGTGCGTCCGAGCGGGACGATCTGGACCTGTGCGAATGCCGAGAGCGGGATTGCGACCCTGGTGACCCGCCTGCAGGAGCTCGCCCCAACCTTGGTCGTGCTGGAAGCTACCGGAGGGTACGAGATCCCAGCGGTCGCGGCGTTGAGCGCGGCGGGGTTGCCGGTGGTGGTGGCCAATCCAAGGCAGGTCCGCGATTATGCGAAAGCGACCGGCCAGCTCGCGAAGACCGATCGCGTGGATGCGGGCGTGCTCGCGCTGTTTGCGGACCGTGTGCGCCCCAAGCCGCGGCCGCTGCCGGACGAATCCGCCCAGAACTTGGAGTCGGTCCTGACGCGGCGCCGGCAACTGCTCGAGATGTTGCAAGCCGAACGGAACCGGCTCGGGCTCGCGATCGGCCGCGCGCAGCACGGGGTGAAAAAGAGCCTTAAGAAGCACATCGCGTATCTCGAGCGCGAACTGGCGATGACGAATACGGATCTCGAGCAGCTGGTCCGCAACAGCCCGGTGTGGCGCGAGCGCGACGAACTGCTGCAAAGCGCTCCGGGCGTCGGCGCTGTAGTCTCGCACACGCTCCTCGCGGAACTGCCCGAGCTCGGCCGGCTGAATCGTCGCGCGATTGCCAAACTCGTCGGCATCGCCCCGATGAATCGGGACTCGGGCCAGTGGCGTGGGCGCCGGATGATTCATGGCGGTCGCGCCAGTGTCCGCGCGACGCTGTACATGGCCGCCTTGGTGGCCACGCGCTGGAACCCGGTCATCCGGTCGTTCTATCAACGCCTACTCGCCGCTGGCAAGCCGAAGAAAGTCGCCCTCATCGCCTGCGCTCGGAAACTCCTCACCATCCTCAACGAGATGGTCCGCACCTGCCGCGCGTGGTCACCACCGACCCCCGTCGACGCATGAAATCCAAGACAGTTGCTCGGCTCTCGGCGTTCGCTCTCGGCCCTCGGCGGTACTGACCGGGCAGGTAGGTGAGCGATAAACCGGGCACCTAGGTGAGCTGGGACGGCTGCCTCACGTTTGGGCATCTCC
>JANOCW010000346.1:0-5525 GCA_031412375.1 Gemmatimonadaceae bacterium | reverse complement strand
GTCGGAACGGCGCTGGTGCGGCGGACGGCCCTGCGCACCGGGACGCTGGAGGAGCGGTACGAGCGGCGGTAGTGACCGCTACGCCGTCCCCGCACGCCTTCGGAGCATCGCACGCAGGACGACGATGTCCTCACGATCCTGGGGCCGATCAGCTGCTTCCTTGGAGCGAATGATGTCCTCCAGCGACGCGGCATCGATCGTCGTTCCGAACACGTCGAATGACACCGCGCCGCGAATGAGATCGTCGTAGCCGCGCGTCCCGCTCGGCGTGAACGCGACATCGAGACGTCCCGCGAGGGTCGTGAAGTTCCAGAGCTCGGCGCGCGCCAGCATCGCGGGGCTGCAATCGAACGGCAGCCCCTCGGGCACCGAGTCCGTGAAGATCCGGGCGTCAAGCTCGCGCAGTGCCGCCGCCAGTCGCCGCACGTTGGCGGGACCGCGGGCGGGGGTGATGTCGGCATCGGCCGTCATGCGCGGGAAGCCCTGAAGCCGGGCTGCGACGGCCCCGATGAGCACGTAGCGGACGCGGTGCCGGGCAAGCGTCGTGACGAGGAGCTCGGGGTCGAGCGGAGCGACATTAATCACGGCGTCGCGCGGCGGCGAGAAAGGACGCCGCATTGCGCAGTTCGATCAGCCGCGCCTCCGGACTCAGGCGGAGGATGCGCCCCACGTCGCCAAGCATGTGCGAGTCGCCCTCGGGAGCGGGGTGCAGCGCGACCCGAAGCTCGAACCCCGCGGCATCGAGCAGGCGCGTCAGTGTATCCCAGGTCGGACTCGTGGAACCACCCTCGATTCGCGCGACGACCGACTGCACCGTGCCGGCCCGGTCGGCGAGCGCGCGCTGGGTGAGCCGACCGAGACGACGGGCCTCGATCAGCAGGTTTCGCGGGGTCGCACGGGGAGGCATGGTGTGCATGATAGCTTAAAAGCTATCGCAATGCAACGTCCTCCCCCGTGTCGCCTCGCTCCAGAGTTCCTCCAATGGCTCCAACGCGATGTCTGCCACACCACGCGAGTCTGCCGCACCACGCGCCGCTGCCGCACCACGCGCCGCTGCCGCACGGAAAGCGAGCGTCAGGGTCTCGCCGATGAGGCCACGATTTGCGCTCCGGGGCTGCCGGGGCTACGATCGGGGCGCGGCGCCGACGAACGCCCTTCGCGGAGACCGGTGGAGACGACATGAAGAACCTGCACATCATGACGTCGGTGCTGCTGTTCCTCGCGGTGACGCACCGCGCCGGCGCACAGGCGGAGGAGGGGTGGCGCCCGCGCCAGCCTGTACGACGCCGCCCGCTGCGGAGCCCGGCCCACACGGGCGTACGAGAACCCTGTATGCCCTCGCGCAACTCGGGCACGCAGCGCCGGACTCGGCGCGCTTGTACGCGATGCTCCTGCTCGAGGGACTCGCGATGACCTTGCGGTTGCCGACCCCGCTCCCCTTCGCCGCGTGGGCCGGCCCGACGGGCGATTCCAGGGATGTCGCGGTTCCCGTGCTCGGGGCCGAAGCGATGGTGACCGTGCGACCCACCGGTCAGGCGGACCGAATCGCACTCACCCAGTCGTCCCTCGTTCCTGCGGTGGATGCCGCGTTCACGACCGCGCTCCAGGCCGTGGTGCAGGATGAAGGCATGCCTGCTCCCTCACTGCTCTGCATCGAGAGGGACTTCACCCTGTTCGTCGCGCTCACCTTCGAGCCGGCCGCCGGCCGTGCCACCAGGTCTCCGCTGGATTCAATCGTCTGGGCGCGGCGCACTGCGACGCAACCCATCGTCAGGCTGCAACTGCCCGGCACTCGATTCTCGGCGCCTGCCGTCACGGACGCGAAGCGGAGGAGACCACCGGCCTATCCCTCGCATCTAAGCAGCGCGCGGCTCAACCGAGAAGTCACGTTCGAATTCATCATTGGCGCCAACGGCCGCGTCACACCGGGAACCATGCGGCTCCTGAATGCAACGGATCGCGGCTTCGCCGATGCCGTGTTCGACGCGCTCGAAAAATCGCGTTTTCTTCCCGGCGAGATTGGCGGGTGCGCGGTGGCGGTTCTCTCCCGCCAGGCATTCGAGTTCCGCATGATGCGGGAGTGACACTTGTTCACCGACCGCGATGACCGGCCCGACCGACCCGATCACACAGCGGATCGATACGCACCTGCACGTTCACCCGATGGACGGGCCCGACCGATATCCACGGATCTACAGCGAATGCCTGCTCGGCGAGGATGCGGGGTCGCAGTACATCATCGGGAATCGTCGCGGCAGCCGGAACGATCGCCCGATCATTCCCGCCTATGGTGTGAACGACTCGGGCTGAATAGCGCGCATTTCTGCTCCCGTACGAGGACACGCTTCGTTCGCGTATTCAACAGTTCGGCTGTCCACACTGAGAGGAGGCACCATGAGGCGCACCCCGCTGCTCGCCGCTCTATTCCTCGCGTCTGCCACGACGCCCGTGTTCGCTCAGGGCGCACAACCGGGAACCCAGATCGAAGGGGTGACGTGGTACATCGTGAGCTACTCGAAGTTCAAGCCCGGGACAGCCGACGAAGCCCGAAAGATCATCTACGAGCACTTCTGGCCGGTAGACAAGGAGATCGGTCGCGAAGTCATCCCGTTCGACGTCGTGACTGGGGAGTGGGACCACGTTGTGTACTTCCCAATGGCGGGAGGCCCCGCAGAGCTGGCGTTTCGGGAGACCGCGCTCGGCAGGCGGTGGCAGGAGGCGTTCGCCCGCCGAGAAGGCGGCAAGGACAAGGCCGACGCATTGGAGAAGCGGTTCGGCGAGATGGTGCTCCGTGAAAAGACCGAGATCGTCATGAAGCGGCTCCGATAGCCCGGGCCGCGGGACTGCGACCCGCCCTCAGTATCCCGGTTCCCGGTTCGCAGAGTTGGAGGCGGAGCTCGGACGACGTCTCGATCCCTGGGCGGTTCACGACCTCCGCGCATGCGCCTCGAGCATGCCGACGATCTCCGGGTGACCACCGTGTTGCGCCCAGCCCATCGCATCGCCGTCGTGCATGCTGTCGCGAATGTGAGGATCGGCACCGGCGTCCAGCAACTCACGCACGACGTCCGCATGACCCTTCATCGCCGCGAAGTGCAGCGGAGTCACGACGCCTCCCCAGTGACTCCACCGTGTGTTGGGCTCGGCGCCATGGGCGAGGAGCCATCGCACGGCTGACGCGTCACCGCGCTTCGCCGTCAGGTGCAACACGCCCGCCGTCGCGGCATCGCGCGCGAGGATGGCGGGATTCTCCTCGACGAGGCGCGCCGCCCTGGCCTCGTCCCCGAGGGAGAGTGCGATGAACAGATCGACCGGCCCGCTGCGGGCGAGCGTCTCGATCACGCGTCGATCCACGCCGGGGTCCGCGGCGTAGGCGGCTGCGGGAGCGCCGGATCCGTCGGTCACCGCCGGATCGGCGCCCAGCTCGAGGAGCAGTGAGACCATCTCCGCGCGGTTCTTCCGCACTGCGAAGTGGAGGGGGCGCTGGAAGTCCTCGTTGCGACTCATGGGCGTGTGCAATGCCGCAGGATCGGCCGCCACGATCCGCCGCACTTCATCCGCGAGACCCACCGCAATGGCGGAAAAGATGTGGTGCTGCGCGCCGCGCCCGACGAGCACGTCCACGATCGCACGATGCGCGTCGTCGTCGCATCCCTCCCAGCACGTGGCCCAGCCGATGATCTCGAGCTCGTGGTCATCGCCATGTCCAACGACGTCGCCACCTGCGTCGGCCAGCCGCTGCACGACGTCGAGGTGACCGGCGGCCGCGGCCCAGTGCATCGCGACAGTGTTGTCGCCGTTCTCGCGGCTGTTCACATCCAGCCCACGCTCGAGGAGCAGGTCGACGACGGGGAGCTGGCCCCGGTGCGCCGCGGTGTGCAGCAACGTCCACTGATAGGGCTTCGCGCGCGCGTGCAGCCGCGTCGGCTGCGCATCCAGCAGCACGGTGAGTCCCTTCACATCACCGTTGCGTGCCGCGGCGAAGAGCTGGTCATCCACGGTGAGCGATTCCATTCTACCCGACTCAGCGCACTCGAATCGGCACCGACACGAGCACCACACCAGCGCCTGTCGTCACATCGATCCGCAGGGTTCCGGGCACTGAGGGCGTGTACTCGAAGTCGTAATTCTCGCCATTGCCGAGCTGTTGACTGGCGCGGCGCTCCGTCGCGAGCCCCGCCGGGAGCTCCGCTCCATCCTTCGCCACTGCGCGCCAGGTGACGAGCGCCGAGTCCTGCCGCACCTCGAAGCGCATGCTCGGGCGGAACGTATGGAGATTGATCACGCGCAACCGATGGCGTACGCCCGCGCGCATCTCGACCTGGGGCGGCGAGGCGCTGCCATTGAGAAACACGGACGGCGACGTCGGATCGTGGCGCGGCGTCGTGATGAGGAAGACCATGTCGGTGGCGGGATCGTACGTCGCCGAGGGATCGATCACGATCAGCGCGCCCGACAGCCCGGCTTTCTGCTGTCGGACCTCGTCCATGTGGGTGTGGTACATGAACGTGCCCGCGCGTGGCGGCGTGAAGCGCGCCACGAACGAATCTCGCGGGGCGATCGCCGGCGCCAGTCGGCCGGGGCGACCAGCGTAGCCGGCGACTCCGTCGAAGTAGCTCTGGAGCTCCATGCCGTGCCAGTGCACGGCGGTCGCCTCCGGAAGCTCGTTCACGATCGTGATCGCGACCGGTTCACCGCGCTTCAGCACGAGGGTGGGTCCCGGCAACAGCGGGGCGGGAGGCGCGGGGCGTGAGCGCTCCTCGACCGCGAACCCGTACGCGGGCTCGCTCACCGTGCCGCCGGAGTCCACACGTGCGATCAACCGCAGACGCCGTCGCGCCTCGGGCTCCGGCTTCACGGTCATGCTTCCCCTTGGCCGCACGTGTACGCCCATCACCAGTCCACCCATCATCTCGCGCGCGTGGTTTCCGACGTGGTGAGCGGTGGCTGATGTGGGGGGCGCTCCGGGCAGGGGACTGTTGCGGTCGACGTGAAGATTGTCGTGACAGTGAAAGAGCCAGTTGCCCGGCCGAACGGGCACCCAGGTGAGCGACATCGTTCGGAAAGGGGCTACGCGATCGGTGACGGCCAGGTGCGGCGGGCTACCCGGTGCATAGATGGTGTCGGTCTTCGCATCGCCCCGACTCATCACCTGGAAGTAAAACCCGTGCAGGTGCATGGGATGCACCAGCGAGCTCGCATTGATGATTCGCCAGCGGACGGAGTCTCCCGCTGTGTAGTCGAGTCGTTCGGTATTCGGCCACGCCTTGCCGTTGATCACCAGGCGCGAGCCGGACGAGTCCACCGCCGCGGGGGCAATGGGAACGCCCCACCGACCAATCAGGAAGACGCGGTCGCGGCCCGCGGCCGGCCTGCCGCGCGGGTCGATGACGATGGCCCCCGAGAGCTGCGAGTCCATCCCGCCTCGCGCGGCGAGTACCGGCACGTCGCGCGTCGACGCCCAGTAGTAATAGGTGCCCGGAATGCCCGCCAGGAATCGGACTTCGCGGACGCCGCCCGCCGGG
>JANOCW010000345.1:0-6454 GCA_031412375.1 Gemmatimonadaceae bacterium | reverse complement strand
AGGGCGGTGAGGAACCCGACCGATGGCCCACCCATGTTCTCGATGCCCATCTCCCGGCTCATCGTGAGCCAGGCCTGGACGGACATCACGTACGACGTGTCGTCTGCATACAGACGGGCCGCGCGAAGGATCTCCGCGCGCTTCCGGTCACGCGGCACGCTCGGGTTGGCGAGGATGTCCGAGATGACGTCGTGCATCGAATGCAGGTTGTCGAAGATGATCGCCGCCTCGGGGTAGCGCGCGGCGAACGCCGGGGCGACGGCCGAGGTCATCGGCATCTGGTAGGGCAGGTGCTTCGGCGCATCGTCGAGCATCTGCCAGAAGCGCGCGACCGTCGCGCGGACGCCGGCCTGTCGTGTCTCGGGGGTGGTGTTGACCAGCAGTGGCTCGTACAGCCCGACCTGGAGCCAGTGGTAGCCCCAGATCAACCCATTGAACTTCGGATATCGCTCACGGAAGGCGAGCGAGTACGGCTGTTCCTGCATCAGCTCCATCGATTTCGGCCGCGAGCTGAACGCGAGGTCGCTGCGCGTCCGGTAGTAGGCCAGAAGCCGCGCAACCTCGGCGTCCTTGCGTGCGTCGCTGAGCCGTTCATCGGCGAGGACGTCGTAGATCTGGCGATGGAGAATGTGCGCCCATTCGAACATCATCTTCGCTTCCGGCGCGAGCTGGGCGTAGGCGATCTCGATCGCGGCCTCCTCGAGCGGAACGCGCGGCGGCTTCACGAGGACTTTCTTCGTGAGGAAATCGTACTCCTTCACCTCGAGGGCGGATGCCGGTGCGTTGGGCTTCGTCCAGAGCGTCTCGTACAGGATCGCGTGGCCGTAGTCGAAGGCGTTGAACAACCGATCGGCCGCCTGGTAGCGGTCGCGGAACGTCCAGTTGTGCGGCGCCTGGAGGTAGAACTGCTCGTAGGTCGTCGACCATTGCGCTCGCGCATCGGGCGCAGCAGTGACGAGCGCTGCGAGTGCAATGAAAGTGGCCCGTGTCGTCGAGCCGCGAAAGCGTCGAATCATTACCGTCTCCAAACGATTGATGAGCGCACGATGAAACGAGCGAGCACGCTGCGCTGTCGCCGCGATTACCGGCGCCATGGAAGTCCGAACGCGTAGGCCGTGCCGAAGGTGACGTACCAGCCCCGGTCGTCGCCGGTGAGACGGCGACCGATGCCGCCGTCGATATTGAACCGGGGATCGAGCTGGTAGCGGAGGCCGATTCCGGTGTTCCATTCGATGTCCTCATCGGTCTGGATCGGCTCTCGTGCATACACTTCACCGCTCACGAGCAGCGCCCGGAGCGGGAAGGTGCGGTCGATCGCGATGCCGGCGAGCCAGCTCGAGAGCTCGGCGGCACCGGCACCCGCGACGTCACCTGCATCGAGGCGGGAGCCGAACGTGTACTCGCCATTTACGTGGAAGCGGGCCCAGGTGAAGGTGCGTGTCATGATACCCTTCACCGATGTGTACGCTTCGTCCGCGGCCAACGCACCGACCGGGAGGCGCACGGTGGCGGCGACAGCCAGCGCGGGGATCGAGGTTTCGACGTTCAGGTTGTGAAAGGCGGTGAGCTCGACGCCCGACAGCCCGGCGGTCTGTTCTCCTCCGGCGTCGATGAACGCGAAGGGAACTCCGACTTCGATGTACGTCCGCGGCAGGATCCCGTAGGCAACCTCCGGCTCGATTCCCCAGTGGTAGATGCCCGATCGGGAGCGCTCGAGGCGGAGCGGGGCGGCCTGGAGCTCGAAGGCACGCCGCTCGACGGGAAGCGCATCCTCGATCTGGAGAGGACGTCCTGCATCGGTATTATAGAAGTCGGTCTGGGCGGCCG
Source organism: Gemmatimonadaceae bacterium (assembly GCA_031412375.1). Lineage (GTDB taxonomy): Bacteria > Gemmatimonadota > Gemmatimonadetes > Gemmatimonadales > Gemmatimonadaceae > JANPKQ01. Next base: position 4,627 of record JANOCW010000345.1, on the reverse strand, counting down.
CGGGCATCGCGGAGAGTCCCAGCAGCAGGGCAGCCGCGCGCACGGAGATTCGAGCTCGGGAAGTGTCGGACATCAACGTCAGGTCAGTTCGCAAGTAAAAAGTTCCGGGAATGTTTACGGTGCATAAAATATGCTCTGTCATGCGCTCCAATGGAAGTGCGGGCATGCATGAACAGAGCCGGTCGGCACGGTGTTCTCCCCCGTGAGGCGGCGTCAACGCACGATGCGGACTCATGGAGGAACCCATCCCGCATCCGGCTGTATGCATTACCATTGAGATGCTCATGACCTCCGTCCGCCGCGCCTTCCGCCTCGTTGCACTCGCGCTCGCCGCCGTCCATCTGGCGGTGTCTGCAGGTGCGCCGACGTACGAAGCGTCCACGGTCGCGTCACGCATGGGCCCCTCGGTGTCGGTGGCCGCTCCCGATTCCGGGAAGGGCCTGAGGGTTCACGATCCGGGCACCTGTCCCGCCTGCCTGACGCTCGGCGCGTTCGCGCGCCTGCCCGCTGCTCCCCGCCTCATCGCGCAGTTCGGCGACGCCGGCGCAGCGAGCGACTCGACGGTCGACCCCGCTCCACAGGTCGGCGCGCGACACGGATTCCTCTCGCGGGCACCGCCGACTCTCCTCGGATAAACGACCACGGCGCACATGGCGCCGCGGGAACTGTTTACTTCAGGAGATATCCCACAATGAAAGCTGTTCGGCAGGCCGCGATCGCGATCGCGGTCATCATGCTGTCCGGAATGCGAGTCGATGCACAACAGCCAGCCGATTCCATGGCGCGGCAGCAGCGACAACTCGATTCCCTCGCCGCCCTCATCCGTGACCTCCAGGGACGGATGGACAGTTCGGCGCGCACACCGGCGGTCAACGATCAATCGGTAGTGCCGTCGCAGGCGCGCGCGAGCGGAGCGTACATGAACATCGGCTTCGTCTCGATATCCGACTTCGGGTGGTCCTCGGAGCGCGATGTCGGGTCGCTGCAACTGGGCGACCACGACCCCAAGGTGCGCGGCTTCACCATCCCGAACGCCGAGCTCACGTTCGAGGGGGCGGTCGATCCGTACTTCCGCGGGTCCGCGAGCCTCGTCTTCAAGATCGACGAGGAGGGAGAGTCGGGCTTCGAGCTCGAGGAAGTGTACGTCCTCACGACGTCGCTCCCACGGAATCTCCAGATCAAGGCTGGCCAGTTCTTTACTGAGTTCGGCCGGCAAAACCCGCAGCATCCGCATTCGTGGGCGTTCGTCGACCAGCCGTTGATCCTGAACCGCATGTTCGGCCCCGATGGTTTCCGTGGACAGGGCGCCCGGCTCTCATGGCTCGTCCCGACCTCGTGGTACACGGAAGCGATGGTCGCCGCGCTGAACAGCGGCGGCGAAACCCAGTTCAGCTTCCGGACCGAGGAGTCCTCCGAGATCAACGGGGGTATGCCGGTCGAGACCGATGTCCGTGGGGGGACCGACCTCGTCATCGTTCCTCGCCTCGCGACGTCGTTCGACCCGACCAGCACGCAGTCCGTGCTGCTCGGCATATCGGCGGCCTTCGGTCCGAATAATTCGGGACCGGATGCGCGGAGCCAGGTCTACGGAGCCGATCTGTACTGGCGATGGAAGCCTGCCGCGGCGCAGCAGGGTTTCCCGTTCCTCTCGATGCAGACCGAGGCGCTCTACCGCCGCTACGAAGCGGCGGAGCGGGAATCCGTGGATGATCCGACGGTCACGCTGCCCGCCGAGACGTTCGGCGACCGCGGGGCGTATGCGCAGCTGTTGTGGGGGATTCGGCCGCGCATCGTAGCGGGGCTCCGCGGCGAGATCGCCAGTGGCGATGAGGCGGCATTCGAGTCGGCGCTGCGTGCCGACCGGACCCGGGTATCGCCCAACCTGACATGGTATCCGACCGAGTTCTCGAAGCTGCGCCTTCAATACAACTACGATGATCGCAAGGGGATCGGCACCGACCATTCGGTCTGGCTGCAGTTCGAGTTCCTCCTTGGCGCACACGCATCCCACAAATTCTAGCGAAGGCGAATCGACATGACTCTCAACTCGCTCCTCAACATCATGACGGCGGCGGCGATCACGCTGTCGAGCCTCGGAACGGCGTCTGCGCAGAAGCTGAATGTCGTCGCGACGACTCCAGATCTGGCCGCACTCGCGCAGGCGATCGGCGGTACTGCCGTCAACATCAAGGTGCTGGCGAAGCCGACCGAGGATCCGCATTTCGTCGATGCCAAGCCCAGCCACATCGTGACGCTCAATCGCGCGCATGTCCTCATTGAAGGCGGGGCCGAGCTTGAGCTCGGCTGGATGCCGCCGCTGCTCGAGAGTGCGCGCAACTCGAAGATTGCCGCCGGCGCCCCGGGCCGGATCGTCGCATCCCAGGGTATCCGGATGCTCGAGATCCCCACGTCGTTCGATCGATCGAAGGGTGATGTGCACTCGATGGGCAATCCGCATTTCATGCTCGACCCCGTCAACGTCAAGATCATCGCCGGGCACATCGCCGATCACTTTGCGCGCGTCGATCCGAAGTCCGCTGCGCTGTACCAGGCCAACCTCCGGACGTTCAACGCGACGCTCGACACGAAGCTCGCGGAATGGCAGCGTCAGCTTGCGCCGTACAAGGGCGCGAAGATCGTGACGTACCACAAGGACTTTCCCTATCTCGCCGAGCGGTTCGGTCTCCAGGTCGTGGAGACGCTCGAGCCGAAGCCGGGAATCGCACCCTCGCCCGCCCATCTGGCGAAGGTCATCGGCACCATGAAGGCGGCAAAGGCATATGTCATCCTCGTCCAGCCCTACCAGAACCGGAAGACGGCGGAGACGGTCGCCCGGCAGACCGGCGCCGCGGTCCTGGACATGCCGCAGCAGCCCGGTGCCGCGAAGAACACCGCGACGTATTTCGCATTGATGGATCACATCGTCGCATCGCTGGCCGGCGCGTTTCAGCGGAAGCCGATGCCATGAACGGCGTCGACCTGGCGGTCGTCTGGGAGATCATCAAGTGGCCGCTGGCTGCGTGCCTGCTGCTTCCGCCGCTCCTCGTCTACCTCGGACTCCACGTCGTGAAGCGCGAGGTGATCTTCGTGGATCTCGCCCTCGCCCAGGTGGCGACGCTGGGCACGTGCGTGGCGCTGATCCTTGGCTACCACTTCGATGATCGCGCCACGTTCTGGATCTCCCTCGCCGTCACCTTCGGGGCGGCGGCGCTGTTCAGCTGGTCACGCAGCAGCCGCGAGCAACCCGTGCCGCAGGAAGCGATCATCGGTATCACGTTCGTCGTGGCCGCGGCGCTGGTGATCATCCTCCTCAGCCGGGTCGCCGGAGGGAAGGAGGAGCTCGAGCACCTGTTGACCGGGGACATTCTCAACGTCACGAGCCGGGAAGTGTGGCAACGTTCGGCGCTGTTCGTCCCGCTGGCCGGGTTCTATGCGGTGTTCCACAACCGGTTTGCGATGATCTCGAACGACGCCAGGGCCGCGTCCGCACAGGGGCTGAACGTCCGCCTCTGGGACTTCCTGTTCTATGCGGCGTTTGCCGTGATCGTCGTGAGCTTCGTGCGCGTCGCGGGGGTCCTGCTCACCTTCGCGTACCTGATCGTCCCGGCGGTATGCGGGGTCATGCTGGCCGACAGTTGGCGGCAGCGACTGGCCGTCGGCTGGGGGATTGCAGCGGCGGCGAGCCTCGTCGGCCTGTGGGCATCCTATCAGCTCGACCTGCCGACCGGCGCGGCGATCGTGTGCGCGTGCGGGTTGGCGTTGATCATCGTCAGCGTGATTGCGGCCATTCGGCGGCCGTCACGCCCGTCCGAGGCGAGTGGATCGCCTGATGAAGGCGCAGGGCCGGGCACGTTCTATGCTCGGTAAAACGGCTCCCGACCAGCCGACAACTTGCAGCGACAGCCCACGACAGCCCACTTCTTCGAGGTCATGATGATCCGAACCGCATTACTGCGCTGGAGCACGGCGCTCGCCCTGGTCATCCTGCCACTGCCCGCTCAAGCTGCTGGTTTCACCGCGCCCGCGCGCACCGCGCGCGTACATGGTGATTCAGCCGAGGTCGCGGCGACCGTCGAGCGCTTTCACGCCGCGCTGACCAAGGGTGATACCACCGGCGCGATGGCACTGCTCGCCCTCGACGCGATCATCCTGGAGTCCGGAGGCGTCGAGACGCGCGAGGAATATCGCTCGCATCACCTCGCCGGCGACATGAACTACGCCAGGTCCGTGAAGAGCGATCGCGGTCCAATCCGCGTCACCGTGCGTGGGGACGTCGCCTGGGCGTCATCGACGAGCACCTCGAAAGGCCAATCACGCGGCAGAGCCATCAACTCGGCGGGCGCCGAACTGATGGTCCTGACTCGAACCGCGTCAGGCTGGCGCATCTCGGCGATTCATTGGTCTTCGCGAAGCATCAAGTCGCCCACGGGCTGATCGCGCATTTCCCTCGGCGGCGGCGTCGCGACGAGCACCGCCGTGATGATCAGGACGACGACTCCGACCGCGAGCTCCACCGCGGCGGATCGGCCCATAACCCCGGCCCCCAGGTAATTAACCAACGGCGGTTGAGCCTTTAGACAATTTTACGCCCCCCACCCCCGCACGACCGAGATCACCACCAGCCTCC
>JANOCW010000344.1:0-2677 GCA_031412375.1 Gemmatimonadaceae bacterium | reverse complement strand
CTCCGAGCTGGTCACCGTGGCGTACGCCGCCATAGCGCTCGGCGACCTCGAACCCCACACCAACCGATAAGCGCCGAACGTCCGCTGGCGTGGCGCAAGCACACACCATCGATAATCATGTGCTCACCATCAACCGGATGATGGTCCTCCTCGCTGTCTCCACCGGCTCACCCATCATCCCGGTTTAGCACTCACCCATCATCCCGGTCGCACACGGCTCTGCTCGTCGCTCGAAGCTCGTCGGCTAGCTGCTGGCACCTCGCTTTTTGCACTCGTGGATGTCGCGGATGCAACTGACGGCAGCAGGCTGGAAAGCTGGCAGCTCGCCGTCCCCTTCTTTCGACCACGCTCGCTACAGCATCCTCGTTTCGCCGTGCTTGAGGAGCCATAGGGCGTCTGCCTCCGCCCCGGCCTTCCGCCATTCCTTCTCGAGGAGTGCGGGCGGCTCGTCCATCGCTTCGTCGGTCAACTTGAATGTGCCCCAGTGCATCGGCACGAAGACCGGTGCCCGACGCAGTTTCGAGCCAGCGTTGAGATCGCGGAAGGCCTGCACCGCTTCGGCGGGATTCATGTGGACGAAGCGCATGTAGTCGCGCGGCAGGTAGCCGCCGATCGGCATCAGGCAGGCGTCGAACGGCCCGAATCGCTGGCCGATGGCGCCGAAGTCCGGGAAGTAGCCTGTGTCGCCCGCGAAAAACACGCGGTGGGTCTTCGAGAGGATCGTCCAGCTGCACCAGAGCGAGCGGCGACGGTCCCGAATGCCGCGTGCACTGTGGTGTTGAGCCGGCGTGCAGGCGAATCGCACGTCATGCATCGTGAGCTCCTCCCACCAGTCCATCTCCGTGACGGCATCGGCGCCGCGCGCGCGAAGAAAGCGTCCGAGCCGCAAGGGCGACAGCCAGCGTGCCTCGGGATAGCGGTCCGCGAGTCGGTGCACGGTTGCCGAGTCGAGATGATCGTAGTGATCGTGCGACAGCATCACCACGTCGATCGGCGGGAGCGAATCAAAGTGGATACCGGGCTCCACCCAGCGTTTGGGTCCGATGAAGCGCAGCGGCGATGCGCGGTCGCTCCATACGGGATCGGTGAGGATGTTCAGCCCGCCGATCTGGATCAGGAACGTCGAGTGTCCGACCCAGGTGAGCACGAGCTGGCTGGTGTCAGCGCGCGGCGAAGGGAAATCGGGGGTCGCGCGGATGAACGTTGACGGCGGGGGGTCCACCGGACGAGGTCGCGTCGTCCGGTGGGAGAATGCCCATCGCAGGAAGCCGCTGTGCGCCGGCGGGGGGCGCGTGGGCCACGGATTGAGGAAGCGGCCCGACGGCGTGTGATGCTTCGGCACTCGTCAGGGCTTCTTCAGCACCGGGTACTTGATGCCAAGCTGTTCCATGTACGTTCGATACTTCGCTGGATCATAGTAATACTTGCTCAACTCCGGCTTGTAGCGCGCCATGATGTCCGTGTTGAGCCATACCGCGGGCCGGTCGATGGGCCGCATAAGCGGCGCGTACTTGAGATCCTTGGTCTGCACATCGGCGAAGTAGGTCTTCGCGTTCCGGATGAGGTCCGGCCGCACCATCAGGTCGATGATCGTCGCGGCCATGACCTTTGCACCGGCCGTCGCGCCCTTGTGCGCGATCGGTGTCGCCGAGGCCATCGCGCTCGACCAGTGATGGCCGGGAAGACCGGGAACGTTCGACGGGTAGCGCAGTGTCACCGTCGGGAAATTCCATGTGAAGTCCCCGATGTCGTCGGAGCCGCCGCCGGTGAAGCTGGTCGACGGACCGCCAAGGGCCTCGCCGAGTGTGTCCGCGAGGCCCGACGGACGGCTGCCCATCGTCGCCTGAACCGCGCGTGCGAACGCCTGGTCATCCGCGCTCCACTGCGGCATGCCCACGAGCTGCGCATTCGCCGCCATCGCCTCGGCGATCGGACGGTTGAAGTGCTGGTGCCACGCGCTGCCGATGATCTGCACCGTATCCAGCTTCGTCCCGGTCATCATCGCGGCGCCCTTCGCGATCTCGACACCGGTCTCGAACAGGGTCTTCGTCTCCGCCGCCGACGGCATGCGGAAGTAGTACCACACGCTCGCCGTTGTCGGGACGACGTTGGGCTGGTCACCGCCATCGGGAATGACGTAGTGCGAGCGCTGACTGATCTCGAGGTGCTCGCGCCGGAAGTTCCAGCCGACATTCATGAGCTCGACGGCATCGAGGGCGCTGCGCCCACGCCACGGAGCGCCCGCCGAGTGCGCGGCCGAGCCGAGGAAGGAGAATTGCGCCGAGATGAGCGCGTTCGATGACGAAATTCCCCATTGTACGCCGAGATTGCTCGAGACGTGGGAGAACATCACCGCGTCGACGTCCTTGAACAGGCCGGCGCGGATCAGGTGCGCCTTCGCGCCGAGCTGCTCTTCGGCGACGCCGGGCCACACGACGATCGTGCCCGCGATGCGGTCGCGCTCCATCAGTTTCTTCGCGGCGAGGATGCCCGTGATGTTCACCGCCTGGCCGGTGTTGTGCCCCTCGCCATGCCCTGGTGCGCCGGCGACGATCGGATCCTGATAGGCGACGCCCGGCTTCTGCGACGCCTGCGGTATCCCGTCGATGTCGGAGCCGATGGCGATGACCGGGCTGCCCGAGCCCCAGCGCGCCACCCACGCCGTCGGGATGCCGGC
>JANOCW010000343.1:0-15494 GCA_031412375.1 Gemmatimonadaceae bacterium | reverse complement strand
GTTTTTCTTCTGTCCCCAGCGAGCGGCGGCGGCACGCGCGCAGCGCTTCTACTCAACGAGCGGGTAGCATTCCCCCTGGCGGCGCGATTTCAGCCTGTGGCGTAATACCGCTCGATGCACAGCGACACGAGGTCGCGGACCTCATCGACCGCGGCGTGACCCGGAAGCTCGCGCACTTCAGGCAGCGAGTTCCAGACGCCCTTGAAGGCCACGAGGAGACGTTCGGCGGGAATCTGCTCGCGCCGTGCCTCGCCGCAAATCCGCGTCAGCGCGTCGGTGATGCGGGCGTTCGCAGACTCTCGTGCGGACGGTGAGGCGAGATGAAGCCTGAACGCATCACGCAGTGCTTCAGTCGCCTCTGGGGAAAGGATTGCTGCATCGGCTCTCGGAAGAGGCGAAGTAGGCATGGCGGTTGGCATGATTGAAGAGGGTGGCGTGCGTTAGCGGACCCAGGGTGCTGCCTGGCCGCGGGATGGAACCCGCCACTCTTCCCGATGTTTCCTCGATGGCTTGCGGCTTGCGAGTATTGGGCGACGGCGCCCACACGTGCGCCTGTCCTCGTCGCTGGTGAGTGTTGCTGTGCCCAAGCCGACCATCCTGATCCTCGCCAACGAGGAAGTGATCTCTGCCTTGCTCGGAGCGATGGTCGAGCTGGAGGGACTTTCGCCCGTCTTCCCGACTCCCGATGAGCGCCCGCTGGCGGCGATCGTTCGATTTCGCCCATCGGTCCTCCTCCTCGACTGTGAGCACGAGCTGGCCTGGGATGCCGTGGCAATGCGCCAGGTCGCCGCATTCGGGACGAGGACGCTGCTCTTCAGCGCCATGCGTTCCCAGCTCGAGATCGACCTGATCGCCGATCGGTATGACATCCCGGCGTTCGTCCTCCCGGTCGCCTTCCGGGAGTTTACCGAGCGCCTCGAGTCCCTGCTTGGTGAGACGGAACCGATCCATCGAGTGGTCGGGGCGTGAACCGGCGCCGGCTCTCATAGCCGAGGAAAGCAACCGCCAGTAGCGTGACCCGGGGCACGCGCCGGACGTCTATCATCGACTGGTGCCGTCCGGCATCCAGCCGTGCAATGACCGGAGATCGCTCGTGAGCCAAGCCGTCCACGCCGTTCCGACACCATCGATCCAGTGGGCGGGCTTGCGCAGCCCGGGGTTCGACTGGATGCTCATCGCCGGGACGGCAATCGTCGCGATCGCATCCGGCGTGGCGGTCGCTGCGGATCCGCGGTTGTTCGCCCCCATCCTCGCCCTCGACCTCTGGCTGCTTGGCTACCACCACGTGGTCGCCACGTTCACCCGGCTCGCGTTCGATACCGAGAGCTTCCGGGAGAACCGGTTCCTGGTCACCTGGCTCCCGCTGATGGTGCTCGCGGGAGTTCTCGGCCTCGCGGTCACTGCCGGTGCATGGTCGCTGGCAACGCTGTACCTGTACTGGCAGTGGTTCCACTATGCGCGCCAGAGCTTCGGGATATCGCAGGCCTTCCGGCGAAAGGCCGCCGGAGCGGAGATCCTGGATGGGTGGGTCTTCCAGGCAATTCTCTATCTGGTCCCTGTCTGGGGAATCCTTCATCGCTCCGCGCAGAGCCCCGCCACCTTTCTCGGCACCGAGCTCAGGGTCCTGCCCGTCGCCCCGATCGTCGCCGACGTCGTCGGATGGTTTGCGCTCGCCTCAGTGGTTTACTGGGCCGGCCGCACCGCGATCGCGGCGTCGCGAGGCCGAGTCGCCGTGCTGCATACCGCGTACATGGCGTCGCACTTCTCGGTGTTCATCATCGGCTACGTGCTGATCGAGAACATCAATTACGGATGGCTCGTGATGAACGTGTGGCACAACGCGCAGTACCTGCTCTTCGTGTGGCTGTTCAACAACTCGCGCTTCCAGGGCCGGGTGGACGAAAAGCACCGCCGCCTCTCGATCATGAGCCAGCGCGAGAACGTCGTTCGGTACATCGTGGTCTGCCTCGGCCTTTCGACTGCGATCTACGCCGCGCTCCGCCTGGGGCTGATGATGCTCCCCTTCGCGGTCCTCCCGGCAATGGCGGTGACCTACCAGACGATCAACTTCCACCATTACATCGTGGATGCGATCATCTGGCGACGGAAGAAAGTGGCGCTCGCCGCTCAGCGCGCGGCAGCGTAGGCAGGCATTGGGTCGCTGGAGTCATCGAAAGTCCCAAAATCTTTCCGCGGATGGTCACCTCGCGGCCCGGTTGGTGCAACGGTCCGCACGCCTATGCAGCATGAGCCCGCCGACCGCACGGCACACGTACAGCACTTCCGGGACTCGGACAACCAGGGTTGGCGGGTCTTCGAGCGCGAGAAGTCGGACCCCCACGGACGCCCCGCGAAAGTCCTCATCTTCGAGTCTGGCGCAGCGTTTCGATGCGTGCGCAACTTCCCCGAGAACTGGCGGGAGCTGTCCCGAGAGGCACTCGAACGACTGAGCTGGGGGGTCTGAGGCGGCGTCAGTGAGCCCTGCTGGCCTCGCGGCCTGCGCCTCGAACTTCCGGCAATGAAAATCCGGCGCCGTTCAGGGAGTCATCCCGAACGGCGCCGGTTCTCGTTCCCGCGATGTTGCCCCTCCTGGGATCGAACCAGGACTCTCCTGCTCCAGAGGCAGGCGTGTTGCCAGTTACACCAAGGGGCACCGTGCGCATTTTCCGCTTGCGCGCGAGCGGGAAAGCTATCAGCACCGCTCCCCTCCATCAACCCCGCCACTTCCGCGTGAGCGGCGCTCCCTCGAAGTTTCTTCCGTGCGCACAACGTGCTTCCCTCCCCGGTCCCTGCTCCGCCGAGCGGGCGGCGCAGTCATCCTGATCGGGCTGGCCGCCTGCGGCTCCGCAATCAGTACGTTCGGGATCAACCGTGGGCAGCCCGCGGACAAGACCGACGCATTCTTCACCGCACTTGCAACTCGCTTTGGCGTGGCATACCGGGATCCACGCTTCGAGGCCATCCGTCCGCGCATGGTGCGCCACGCCCTGACCCCCTCACGGCTCTATCCCGATACGACCATCTGGACGTCGAGCTCCGGCGATGTCCGGACCGTGTCCGTCGCGGGTCATCTCGTCGGCGATCGTTATGTGCTGGCAGCGCAAGCCGCTGTCGCGCCGCCCGCGCGGCCCGGAGAGTCGCGGCACGTGATGCAACTCCGGCCGATCGCACCTGCGGTCTACCGGTGGGATTCGACCGACGAAGTGGCGGTTGGGAATGTCGGCCCCGATGAGATCATGGCGATCATCGGGGGACTCATCGCCGGCGGGGAGCAGCGGTCCGAGCGCATCCAGAACGAGTACCGAGCGGAGTTTCCGCGAACGACGACGGCACTCTCGAAACTCTTCGTACTCGATTCGCTGCAAACGACACCGGCGGACGACGGTTCGACCGCGATCGTACTCGTGGCACGCGTGGATGCCGCGCGAATGCGGCCCGTCGCGCTGCACTTCGCCGATTACCTCGACGAGTACCTGAAGCCGTTGCGGATCGATATCGCCCTCATCGATCAGGGCGGCCGAAGCTGGGGAACCATCGGCTTCGCGAGGAACACGGTGCGCCTGCGGGTTCGCGTGCACGGGGGAACGCTCCAGCCACTCTCCGGAATCGTGTCGGACCAACCCGACTCACTCCGGCTCCGCGCGTCATTCTTCGCCAAGGTCCTCTTCTTCAATGTCGGTGCGACGGAGATCGTGGCGGACGTCGTGCCCGTGCGGGAGGCTGGCACGCGCGGCTGGTCGCTTCGTTTTCGACGCGAGCCACGGTGGCACTTCCCACTCGCGGTGGGACGGTTGCTGCGGGCGACACTCCGCCGTCCGTTCGCCGACGACGGCACGCGCCTCGAGTTCATCGCGCAGGCAACAGAAACCGGCCAGACGGTGCTCGCGCGCAACATCGGCATCGTCGTCCAGGAAAGCGCGATCGTGCGCTGGATCGGCGGCCTCGGCGCGACAGCGATGGGTGACCTCTCGGTGCTGGCCGAGCAGGAGAAGGATCGCTTCGTCGGTGATGTGTTCCGCGCGCTGGCGGAGGACAGCCGCGCGTTCCTCTCGCCGTGAGCCGTGGAAACACGAAAGCCGCAGCACGAGGCCGCGGCTTTCCCAGTCGATTCTCGCGCGGGTCATGCCACGCACGCCGTCATTGGAACTCTCCGTCCTACCGAGCGGCGGCGGGCAATCGAACCCAGCGCAAACGTGCACGATCTCTCGACCGATCAGAGCCTGGCAACGTGTCGCGGCGCAGAGGCGCACGACCATGCCATCGATCCAGTCACATGGAGCTGAGGGGGATCGAACCCCTGACCTCTGCCTTGCGAAGGCAGCGCTCTCCCAGCTGAGCTACAGCCCCGATTGGTCCGCGACCGTTGAGGGTCCGCTGACCGCGTTCGCTGCGGTGCGTGGAAGCGCGTTCGACGCGACGCAACGGCCTGGAACACAACGGCCCCGCGAACTGGCGGGGCCACGCAAGTGACTTCAAGGTACCGCGAAAGCGGAAAAAGTCAAGCTGCGCATCCAGACCGGTCGTGCTGTCGGGAGGAGGACGACGGACCGCGAATCCTGTCACATCCCCTTCGGGTTCGGTGCGGCGGCGCGGCATCGCCGTCGGCCACGCGACCGTTGTCTTGCCGAAGCGCATCGGCGCCGATACCCTCCTTCGCGTCCCGCCATTCCCGCCCTGCCGTGCCACCGACATGACCTCCTGCCTGCCCTCGCCGTGAGCGTCGCCGCGCTTCCGGAGCGCTGATGTTCGACGATCTGCGCGCCATCGATGTCTTTGCCGCCGCGCGCCGGATTGCAGGACTGGTCCGCCGCACGCCACTCCGTCATTCCACGGCGTTGTCCGAGCTCGCCGGCGGCGACGTCTACCTGAAGCTGGAGCACGAGCAGATCACGGGGTCGTTCAAGCTCCGTGGCGCATACAACGCGCTCGCAGTCATGCCGGCTGAGGAGCGTGCCCGCGGCGTCGTCGCATCGTCTGCCGGCAATCATGGCCTGGGAGTCGCCATGGCGGCGCGGCACTTCGGAGTTGCGGCGACGATCTTCGTCCCCGCGCGCGCGCCGGAGGTGAAGAAGCGTGGCATTGCGGCACTCGGCGCCACGGTCGATGACCAATCAGCCGACTACGACGTCGCGATGACGACGGCGAAGGCCTACGCCGCCGGGCGCGGCGCTCGGTACATCAACCCCTGCCTCGGCAATCCATTGCTGGCCGGCCAGGGCACGGTTGGCCTGGAGATCCTGGAGGAGCTGCCGGACACGGCGTCGATCGTCCTGCCTGTCGGCGGTGGTGGACTGCTCGGCGGCGTCGCGAGCATCGTCAGGCGTGTCGCCCCGATGGTTCGCATCATCGGAGCGCAGAGCATCAACACGGCGGCGATGGCGCGATCGCTCGAGGCTTCACGAGTGGTCGACATCCCCAGCGTTCCAACGCTCGCCGATGGGCTTGCGGGTCAGATCGATGCCGAGGCGCTCGACATCGGACAACATGGTCTCGACGAAATGGTCGTGCTCAGTGAGGATGAGATCGCCGAGGCGATCGCATGGCTTGCCCACGTTGAGAGCGCGGTGGTCGAGGGGTCTGGTGCGGTCGGCGTGGGCGCGGTGCTCCACCGCAAGGTGGCGATCCTGCCGATGCCCGCCGTCATCGTGCTCAGCGGGGGAAACATCGACCCGGCGGTGCACGAGGGTGTCATGCGCAGCGCCGCGAACATCAGCCGCGCGGCGGCGCGGGACTAAGGTCGCCGGCGAGGGGGGCTCCCGTCAGGTCGACGGCGAGCCCCCTCGACAGCTTCACTCAGCTCTGGCGATCCCCGTTGGAGGGCCGGGTCCGCCGGTGAGCGGAGGCTCCACCTTCACGACCGATTGCGGCCATGTGCTCGCGGTCACGGCTGACTGACGTTCCACCCTTGCGACCCGCTTCGCGCGCCTCGTCGGCGCTCCACTGGTGCGCGGTGCCTTTCCGATGCGCAGCCCGCCCGCCCTTGCTGGCAATCTCGCGCTGACGCTCGCGGTCCATCGACGCGAAGCCGCGATTGCTCCGGCCACCGGCCGGACGCCCGGCCGACCCGCCCTCCGTTGCCAGCTCTCCCATCGACCGCTCGCTCCGATCGGAGCGTGAGTCGTTTGGATCCTGCATGCTTCCTCCTTCGTGATGTGTCGTCCGCTGACAGGGGGTAGCCCGTCGCGGGACGGTACGACCACCGTGGCAACGCGGCGTCGCGTTGCTCCGACGAGTGTCAGTCCACGGCCATGTGGCTCTCCGGCGGCGAGAGCGCCGCGGCACCAGCATCATAGCTCAAACACACAGGCACCGCGAATCACGTCGCTCCCCCGCACCACCGCGCCCTCGATGCACGGGGTCCGCGGGTGGCAAACTGCGGGCCGCCAACGCGAATCATTCCGGAGAAAGGGCACCCGCGCGCCAGCGTTCTCACCGGCGCCGATATATTCCGCCCATGTCACTGACCCTGCGGTTCCTCGGGACCTCTGCATCGCGACCGACCATCGAACGCAACGTGTCGGCCCTCGCCCTGGTGCGCGAGGGCGAGACGCTGCTGATCGACTGCGGAGAAGGCACGCAGCGGCAGATGATGCGCTATGGAGTCTCGTTCGCGGTGCGCGACATTTTCTTCACGCACTTTCATGCGGACCATGTGCTCGGCGTCATTGGCCTGATGCGGACGATGGCGCTGCAGGGACGCACCGACGCGCTTCATCTCTGGGGGCCGCGTGGTGCAGTCAAGGTGCTTCGTCGAGCCGAAGGGTTCGGGGTTGAACGGCTGGGCTATCCCGTTGAGATCACCGAGATCACGAGCGACGAACCGATCCGGCGAAAGGAGTATGCAATCGTGCCGTTCATGGCCGATCATCGTGGAGCTCCCGCCCTCGGGTATGCGCTTGTCGAGGATGACCGGAAGGGCCGATTCAATCCGGAACGCGCGCGCGAGCTCGGGATTCCCGAAGGTCCGCTCTGGGGAAGGATTCACCGCGGTCTCGCAGTCACGCTCGACGATGGGCGCACGATCGAGCCCTCGGCGCTGGTTGGTACGCCGCGCCGGGGTCGGCGCATCGCCATCACTGGCGATACGAGGCCGTGCACTGCCACCGTCGACGCGGCCCGCGGCGCGGACCTCCTCGTTCACGAGGCGACATTTGCCGACGAGGAGGCGCAACGCGCGCTTGATACGGGCCATTCGACAGCGCGCGAAGCCGCTGGCGTCGCGAGCGAGGCGGGAGCGAAGCGCCTGGTGCTGACACACATCTCGTCACGCTATTCACGCGACGCGCGGGATCTCGAGCGGGAAGCGCGCTCCGTTTTTCCCGAAGTCGCGGTGGCCCGCGATGGCCTGGAGATCGAGGTCGCCTACGAGCAAGACGAAGCCGCGCCGGAACGTCACTGACTCGATCGCGGCTCGCTCGCGCATCGATGCTGAGCCTGATGGCAAGGATGCGGAGCGGGGTCAGGGCTTGGTGGCGGGACACCGATGGCAGGACTGCCATAGGTCGGTTCGATCGGCGCGCTAAGTGCGCCCATTCCCGCACGAGACACTGTGTGTGACAAGCCTATGGCAGCTTTGCCATCGGTCGCTACCCCGACCCCTCCGTCACTCGGCGGGGTCGACGCCATCAATCCAATTGTGCTACCGGCTCTTCGCGGTTGGTCCGCGAAGCTCATCCTCGACACCCGCGATCGGCATCGAGCGCCGGAAGAGACGTCTGAGATCCGGGTCACTGAGTCCTTCGAGCACCGTCTTCGTCTCGAGCCGCGCCGTGACATTGCGCGATTCAGTTCCCGTCCAGTTGATCCAGGCGTACCGATTGCGGCGTGATGTCGTTGCGTCGGGGTAGTGGAAGACCACCATGATGTTGCTGGCGCCCGGTGAGCGCGCCTCGACGCCCCACTGCACGCCATCGGGTGATGTGAACGCTCTCATTGAGATTCCGCGCTGGCGGGGGACGGTGACAGCGGCTGCCGCCCGGCAAACCCGGCATCAATTTCGTGCCAGTGCAGAATGGACTCTTCACCGAGTCGCCAGCAGAGGTACACAGGCCTGCCGTCCATTTCCCCGGGAAAATCGACGAGTCCTGCATCGAGGGGAGCCTTCGCCTCGGCGCCCAGGCTCGCGAGCTCCTCGACATAGCCCTCGATCTCGGCCGCGAGCGACTGCACTTCCTTCTGGAGCGCCTCTGCCTCGCGGAGCCGAACGTCACCCGTACCGGCGGCAGCGACCTCGGATGCAGTCAGCCGCTCCTGCCAGCGCGTATACTGCCGCACCAGATCCTCGACGATCCGGCGAACGAGGGGAAGGGTCCGGTTTGCCTGCTCGATCGTGAACGCTTTCTGCATGGGGGGATGGTGTGCAGGCGATGGGCCCACGGTCAAGCACGTCGCGGAGACCTAGTGCCCCGACCCTTCGGCATTGCGCTCCTCGAGCCGGCGCCGACGTCGCTCCTTCGCCGCTGCGTGGCGGCGGCGCTCGTCCGATGTCTCGGTGACGAGCGACGGAACCTCGATCGGGCGCCCGTTGTCGTCGATGGCGACGAAGGTGAGATAGCACGAGTTCGTGTGACGGCGATTGCCGCTGACGAGGTTCTCGGCCTCAATGCGCACGCCGACCTCCATCGACGTCCGCCCGACGAAATTCACGCTGGCCTTCATGATCACGAGCTCGCCGAGGTGGATCGGCTCCCGAAAATCGACACGGTCGACCGATACCGTGACGCAATCGCTTCGGGAATGGCGAATCGCCGCGACCGCCGAGGTACGATCCATCATCGAGAGAATCACTCCGCCGAAGACATGCCCAAGGTTGTTCGCGTGCTGCGGCATCATGATCTCGGAGGTCTCATGCTGCGTCTCCTGGACGGTACGAGAGGGTTTTGCCGGGTGGGACGTCATTTGCGGTGGGGGCGTGTCAGGTGAACCGGCGTGACGAGGGTGACCGCGCGATCATCGCGACGCTCGACGATGCGGGTGTCCTCGGAGTACAGCGCCGCATCGTCGAACGCGCGCTTGAGGCCGCGCCGGGACGCACTGTCGAGGACCGGGTCGTCCAGCCAGAGAATCCATTCCACCGGGGGTGGAACGTGGGCCGCCTTCCATTCGCGGTTCGCGCTGTCGCGCAGCACGAGCGTCACGATCTGTTCGACGGTGTCGTGGCGGGCGATGATCCCCGCACGGCCGCCGCCCCGATCCCACGTCTCGTCGACCGCGGAATCAGCGGACGTCGGGAGGCTGCGACGAATAGCTGCCCACCACCCCGGCGGCGCGATTCGGATCGGTGACATCGGAAAGGCGAGGTCGAGCGCCCAGTCGCCCTCTCCGGGGACCAGAAAGATGACCGCCGGATCGTTGCCCCGGCGCGAAATGCTGAAGCTCGAGGGATCGAAACGGAGATCCCGAATCACCCGGCCGACATCCTGGGCGTCCTGCTCCGATGACGCGAGCAGCGAGTCGATCCCATCGGCAAAGGTCCGGCGCGCCTCCGCAACTGCTCGCGCCCCTTCGGCTTTCCCGAACAGCTCCTCGACTGCCGACGGTGCCTTCGTCCGCAGGTCCACCACGCCGCGGCGAATTGAGTGGATCTCGCTCCCGTCGGGCAAACCGATGTCGGCATGATGCTCGAAGGACAGATACGGACCGTGCACCGCGATGATTTCGAGGTCAGCCGTCGCGTAGACCTCGGGATCGTCGCTCGCTTCCTCGTGCGGCTCGAGGCGGCGCTCGGCCGGGTGCGCGGCAGCGTACGCCGTCGCGAGCCTTGACACCGTCGTATCCTCGAGCACGGCAGCGGAGTCCCCGGTGATCAGGTCGCGCCGATAGAGGCGCTGTCCGACCATCACGGCGTCGAAGTACGAACGGTCATCGTCGGTGACGTAGAGCTCGTACAACCGTCCTTCGAGGTGCGCGAGCGCGATCGGCGCGCCCCTCACGGAAATGCCCTGCGTGCCGGTGGTGATCCAGAACGTCGAGTCCCCCGCAGCGACGAGAAACTCCGACGGGGGCGGCGGCGGACCCTGCCTGCCGGTACAGGCAGCGGCAAGCAGCAGGATCATTGGCCGGAAGAATTGCATCGCGGGCCAATATAGCGGCCGCAGCGCTCGCGGCGCACGGTACTCTTTGCCGTTTGGCTCCATTACTATTCGCCCTCGCCTCACCTCTCCCGAAGCACCCCTGACAGATGCGTAGCAATTCGCTCTTCGCGCTGCTGCTCGCTGCCTGCAGCGCGGACGGCTCCGACCGCTCCAGCGCCGCCGCCAGTGAAGCGCCCCGACCGATCGATGGAACCGGCACCGCCGCCGCGGTCTCCGCTCCCCGCGACTCCACCACGAAACAGGGTGCCACGGCCCCTGCAGTGACCCGCTCTCCCGCCGTCCGGACCGACTCGGCGATCGTGCGGGGCATCTACGTCAATCGGTGGGCGGCGCAGAGTCCGAAGCGGATGCGGAGCCTGATCGCTCTCGCCGATTCGACGGAGATCAACGCGTTCGTCATCGACATCAAGGACGAGTTCGGGATCAACTACGCGTCCACCGACACGATGGTGCAGCGGAATGCGGGACGCGGCGGCAAGATACCAGGGATGCAGCTGTTGCTCGACACGCTCGAGGCACACGGCATCCTCGCGATCGCACGGATCGTGGTGTTCAAGGATTCGGTGACGGCGCGCCTCAATCCCGACTGGACAATCCGCAAGCCGGACGGCACGGTGTGGCGCGACAAGGAAGGCCTCGCATGGGTCAACCCGCACAATCCATCGCTGTGGGAGCTCAACATTCGCATCGCCGAAGAGGTGACGCGACTCGGGTTCGATGAGATCCAGTGGGATTACATCCGCTTTCCCGAGCCGTACAAGAGCCTTCCGCCGCAGGTATTTCCCGGTGCAGAGGGTCGCACGAAAACCCAGGCGCTCATCGGCTACCTCGAGCTGGCGAAGAAGCGGCTCGGCGCGCTCGGCGTTCGCTCGACCGCGGATGTGTTCGGGCTCGTCACGACGGTGAACGGTGCGCTGGAGATCGGCCAGTCGTGGGAGCCGATGTCACCGGTGATCGACGTGATGCTGCCAATGACATATCCGTCGCACTACCCGAACGGCGCGTTCGGCTTCGCGCGACCGAACGCGGAGCCGTACGGTGTCATGTATGCGGCGATCTCGAAGGCGCATGAGCGCGACGTGAAGCTCGGTATCACGGGTGAGCATGTCCGTCCGTGGATCCAGGCCTTCACCTACGGGAAGCCGCCGTACGGCGCGCGCGAGGTGCGGCTGCAGAAGCAGGCGATCTACGACGCCGGCTACGACGGCTGGATCCTGTGGCACCCCGGGACAAGGTACGCGCTGTTCGAAGCCGCGCTCGAGCTCGAGACGGTGTCGCGCAAGAAGGACTGGAAGCCTGGCACGCCGCCGAGCCCTCCGGCGGAGGCGCGCATTCCAGTCGTCGCGCCTGTCGCGACTCCGCCGGTTCCGCCGGATACGACGGTCACTGCGCCGCCGCCACCACCACCGTCGCTGTAGCGGGCGCGCGTCGCTTCGTTCCGGCGTTCACCGAGGAAGGTCGCGTACGCCGACGATGAGCCGCTCGACTTCCTCCTCGGTCGTGTAGCACGCGCACCCCGCGCGCACCACGCCTCCAGGAACCTGACCGATCCGCTCGATGACGGTCGCCGCATAGAAGTCGCCGTTCGACAGGAACAGCCCGCGGTCGACCAATCGCTCGGCGACTTCATCGGTGGTGAGGCCGCTGACCGTGAACACGATGGTCGGTGTGCGCGGCTCGGTGGGCGGTGGTCCGTACAGCTCGACGCCGGCGACGTTCGACAGGCCGTTCCACAGCGCCTCGGTGAGTTGCTGCCCGCGCCGATGGAGCTCGGCGAACACCGTGGCGAGCCGGGCGCGGCGATCGGGGCCGTCGGCGAGCGACGCCATGAACTCCACCGCCGCCCCGGCGCCGATCATCCCTTCGTGGTTGCCGGTCCCCGTCTCCCAGCGATCGGGCGCTTCCGACGGGGCGGGAGCGAGCTTCGGAAGCTCGAGATCCTCGAACAGGGGCAGACGTCCGTAAAGGATGCCGATGTGCGGGCCGTACGCCTTGTAGGAGGAGAACGCAAGGAAGTCGCAGCCGAGCATCTTCACGTCGACGAGGACGTGCGGCGCATAGTGCACGGCGTCGATGAAGCTCAGCGCTCCGGCGGCACGCGCGAGCTCACAGGCACGCCGAACATCGCTGATCGTTCCGAGCGCGTTGGAGGCAGCGCCAATGGCCACGAGGCGCGTGCGCGACGTGATCGCGCGCTCGAGCGCATCCCACTGCAGCTGGCCGGTTCGCGGATCGAAGGGAACCGAGCGGATGACGATGCCGCGCTCCCGCTCGAGCGTCCGCCACGGCGCGACGTTCGCGTGATGATCGAGCTCCGTGATGACGACCTCGTCGCCCTTCGACCACTTCCACCCGAGCGCGCGTGCGAGGTGGAAGGTGAGCGTCGTCATGTTCGCGCCAAACGCGACCTGGTTGGGTGACGCGCCGATGAAGTCCGCCATGCACTCGCGCGCATGCAGGATCGCATCGTCCGTCTCGATGCTCGTCGGATAGCGCCAATGCGTGTTGGCGTTGTGGTGGTACATGTAGTCGTTCATCGCTTCGACGACGATGCGGGGCACCTGAGTGCCGCCGGGCCCATCGAAGTAGGCGACCGGGAGTCCGCCATGATTCCGCTGCAGCGCGGGAAAGTGCGCGCGGATCTCCGCTACGCTCGCGACGCGCGCCGTGCCTTTGATTGTGGCCGTCGGCGTCATGCGATCTCCACGCCGGCCCAGCGCTCGACGAGTTTCACCGCCTCGACGTGATCGGCGTCCTCGCCCAGCTCGGCGTGCGCGGCGCGAAACAGCTCCGCCGCGAGCTGCAGCATGGGAGAAGCGACCTTGTGGTCGCGGGCGACGCCCGCGGCGATCCCGACATCCTTGTCGAGCAGCGCCAGGCGGAAGGTGCGTGGGAAGGCGCGCGACAGCACTCGCTCCGGGAAGAGGTTCTGCGATGCGTTCGACCGACCGCTCGATGCGTTGATGACATCGAGGGCGACCCTCGGATCGACACCAGCCTTGGTCAGGGCGGCCAAACCCTCGGCCAGCGACCAGAGATGCACGGCGAGCATGGCGTTGTTCACGGATTTGAGGGCATCGCCCGCGCCGACGGCGCCGCAGTGCACGATCGTCGAACCGAACGCGGCGAGGACCGGGCGTACCCGCTCGAGGATCTCGGCATCCCCGCCGCACATGACCGTCAGCTTGCCCCGCTCCGCACCGATGACCCCACCGCTCACCGGCGCATCGAGAAAGCCGACGCCCACCAGCTCGAGCTGCTCGGCGATCCGTTGTGATGTGGCCGGATCTCCCGACGTGCAGTCCACGAGCACCATGCCCGGGCGGAGTGAAGCGAGCAGGCCATCGGGCCCCGCAAGGACGTCTTCGACTTCGCGCGATGCCGGGAAGCAGGTGATGACCACTGCGGCACCGTCGGCCGCTTCACGTGGTGACGCGGCGGCGCGGGCGCCGTATTCGGCGGCGAAGGACGCTGCCTTCGACGCAGTCCGGTTCCATACCGTCAGGTCGAACACAGGCGGGGCGAGGTGGCGTGCCATCGGCCGTCCGATGGCGCCGAGGCCGAGGAATGCAACGCGGGTCATGGAATACGGGAGCGGGTGGTCCGCAAGTTCGTGGGGTGGCGACGGGGCGTCAACGGAGCGAGCGTTCGCGGCGGCCGTTTGGCCGCCGCGCCTCGGCGCTCGCCGCAACGCCTCGACGCCTCACTCATGTCTACTCGCCGTTCACGGACGATCTGCCGGCTCACGATCACGGGCATGACTTCGGTCCACGCCGCGCGCGCCATCTACACGGCGCTCGCGGGCGTCGAGGGGGTGGAGCTCGCGGATGTGAGCCGCGGAATCGCCGTCGTCGAGCATGACGGTCGCGTCAGCGACGCGGCCCTGCGTGACGCTGTTGCCCTCGCCGGGTTCGAGGTCATCGAGCTGCGCGCAGAGCGCCGCGTCCTCCCGGTCCTCTGACGTCGCGACACCCGGTTGCAGGCTCGGCTTGTTCGCCCATCACACCGCCGGTAACTTGACGCCCCCGACGCCCCGGTCGACGAGTCACGCCCAGCACGGCACCCCATGAGCGCATCCCAGCGAAAGGAAGCACGCCCGATCGGTGCGCTGCTGGCTCCCGACATCCTGGCGCTGCTCGAGGAGACGCCCGAGACCGTCGCTGCGGAGACGGCGGAGATGCACGCCGCCGACCTCGCTGATGTCGCGGAGGCACTCCCACGCAACCAGGTGCGCGCACTGCTCGCCGCGCTGCCCCCCGATCGTGCCGCCGACGTCCTCGAGTATCTGGACGAGGAGTTGCGCACCGAGGTGCTCGAGGGCATGAGCGCGGTCGACGCGGCGGAGATCGTCACGCAGATGACGCCCGACGATCGCGCCGATGTGCTCGACGAGCTCGAGGAGGACCGCGCCGGCGAGATCCTGCTCGAGATTCCCCTCGAGGCGCGGCGGGAGACCGAGCGGCTGCTCGCCTACGAGCCGGATTCTGCCGGCGGCCTCATGACGACGGAGTTCGTCTCGCTGTCGGAGGAGCTTACCGTCGAGCAGGCACTCGCCCAGGTGCGGACGGCGGCACGCAGCGGACGTCGCGAAGCGCTCAACACGGTCTACGCCACGGACCGCAACGGGCGGCTGCATGGTGTGATGTCGCTGCGGGAGCTGCTCGCGGCGCCCGAGGGAGCACGCATTGCGGATCTCGCGTGGGCGGAGGTCGTGGCGGTTCCCGCGGCAACCGATCGCGAGGAAGTGGCGCGTGTCGTCTCGAACTACGACCTCGTCGCGGTCCCGGTGGTCGATGGCGATGGCCGCCTCCTCGGCGTCGTCACCGTCGACGACGTCATCGACGCCATCGTCGAAGAGCAGACAGAAGACGTCCAGCGCCTCGGCGCCGTCCAGCCGCTCGAGGAACCGTATTTCCAGGCGGGGTTCTGGAGCATTGCGCGAAAGCGCGGCGTGTGGCTCGTCCTGCTGTTCCTCGCCGAGATGCTCACCGCGACGGCGCTCGAGCGACACGAGGCGTTCCTGAGCAGCGCGGTGGCCCTGACGTTCTTCATCCCGCTCATCACGAGCTCGGGTGGTAACTCGGGATCGCAGTCCGCCACGCTGATCATCCGCGCGCTCGCGGTCGGCGACGTCGCCTTGCGCGATGTGCTGCGAATCTTCGTCCGCGAGCTCGGGCAGGGTCTGCTGCTCGGCACGGTGCTCGGGCTCATGGGGTTCGCAAAGGCGGTGCTGGGCGGGCAGTCGGTCGCCCTCGGTGCGGTGGTCGGGATGACGTTGCTGAGCGTCGTGCTCTTCGGCTCGGTCGTCGGCTCGATGCTTCCCCTCGGGCTCACGCGAGTCGGCATCGACCCGGCGATCGCCTCGTCGCCGTTCATTGCATCGTTCGTCGACATCGGTGG
>JANOCW010000342.1:0-8408 GCA_031412375.1 Gemmatimonadaceae bacterium | reverse complement strand
GTGGGGATTGAGGGCGCACAGCGCGATTCGCGGCGAGACGATGCCGAACCAGTCGCGCAGACCCGCCCTCGTCACCGCCGCGGCATCGACGATGGCTTTTCCCGTCACGGCGTCGGGAACGGCGCGCAACGGGATATGAGTGGTCGCGAGCACCACACGGAGGCGATCGGACGCCAGCATCATCGCGACCCGTGCGCCAGTGAGCCTCGCGAGCATCTCCGTGTGGCCGGGGTAGTCGTACCCACCGGCGAGCAGCGCCGCCTTGTCGATGGGGGCGGTCACGATGCCCGTCACCGCGCCTTCCTGGGCCAGCGCGACTACGCGGGCGATCGCGAGGCCGGCGAGACGCCCCGCCTCGGCAGGGGTGCCATTCGGCGTCCAGTGGCCAATGGAGACGTCCACTGTAAGCCCACAGCCATCGGGGCCGACCGTGACGAGCTCACATTCGCGACGCAGGTCGGGGTCGGCGAGCGCAGCCCGCACGATCTCCGGCCCGATTCCTCGCGGATCGCCGACAGAGATGGCCAGGCGAGGCCGCTCCAGTGTCGCGGCGGGGGTAGTCACCGGTCAGCCCGCAGCGCGAGCGTCAGGCGCGCGGACCCGAGCCCGCGGCACCTCAGAGCTGGATCGAGACGTAGACCTCTTTGCGGAGCCGCTCGATGAGCTTCCGCATCCCTTTCCGAAAGCTGAGGTCGTCGCGGATGAGCGTGCGCCAATCGTCGATCGTGAACTCGCGCGGCGCGACGACGCTGGTGATCGAGACGACACGCATCGTGGGCGTTCCCGCCGCATCAGGAACCAGGAACGGCGCGCTGACGTCGCCGGGCTTAAGGGCCGCCAGCGCCGTCTTGTATTCGGGTGACAGCGAGTCGAGCGGGGCCGGCGTCGGAAGGCTCTTCGGCTCATCCGCCTTGTGGTACTTCGCAGCAAGGGAATCGAACGACGCGCCGGCGCGGAGGGCGGTCGCTACGCTGTCGGCCAGCGTCCTCGTCGTCACCACATCGACCGAGTCGGTCGTCGGGCGAATGAGGATGTGGCGCGATTTCACCTCACCGGGTGCGACGCGATCGACGCGCGCGATGTGGTAGCCGTAGTACGTCTCGAAGACGGGACTCATTGCCCCCTGGGGAAGTCCGAAGATCCATCGCTCGAACTCCGGCAGCAGCCCACCTCCGCGGCGCCACCATCCGAGATCGCCGCCATTCTCCCGGCTGCCCGGGTCCGCGGATTCCCGCCGGGCAACGTCCTCGAAGTTCGCGCCCGCTTCAATCGCGGCGCGGAGTGAGTCGATCTTCGCACGCGCCGCGAGCTTCGCGCCCGCGCTCGCCTGCAGGGGCACGACGATCTGGCGAAAGGTGACGCCGCCGAGGTTCGTGCCGAACTGCGCGCGATTCATCTGGAAGAATTCGGCGATCTCCGCCTCCGTCACCGTCGCATGCGGAAACTTTCCATCCTGCTGCAGCTGCGCGCGGTACTTTCCCGCGAGCGCCGAGTCGCGCATGCGGTCGATCTGCAGGGAGCGGAACGACTCGATCGACGCGAACCCCTCCCGGCGAAGCACCTGCCGGAACACGCTGTCGTTCGGAAACTGCTTGCGGATCTCGACGATGCGCGCGTCGACGGCCTGCCCGAGCTGGGCGTCCTCGACTTCGACCTTGGCGGTCTTCGCCGCGGCCACGACCACGCGAATGTCGATGTACTCATCGAGCGTTTCCCGGAGCAGCTTCATCCGCGCTGCCGAGTCGGTTGGATAGGGCTGCCGCGTCTGCAGCACCGCCTGCTGGGCGATGCCTTCGATCTCGCTGAGCAGGATTGGCTCGGTGCCGACGACGGCGACGACCCGGTCGATGGCAGCGGTGGGCGCGGGGGGCGGCGATGCCACCGGGAGCTGGGCCGTGGCGACGGCCGGGACGAGCGCGAAGAGGGCGAGCAGAGATCGCATCATGGGGCCCTTGTACCCCACGCCGCCGGACGTGGTCCGACGGCGTGGGATCAGTGAATCAGGAATCACCGACCCGCTGGCGGGGGACTTCCGCCTGGCGGGGGTCCCGCTGCCGGCGGGGCCTGAGCACCACCACCCGGCGGGGCCTGGGCACCGCCACCCGGCGGGCCGGGCATTGGGACGGCGGACGGCGGACGAGTCTGCCCCGCGCGCGACGAGTCGCTCGCCGTGCGTATTGCCTGGGCGCGCTCGACGGCGCGATCGATGCCGGCATCGACGATCTTGCTGTCGTACTCCTCCTTGAGCATCTGCTCGAGGGGGTCGGGAATCTGGACGAAC
Source organism: Gemmatimonadaceae bacterium (assembly GCA_031412375.1). Classification (GTDB taxonomy): domain Bacteria; phylum Gemmatimonadota; class Gemmatimonadetes; order Gemmatimonadales; family Gemmatimonadaceae; genus JANPKQ01. The sequence continues at coordinate 6,127 of JANOCW010000342.1, read as the reverse complement.
TGCGCCTTCCCGGCGATCAGGCCGTTCATGTACTGCTCCACGCGGCTCGCCGCGACTCGCTCGCGGTCTCCCTCGCTCTTGCCGCTGTCGGCCAGCGCCTGCGGGGCGACGCCGAGCTGCTGCCAGGCGCTTTGCACCGCGGTTCCGAACGCCACACGCATCTGCGAGAGCTCGGTGCTGTCCGGGCCCAGCTTCGCGCTGTCCGCCTTCTCGAGCAGCAGATCCTGCTGGACCATGCGCCGGATGAACTGGCTGAGGAGCGAATCCGGAACCTGCGAGATCGTCTGCCGAAGCTGCGACTGATTCGGCTGCGGGATCGAGCGGATGAACTTGGACACACGCCCTGCGCGCAGCTCACCTGCCGTCGACGACGCGACGACCGCGCGGTCCTCGCGATGGCCCTCGAGATCGGCGGCGACGGAGCGAACGATCGCCGGACCCTTCGCCTTGATCTCGACCTTGGCGTCCTTCTCCATGGTCGCCAGGTAGGTGCTCTCGGCGGCGGCCATCCCTGCCGTACGGGCGTGCTGGGCGTACATCCGGGCGTACTCATCGCGCACCTCGGACAACATCGGGCGGCGGATGATGTGGAACCCGTACGAGGTCCGGACGATCGGGCTGATGCCTCCCGGCGCCAGCGCGGCCGTGCCTTCCTCGAACTCCTTCACCATCGAGCCCTGTGCCGGCTGCCGCGGGAACGCCGCGTACAGTCCGCCGCGTGCCTTGGAGCCGGGATCCTCGCTGTGGCGGGCGGCGAGGGCGCTGAAGTTCGCCATCGTCGGGTTCGCCAGCGCCTGGGCGCGCACGGCCTCTGCCCGGCGGCGGACGGAATCCGCCTGCGCCGGCGGGGCGTTCTCGGGGGACATGAGCAGAATGTGCTGCGCGGAGAGCATCTTCCCCTGCGCATAGGTCGCGTCGGTGACCGTCGTGTCGACGACCCACGACTTCGACAGCGTCTCGACGAGCTTCGACGTCTTCGACTGCGCGATCGCCATCCACATGGCCTGGTCCACCTTGACCGGGTCATTCAGCGAATCGTTCTTCGCGGCGGCCTGGGCGAGCAGCTGATAGTTGACCCACACCTCCGCGATCGCGCGAGCGGTCTCGGGATTGATGGGCACTTCCGCGGAGCTCCCCATCATCTCCGAGAGGCGGGACACCGAAAGCTCCTGCGAACCGGCGCGCGCGACGACATCGACGTGCGCGGTCATGGCTTCCTTGAAGCCATCGCAGCCCGCGAGCATGACGGTCGCCGTGAGCGCGAGCGAGACAATACGTTTCATTCGGGAAATCCGGGTAAAAAGAGTGACCGTCCGCGGATCGCGAACGATCAGGAGATACCGCGCAGCGCCCGTGCCAGACCGGAGAGTATGTCGGACCCCCCGAGGCGCGTGAGCTTGAGCGATAGCGGGTGCGGGCGACGCACCTCCGCCTTGAACTGCACACCGTGAAACGCCGCCGAGAGTCCCTTCATGCGAGGCAGGGCGTTCTCGCGAAAGGTAACACGGGCTTCGTCGCCGCGCACCATGATTCCCTCGACCCCCAGGGCCCCGCCCACGACGCGCAGGAGGGCATTGACGAAGAACCGCTCTGCGGACTGCGGGAGGGGTCCGAAGCGATCGCGAACCTCCCCCTGGAGCGTCTCGATCGCCACAGGGTCGGTCAGCCGGGTCAGCCGCCGGTAGATGTCGAGCTTGGCCTCCTGGGACGCGACGTAGTCGTCGGGGAGGTGCGCCGCGAGGTCGATCGAAACGTCGGACGGCTGGAAGCTCGGCGCGGTATCGCCCCGAAGCACTCGCTGCACGGTCTCCTCGAGCATCCGCAGGTACATGTCGAATCCGACGGCATGCACGAACCCTGATTGCTCGGCGCCGAGCAGGTTGCCTGCTCCGCGCATTTCGAGGTCCTTGAGCGCGACTCGATAGCCCGACCCGAGCTCGGTATGGTGCTCGAGCACCTGGAGCCGCCGCTCCGCCTCCTCGTCGACGCTTTCGGCAACGAGCAGATAGCAGTAGGCGCGCCGGTGGGAACGCCCCACGCGCCCGCGCAGCTGGTAGAGCTGGGCGAGTCCGAAGTGATCGGCGCGGTTCACGAACATCGTGTTGGCATTCGGTACATCGAGTCCCGACTCGACGATCATCGTCGAGACCAGCACGTGAACCTCGCCGTTGACGAACCGGCGCATGATCTCCTCGAGATCACGCTCGCGCATCTGGCCGTGGGCCACGGCGAACGTCGCCCGCGGAGCAAGGCGGCGCAGATGATCGCACATCGCCGCGATGGTCTCGATCCGATTGTGCACGAAGAACACCTGGCCGCCCCGATCGAGCTCGCGGGCGATGCCTTCCTCGACCAATGCGTCGTCCATCGGCTCGACGAATGTCAGGACGGGCGACCGATCGCGTGGCGCGGTCTGCATGAGGGTCATGTCGCGCATGCCGGCAAGCGACAGATGCAGCGTGCGAGGGATGGGAGTCGCGGTGAGGGTGACCACGTCGGTCTGGAGCTTCATCTGCTTCAGCCGCTCCTTGTGCTTCACGCCGAAGCGATGCTCCTCGTCCACAATGATGAGCCCGAGATTGGCGAACTCCACATCGGGGCTGAGGAGGCGGTGGGTTCCGATCAGGACATCCACCTTGTGCTCCTTCACCAGGCGCAGCGCCTCGACCTGCTCCTTTGGCGTCTGGAAGCGGCTGAGCACCCGAACCGACACCGGGAAGTCTGCGAGGCGGTCGCTGAAGGTGCGGGCGTGCTGGTCGGCGAGAATCGTCGTCGGCACGAGCACCGCGACCTGGCGCCCGGACTGGACGGCCTTGAACGCGGCGCGCACGGCGATCTCCGTCTTCCCGTAGCCGACGTCGCCGACGAGCAGGCGATCCATCGGACGTGGTCCTTCCATGTCGCGCTTCACGTCCTCGGTCGCCTTGCGCTGATCGGGAGTATCCTCGAAGAGAAAGGACGACTCGAGTTGGCGCTGCCACGCCGTGTCGGGCAGGTGCGGATCGCGCGTGGCGATCTTGCGTCGGGCGTAGAGATCGAGGAGCTCGACGGTCATCTCCTGGATCGCCGCGCGGGTCCGCTCGCGCTGCGCCGCCCAGCGCTTCGCTCCCAGCTTGTGCAGCCGCGGCGGCGGGGCATCGCCGCCGACGTCATCGCCGGAGCGATAGCGCTCGATCTGGTCGATACGATAGAGCGGGACGTTGAGACGGTCCCCGCCCTCGTACTCCAGCACCGCGACCTCGAGCGTGCTCTCCTTGACGAAGATGGTGTCGATGCCCCGGTAGATGCCGACGCCATGTTCGAGGTGCACGACGAAGTCCCCCGGCTTGAGCGCCGTGATCGTCTCGAGGGATGCGCCCGTCCCGTAGCGCCGCGCACGACGGATCCGTCGTTCACGCCGGAAGATCTCATGGTCGGTGAGAATGCGGAGACCGGGCTGCGACGCGCCCGCGGGCGGGATGATGAATCCGCCATCCAGCACGCCGATCGACAGCGCCGCCGGAGACGGGGCATCGCCCACTTCGTTGAGCAGCTCGTCGAGCCGCTCGCCCTGCCCCGCGTTGTCGCAAAGGATGACCGTCGGCATGCCGTCGCGGACGATGCGCCGCAGCCGCTTCACGTCCCGGTCGATCTGATCGGGCGATCGGATCGGGAATACGACGGATCCATGCTCATCGCGCTCGACCGTCGCGCGCATCTCGATTCGTCCGAACGCCTCGAGTGTTCGCATCGTCTCTTCCGGCCGCTGATACAGCTCTTCGCGGGCCGGTGCATCCTCACCGCGGCGGCGCGCGAGCTCGATGTGGTGCGCGGCTTCGTCCCACGTCCGTTCGACCTCGCTCCGGGGTCGTACGCCCAGTGGGTAGATGATGATGGTGTCGGGCGACCAGAGGTCCCCGAGCGTCACCCGATCGAACTCGCCCACGGACTCGCCAACGCTGCCGTCCACCGGCAGGACGAGCGCATACTCGGCCGCCCGGGTGGAGCGCTGGGTATGGAGGTCGAAGTGGCGCATTTCGCTGATCTCATCACCCCAGAACTCGAGTCGCACCGGGTCCGCCATCCCGAAGCCGTACACATCGAAGATCCCGCCGCGGACGCTGAACTGCGCGACATCCTCGACCATGGACACCCGCTCGTAGCCGATCGCCTCGAGGTGCGTCGCCAGCGCTTCCGGTCGTCGTGTCTCACCCTTCCGCAGCTCGACCCGCGCGGCGCGAACGGCGCCAGGCAGGCGAGTACGCTCGAGGATCGCGCGGGAGGTGGTGAGAAGGATGCGGACCTCGCCGCGGCCAATGCGCTCCAGCGTTTCGACGCGCTCCCCGGCGACCTCGGCGTGCGGCTCGACTTCACCGAATCCCTCGCGCGGAGGGTAGAGCGCAACCGGAGTGGCCTCGGTCAACGCCTCGAGATCGGCGAGCCAGCGCTCGGCGTCCGGGAGTCCGTCGGCGATGAGCACAAAAAACCGCCCCGGGTGCCTCCGCGCGAGTGCTGCGACGAGGACCGCGTCCGCCGACCCGAAAAGGCCCGCAACGGAGCGCTGCGTGCCCGGCGCGGGAAGGCCGCCGGACAGGACGTCGAAGGCAGGCAGCGCATCGAAGGCATCGAGAAGCGCGGACAGCGCCATTACGAAACCTTCCGCGCCGCGCGCGCGGTCACGTCATCGTACACGCGTTCCAGCGCCGCGGTCTGTCGTCGCAGGTCGAAATGCCGCAGCACGTGCGCGCGACCCGCCGCGCCAAGGTGAGCGCGACGCGCAGGGTCGGTGAGCAGGGCCGTGAGGTGCTCGGTCAGGGCGCCATCATCGCCCGGAGCGTGAAGCAATCCCGTCTCGCCGTCGACGATTCCCTCCCCGATGCCACCGGATGTCGAGGCGACGACCGGCAGCCCAACCGCCTGCGCCTCGAGGAATATGATCCCCAGGCCCTCCGCATCACCACTCGACGCGATCACCCCTGGCCCGCACAGAACCGTCGCGCCGCGCATCAGCTCGCGAACCTGCGCCGGGGTCTGCACGCCGAGGAACGTACAGCGGACACGGCGCGTCGCGGCTTCCTTCTCCAGCTCCGCGCGGAGCGGCCCATCGCCCGCCACGAGCAGCTCCACGTCGGGCACGAGCCGCTGGACGCGCTCCATCGCGTGGATGAGGTGGATCAGCCCCTTTTTCGGAACGAGCCGGGCGACGAACAGCACGCGATTCGCTGCGCGCGCGCGATCGCCCGGCGAGAAGAATTCCGTATCGACCCCGATGTAATGCACGACGATCTTCGACGCAGGGCACCCCGCATCGGCCACGGCCCGCGCGATGAACTTCGAAACGGCGATGACGCGATCCGCCGATGTGAATACGTCCTGGCGGCGTCGCCGCTGCGCGGCGCTGTGAGCGATCGATGTGATGTCCACTCCGTGATAGGTGACGATGACCGGAAGTCCGAGCTTTCGTGCAATGAGGATGGCGGGCGGCGCATTGGTCCCGAAATGTGCGTGAACGAGCACCGGACCCGTGGCGGCGATAGCCGCGAGCCATCGCGCGGGGACGCGTCCGACCTTGAGCAGCAGGCGCTCCAGTCCGGGCAGGGCGCTGTGTTCATCGAGCAGCAGCTGTTCTCGACCCTCCAGGTGAATCGCCCCGCGGGAATCCCGCGAATAGCCGACCAGCACGGGATGATATCGGGACATCGCGCCCACCTGGGCGCCAATGAACGTCTCCGACCACGGGAGGAGGCGCTTGCGGAAAATGACAGCGGCGCGCCGTTGATCCACGTGCGCCGTCACGTGCCGCGGCGTCCGCCCGCTCCGGCCACGGCCGATTCCGCGAGGAGTGCCATGAGGGCCGCGACGAGGAACGGCACGGCGAGCGGCCGTCCGTCCGCGGCAGCGAACAGCGAGCGCGCCCAGGCTCGTGCATCGCTCGCGACCGACACCTGGCCTCCGCGAATCCGCTCCCGAAGCGCGGGGTCATCGAGACGGCCGAGTTGCGACTCCCCGGGCTCGCCGTTCACGACGAGTGCCCCGCTCCGGTCGGGACCGCGCAGGAGGAAGTAGACCCCGCTGCGCTCCGGCGCCACGATCGCCGACCCGGCGAGGGGAATGCGCTGGCCGTCGGGCGCCTCGAGTGCGTCGGCCC
>JANOCW010000341.1:0-8822 GCA_031412375.1 Gemmatimonadaceae bacterium | reverse complement strand
CATCGTCACCGGCATGAGCCGATGGCGCACTCGCATCCACACTACCCGGATATTCACCACCGGCATGACCATGAATGAATCCATGCTCGACGACAACATTGCTCTGGGCGCCGCCCGAACGCGCGCGCTCACTTTCGCTCTCGTGGCATGTCTGGCCTTTCTGCTGGCACCAACCGAGGCGTTTGCACACGGCGTCGCCGCGGGCGACAAGGGCTACATCCAGGAGATCGCCGGCGTGCACCTGATTCCCTTCGCCTATCTCGGCGCGAAGCACATGGTGACCGGATACGATCACCTGCTCTTCCTGCTCGGCGTCATCTTCTTTCTCTATCGCCTGAAGGACATCGGCGTGTACGTCACGCTGTTCGCCGTCGGTCACTCGACGACGCTACTCCTCGGCGTCCTGACCGGCGTGAGCGTGAGCTCGTACCTCATCGATGCGATCATCGGCCTGTCGGTCGTCTACAAGGCGCTCGATAATCTCGGCGCGTTCCAGCGCTGGTTCGGATATCAACCAAACATGAAGGCGGCGACGCTGATCTTCGGCTTCTTCCACGGCTTCGGTCTCGCCACGAAGATCCTCGACTTCGAGGTCTCGCCCGACGGGCTCATCGCGAATCTCGTCGCCTTCAACGTCGGGGTCGAGATCGGCCAGTTGCTCGCCCTCAGTGCGATCCTCATCGCCATGAGCTACTGGCGTCGAACATCCAGCTTCTCCCGTCACGCATACACCACCAACGTCGCCATCATGGCTGCGGGCTTCCTCCTGATGGGTTATCAGCTCGCGGGCTACTTCATCGTCGACCTCTGAGAGACCAGCCATGCCCGACACTAATCCTGCAACGACGACCGCCCTCCCATCATCGCGGACCCTCCTGAGGTCCACGCTGATCGCGGTCGCCGTGGCAACGGTCCTGCTCGTGACTGTCGTGATGCCTGCCGAGTACGGGGTGGATCCGACGGGTGTCGGGCGTCTGCTCGGCCTCACGCGAATGGGTGAGATCAAGGTCGCGCTGGCGAAGGAAGCCGCCACCGCCGATTCGGTTGAGGCAGCCACCGGGCTGGGCACGCCGCCGGCCGGCACGCCCACGCCATCCGCCGCTCCGGCCCCGACTCCGCCATCGACACAGCCGTCGGTGCCCCCTTCGCCGGCGAAAAGCCACGTCACCGAGATCACCCTCCGCCCGAATGAGGGCAAGGAGATCAAGCTGTTGATGCGCAAGGATGCGCGCGTGACATACTCCTGGTCGACGGATCGCGGGGTCGTGAACTACGACACGCACGCCGATGCGCCGGGCATCAGCTATCACGGCTATGGCAAGGGCAGCGGCAAGCAGTCCGATGAAGGCGTGCTCACCGCTGCGTTCGATGGTGCGCATGGCTGGTTCTGGCGCAATCGTGGGAGCAAGACAGTCACCGTGACGCTTCGGACCAACGGCGACTATCTCGAGCTGAAGCGGATGTAGGAATTAGGCCGCTCGTTCGGCCGAGGCGTCAGGGGCTGGCGTCCCGGTTGGCTTCAGGGCGAAGTTGTCCGCTGCACACTCCACTCTGCCCGCCTCCCCTTTTCCCACATCCGCCAATGCGATTCAATCGGGCCGTTTGCTCCCTTGCGATCCTCCTTGCCTCTGCGACGACCGCTCATGCGCAGCCGATGCTCAGGCCCGCGCCGAGCAGTCGCGCGACGAGTGAGGTATCGCTTTCGTATCCCCGCGATTCCGCACCCCCCGGCGCGCAGCCCGCAAGCATCAAGATCGAGTATGGGCAGCCACACCTTCGCGGCAGGGCATTGTATACCGACAGCCTGGTCCCCTACGACAAGCCATGGCGTACCGGAGCGAACGCAGCCACGACGCTCACGACCGGCGTGGACCTCGTCATCGGGGGACAGGCAGTTCCGAAGGGCACCTGGGTTTTGTGGACACTGCCCAGCCGTGCGGGATGGAAGCTCATCGTCCAGCGGAGCGCCGCACCTGGCACGATGCAGGCGGCCATGATCTACGATGCGGCGAACGACGTCGCCCGCGTCGACCTGCGGCAGCAGGCACTTCCGTCGCCGCTCGAGAGCCTCAGCATGTGGCTCATTCCCTCGACCGCACCGGGTGCCGCGCGGGGTGAGCTGCGAATCGCGTGGGGCACGGTTGCGCTATCGACTGACTGGTCAGTGGCGCGCTGAGGGGAGAGTCGGACATCGCTGACCGCTGGTGCAATTGAAGGCGCCCTACCGACTGACGCGCGATCTCCACCTGTACGTCGGGCTCTTCGTCAGCCCGTTCGTGCTGGTCTACGCGATCAGCGCCATCGTTCTCAATCACGCGTTCCTCCCATGGGGCGGTGACGACACCGCGGTCGAGACGCGGAGCGTCACTGTCCGCATTCCCGACGATACGAATTCGCTGCAGGTCGCGCGGCAGCTTCGCGCGCAGCTCGACCTGCACGGCGAGATCGGGTTCGTCAATCGCAATCGCCGGACTGAGCGCCTCAGCTTTCCCGTCGAGACGCCCGGGGTGACGACGACGGTTCGTGTCGACCTGCGGTCGGGAGTGGTCGAGCTTGGGAGGAAGGAGACGGGCGTGTGGTCGGGAATGGTCTACCTCCACAGGATTCCCGGTCCGCACAACGTGAGCATCCGCGGCAACTGGATCGCCACGCGTGTCTGGGGATGGATCGCCGATGCGAGCGTGTACCTGCTCCTCTTCGTGTCGGCGAGCGGCATCTATCTCTGGGCCGTGCTGCGGGCTGAGCGAAAGGCAGGCCTCGTGTTCCTCGGCGCTGGTGCGCTCTCGTTCGTTCTCCTCGTCGTCGGAATCGTCGCGTGACGACAGGTGCGACGATTCGAGCCGACGACCTGGAGTCGGGTGGAACCCGTGACGACTCACCGGGCCGCCGCCCTGACCGGCTGCGGACATGGAACCGGAAGCTGCACTACTACCTGGGCCTGTATTTCCTGCTCTTCCTGTGGCTCTTCTCGATCTCGGGCCTGATCCTGAACCACCCCAAGTGGGCGTCGGGAGAGTTCTGGAACGAGCGAAAGGAGAGCAAGTCTGAGCTGCCCATTCGTGCGCCCGATATCGCGAGCGATGTCGGGATCGCGAATGACCTGATGCGGCAGCTCGCAATCGTCGGCGAGGTGGGCGACGTCGGCCGCGACCCGGTGAGCGCAACGTTCAACTTTCAGGTGGTCAAACCGGGCCATGTCTCGCGCGTCTCGGCCGATCTTGCGGCGGGACGCGCATCGGTCACCGAGATCGAGCTCAATGCGTGGGGCGCGATGGACGCGCTCCACAAGTTCACAGGCGTTCGATTGGACAGACCAAACGAATCGCGCGATTGGCTGCTCACGCGCCTCTGGAGCCTTGCGATGGATGCGCTGGCGGTTGGGCTCGTGATCCTGATCGCGAGTGGGCTCTACCTCTGGTGGCGGCTGCGACAGAAACGGGTCGGCGGGATGATCGCCCTCACGCTCGGCGTGGCGAGTTGCGGGTTCTTCCTGTACGGATTCGGGTTGCTGGGCTGAGCCGGAGGCGACGGATCAGAACGTCCACGTCGCCTCTCGGCCGCTGCCGAAGCGCAGCTCGGAGCGCGGGCCGAAACGATATACTCGTTCCCCCTCCTTCGGACGCTGAAGCGCGAGACGGAGCATGACGAGCCCGTGCCGTCCGAGCGTAGCGGGAACCACGGTCACCGTGAAGCCAGCCGTCACCGCCTGCACTGTGTCGCGCTCCTCTCGAACGTCGTAGCCGAGCGACGTCAACCGACTGGCGAGGGACGCTGTTTCGGCACTGTCGAGCGCGTAGGTCACTCCGATGATGTCGCGCAGGTAGCGATCCGGCCGCCACTGCCGCGCGAGATACGCGGCCCGCGAAACGCCGGCGCTGTCCGCCGGAAGGTCGGGCATCCAGCGGCGCAGGTAGTCGGGATGCCACTCGAGCAGGAAGAGACGGAAGAGCGCGTCCTCCCCCGAGGGCGTGCCACGGGGACCATAGGGAACGGGCAGTACCCGCGCGGAGTGGAACCAGGGAACGTCTTCCCCATCCCGGCGCCGGATAGCGAAGGCGTAGGTCACCGGCCCGCCGCCCCGAGCCACGACGCGCGCCATGACGCGATGCAGGTCACCCTCTGCATCGGTGCCGAGATAGAGCTGACCGAGCCCTTCGCGCGGTCCACCCGGCGCCGACTGCTGGATCTCCAGGTAGGTCTCGCGCCCATACAGGTAGGTGCCCGAGTAGACGCGCCCGCCTTCTCGCATCGTCGTGCGCGTCTCGAACACCCCGAGCTCGTCGCGCAGAAATGGCGACGCGACGATGGCGCGGTAGGTGGCCGAGTCCACCGTCACCATCGCGTGACTCAGCCCCGGAACGGGCGTCGGGTCGGCGACGAGTGGCGGCGGCACGTTGCAATAGCTGGTGCCGGTGCACGACGTCTGTACGAACGTCTCGGTGAGGAGCATCCAGCGGCCGCCCGTTTTCCTCCACTTCGCGAAATAGTCGCCGCCCACGCGCGTGACACCGTCGCTCTGCGTCCAGCTTCCTGTCCAGCGGCCGTGCTCAGCCGCCTGTCCCCAAGCGGTGTTCGCAATCACCGACGCGGGCTCCCGCAGGTAGACGACATCGGGACGGAGGGCGAAGAGGCTGATGAAGAGTTTGAGTGCCGCCGCGCGACCGTGAGATTGCGCGTTGGTTGAGGAGACCTGGTGAAACTCCGGCAGCCAGATGCTCGCCATCATCGGGGCGTCGTGCGCGGCGATCGCCCGGTTCGAGCGCGCGCGCGCCTCGCGGATCGCTGCCTCGTCCGATAGTGTCTGCGCGTCGGCGCGCGCGCTCGATGCCAGGAGGATCGCCGCGAGGAGTGCGGCCCAGTCAAACGGACGCGTTGGCGGAGTGGACATCGGGGGAGGGGATGAAGAGTCGCAGTACCGTCGCGCCAATACTGCAAACCCACGCGTGAGCCCGGAATCCCCACTTGGGAGCCCTTGACTCTATACTTGGGTACCGGGTCATCTTTGAGGCTGTCAATGACCATCAGCGCAATGCGTATCGGCGAAGTTGCCCGCGAAGCGGGCGTGAATGTCCAGACGCTGCGGTACTACGAGCGTCGGGGCCTCCTGCCCGAGGTTCGGCGGCGTGCGTCGGGCTACCGCGAGTACGGAAGCGACACCGTGCGACTGGTGCGCTTCATCAAGCACGCCCAGGGGCTCGGCTTCACCCTCCGTGAGATCGAGGAGCTCACGCAGCTCCGGGCGAATCCCGTGGAGAACGCGGCGTCGGTCTGCACCCTCGCATCCGCGAAGGTCGCGGACATCGCCATCCGGATTCGCCGCCTGACGGCGATCCAGCACGCGCTGGAAGGACTCATTGACACATGCAGGTCGGGTCGGGGCACTCGCGCGTGTCCGATCATCGAAGCCCTCGACGACGACCACCACACCGTTGCCGGTGAACCCGTGTACCCCCACTCGAATGGAGACTGCCATGCTGCCGACTGAGACATGCTGCTGCGATTGCCCGAACTGCACCTGTGGTTGCGAATCCGGCGGAAAGTGCTGCGGGTCGTGCTGCGGCAAGCGGTAAGCGCAGCCGCCGCCTGACCGGCGGAACGCCATGACGACCGGAAACGCGATTGCGCCGGTGAACGCACCGACCAATCGCGTTCTCGGCTACCTCGGGCTGTTCACGTCGATGAGTACCCTGCTCTGCTGTGCACTCCCGTCGCTGCTCGTCCTCCTTGGCTTCGGCGCCGCGGTCGCATCGACACTGTCGGCCGCACCGTGGATCGTCGCGCTGTCCCGCCAGAAGGTCTGGTTCTTCGCCGTGTCCGGGTGCCTCATCGCGGCGAACTACTACTACGTCTACTCCCTCGCGCCGCGGCTGCTCGTCGCCAGCGGGGCCTGCGCAGCCGATGATCCCGGCGCCTGCGCGCGCGCAACGCGTGTGAGCCGGGTCGTGCTCTGGATATCCACGACGCTGTTTCTCGTGGGATTCACCGTGGCATTCGTGGTGCCGATCATCCTCGAGCGGATGTACGAGTGAAGCGTTCGCTACGCGGTTGGATTGTCATTGCCGGAGGTTTGTCCGCGCTGTCCGGCACTGCGAGCTCCCAGGGGCACGGTCCGGTGTTCGGCCTGTCCACTCCGACTCTTCCCGACGGCGGCTGGAGCCTGGACGCGGGATTCATGGGCCAGCGCATCGGGGAGCGCGAGATGGCGATGTTCCGGCCGATGCTGAGCTTTGGGGTGACGGAGAACCTCCAGCTTTCTGCATCGCTGCCCATTCCACTGTATACGGCGCAGGGAATGATGATGTCGCCGCGCGTTGCGACGAGAATGCCGGCGACCCCGGATATCGAGTTGACGCTGGGCTATCGTTTCCATCGCAATGATCTGGGCATCGGCTCTCGATTCGAGTCGACCGCCTACGTTGCGACGGCGTACCCGACGGATGCGACCCGACACGGCCTCGTGACCTCACCCGCCCTCTCGGGATCGCTCGTCACGGGTTACGTCTCGCGATCGCTGTATGCGTGGGCTGGAGGGATGTACCGCCGCTACATGTCACCCGTCGGCGCGACCGCAGACCATGCAGGCGATCTCGCCATGTACAGCCTGGTGGTCGGGTACCGGCCGCCGGTCTTCCAGCGAGACTATCCGCACCCCGATTGGCGAATGTTCGTGGAGGCGGTCGGCGAGGTCAGTGCCCGTGACGTGGCGGCGGGGGTGGAACGCCCGGCGAGCGGCGGGCACGAGCTGTTCGTCGGCCCGACGCTGCTTGGGCTGTACCGGGGCTGGGGAGTTTCGGGTGGCCCGTTGTTTCCGGTGTATCGTCAGGTCAACGGCGAGCGGCCGCGTCAGAAGCTCCGCTTCGCCCTCGACATCATCTTCTGGTTCTAGGAAAGGGACACATGAAAGGACTGATCCTGATCGCGGGACTCGCGCTGACCCTGCTGCCGGTGATGGCGCGCGCACAACTGAGCGAGATGCGGCAGACGATCTTCGGCATGGACTGAGCAGTCTGTGCCCACGCCGTGCGCGTGGCCATGCGGAAGATCGACGGCGTCAGCGATGTGAAAATCAGCCTGAAGGAGGGCGCGGTGACTTTGCGGTTCGCGCCGAGCCATCGCGTGACCATGGAGCGCATTCGGGAGACGATTCGCTCCAACGGATTCGCACCGAAGGAGTCGGATGTCCGAATCACCGGACGTCTGGCGGTACGGGGCGATTCGGTGCTGCTGCTCGTGCCGGAAACGAACGAGTCTTACGTGCTCGACGACGCTCCGAAGGCAGTAGGACGGCGAGCCGAAATCCGGCGCAGCAGTGTCGGGACGATGATGGTCGTGAATGGGCAGGTGCCCGCGTCGGGGAAGCAGCCGGCTACGCGACCGCGACGCCTGATGGTGCAGTCGTTCAGCATCCCCCCCGCCGCCGACGACGGCCGGTGACCGGGCGCGAGCGGGTGGTGTAGCGGCGCCATCCGGGAATCACCGCCGTGTGCGCGCTGGCCGATCGCGCGCGCGACTCGCCCCTGTGCCCTTGGTCAGGCCTACCTCGAAGCAGCACCGAGTTCGCGCTTCGGTACGCTCGCAACACTCCGCAACGGACACGTCGAGCAGTTCGCCGAGCAGGCTCTCCATTGCCCGGCACACCTCCGGACGGCCGTGGACAGCCTGCGCCAGCATGCAACTGCTGTAGCCACGAATGGCGAACCCACCGTCGAGCTTCTCGACTTCGTTTGGGGCACCGAGTTCCTCGAGAAGTGCCGATGCCCCGTCGACCCGGTTCGCCAGGCTGCCACGGACTCTCGGCCACTCCGCCGCCAATCCACGCCCGACCGTCCGCATGACGTCGTCGAGCTCCGCAGGCCGAAGGCGCTCCTGGAGAACCCGGACGAGCTGCACGACGAACGGGATGTACGCTCTCGAGAGGCCCGCCTCGGCTTCGGGTACAAGCTCGTAGATGACGGCCGGGCGCGTGCCGCTGCGTCGTGAGCCACCCTCGCGCACCAATCCCTCCCGCTGCAGGACGGCCAGGTGGCCGCGCACGCCGTTGTGGGTCAACTCCAGCCGCGCCGCGAGCTCGTTCGCCGTCAGGCCGGAACGGCGCAGAAGGCCGATGATGCGACCCCGCGTGCCTTTAATGGCAGTGGGTCTCGAAGGGCGAATCGGCAGAAGTCAGCCTCCGGCTACCCGGCCACGATCGGACCGGCTGGTGGAAATCTTGCAGAAAGTAAAGAACTATCTTCACTATTCGGCCAGTCGCATGCGCCGATCCCAGGCGCGGCGTCAGGCGAGATACAGGAGCGGAGACCCATCATGCGGTACACGCACTTCGACCCGCGGCACTGGCATACAAGTATCACGTTCGTAGCCGCATTCGTGTTGACCGTTGGGTCTGGCGTCATCGCTGGTTGTACGGCCAGGCCTCCCGCTTCGGGCGAGGGACCGCCGTCGGGGTTTGACGTACCGCCCGACCGCTCACCGCAGACGTTGGCAGAAGGACGCCAGATCTTTCGCTTCGACACGTTCGGCGATGAACAGTTCTGGACCGACACAGCTCGAATGCATGAGGTGGTCCAGCGGTCAGTCAGTCCGGCGACGGCACTCTCGGTCGGGCTGAAAGTCGACGCCGAGGCCATTCCAGCGGACATCGCTCAGGCGATCAAGGCCGGCCAGGTTGACCTGAACAGCCCGGCCACCACCGTCACGCTTCTCAAGCTGAACGCGGTTGTCGGATTGCGAGGCACAGTGAGCACCGTCAACGGGCGGGACACGCTGGTGCGCCTCGGCATCACCTGCGCTCTCTGCCACTCCACTGTCGACAACTCGTTCTC
>JANOCW010000340.1:0-11680 GCA_031412375.1 Gemmatimonadaceae bacterium | reverse complement strand
CCCTGCGCCACGCGCGCCGGATCGCCGCACGATACTTCGACGGTCGGATCAAGCGCGTCGGGAACTATCTGATGCTCGCCGTGGCCGAGTCGGTGACGCTCGATACCGCGCCGCGCGCGGCCGGGTGCACCAACTACGAGGCGGGCCTGCGCGAGCTGCTGAGGCTCCTGATCGGGGGGGCTGGGTCGGTGGAGCACGTTCGCTGTGCGAGCCGTGGCGAGGGCCAGTGCGAATGGCGCGCGGAGTGGCGGCCGGTCGACCGGAAATGATGAGGGCCGTAGGATGTTGACCCTCCAGTCTCTCCCCGCACTCCAGAGTGCGCTGGCCGATGAGGGCCTGGATGGCTGGCTGCTGTTCGACTTCCACGCCGTCAACCCGATTGCCGGTGGAATGCTGCGGCTCGAAGGCATGGTCTCGCGACGCATCTTCGCGTTCGTGCCGCGGGAAGGGCGACCGGTCGCGATCACCCACGCGATCGAGCAGGGACCCTGGCGTCACTGGCCGGCGGCGTGGCACCGCGAGATCTACAGCACGTGGCGCGAGCTCGAGGCACTGGTTGCCGGGCTCGTCCGAGGGAAGCGAATCGCGATGGAGTATTCCCCCGGGAACGCTGTGCCATATCTCGATCGGATACCGGCGGGCGTACTCGAGCTGGTTCGCGCGGCCGGCGCCGAGGTCGTCTCGTCCGCGGCGCTGGTGACCCGCTTCTACGCAGCGTGGACGGACGATCACCTCGCCTCCCACCTGCGCTCGGCGGAAGCCATCGCTGCCATCGCGCGCGAAGCCATGGCGCACGCGGGCGAGAGAGCGAGGGCCGGAACCCCGATCGCGGAACACGAGCTCCAGATCCACATCATGGAGGCATTCGGTCGGGCCGGCCTGGTGACCAATCACGCACCCATCATTGCCGCCGGGCCGAACGCCGCCGATCCGCACTACGAGCCATCCGTGGATCGGCGACGCCCCATCGTCCGGGGAGACCTCCTGCTCATCGATCTCTGGGCGCGCGAGCCGGCGAACGTCTATGCCGACCAGACGTGGATGGCGTCGCTCGGCGAGCCCTCACCCCGTGCCGTGGAAGTCTGGGAATCAGTACGGGATGCACGCGATGCGGCGATCGCGTTGCTCCGGGATCGACTGGCGCGCGGTGCGGCTGTCCGGGGAGGAGAAGTCGATGATGTCGCGAGGGGAGTGATCCGTCAGCGCGGCTTCGCTGAATTCTTCACGCACCGCACCGGCCACTCGATCGATCCGCGCGAGCTGCACGGCTCCGGGCCACACATCGACAACTTCGAGACCCGCGAGGAGCGATTGCTCGTCCCCGGCGTCGCGTTCTCGATCGAGCCGGGGATCTACGTGCGCGGGGAGATCGGGATGCGCACTGAGGTCAATGCATACATCGGCGAGGGCGAAGTGATCGTCAGTCCGCGCGAGCCACAGCAGTCGTTGCTCGTCGTCTGACGCCGCCGCCGCCGCAGAGAGCGCCCGTCAGTCGGTCGCGCGGCGGGCCGTCGTGGAACCCTTGCTCACGGGGACGTTCCTCACGAGGTCGAACGGGAGGATGACCGTCTCGACGACATACGGTCCCCGTTCGAAACGCCAACTGCGCGCCACGCCCGCGAGACACTTCGCGACCTCTGTCTCGCCGGTGCCCCGCATTCCGACGGTCGAGACCTCCACCTCGGACACGGTGCCGGTCGGGAGGATGGTGACCGTGATCTCCACCGACCCGGCGAGCGACGGATTGCGGCCGAGACCTTCCGTCTCGTAGCACTTCCGAACGGCTGGCGCATGACGCATCACGGCCGCGCGGATATCCGCGTCCGATCGGATCGAGTCATTGGGGGCGGTGGGAGTGCCGGTGGACATCCCCATCAGCGAGAGCACGAGAGCCAGGTTGTACGACATGCGACTCATCCTGCAGAAGTGAGCCTTGCGATGGCGCGTTCGCCGCGGGGGTGCGGCGTGCTGGAGCGACGTGCAATTCCTTCATGAAAGACGCAGTGGCTGAGGTGAAAGTCACCTCCGACGGTCCCTTGCCGCGGTGGAGAGTGGTCTCTACACTCCGCCCGCGTGCGATCGCTCACCGTCGTTTCGTTTCTCGTTGGCGCGATGCTGACCGCGTGCTCGGGTGAACCGCCTCGCGCCCCGGACACCGTCACCTCAGTTCCGCCGCCGCCGCCACCGCCGCGCCAGTTCGGCGGCGGTGCGCCCGCGTACCAGACCGCGGAGGTGACGGGTGGGGGAGGGCGGATCGTTGGCGAGATCCGGTTCGCGGGCGACACGCCGCGCGACTCGATGGTGCGGCCGACGAGCGATCCGAGTGTGTGCGGCATCGCCTTCGTCGACACGTCCTTTCGCAGCAGCGGGGGCCGGCTCACCGACGCCGTGGTGTGGCTGGTGGATGCACGTACCGGCAAGGCGCTGCCGCTCAGCCGGCGCTTCGAGCTCACGCATCACCGTTGCCGGCTGGCGCCGCGGGTCCAGGCCGTGCGCGCTGGCGGCACGCTCAACATTCGCAGCACCGACCGAACCGTGCATCAGGCGCGATTCATCCGCGGCGTCGACAGGTCGACGATCGCCGTGGTGACCGAGCACGACGCGGGGCAGGTGGTCCCCGACGAGAGTGTGCTCCTCGGCGCGGGGCGGATCGAAATCCGCTGTGATGTGCATCCGTGGACGCACGGGTGGATCCTCGCCTTCGACCATCCGTACTACGACGTTACCGACCGCCGCGGATCATTCACGCTGGATTCCGTCCCGCCGGGTCGCTACCGGATCATGGCCTGGCACGAGCGGCTCGGCGAGATCGAGGATTCGGTGGTGGTGACCCAGGGCGCCACGGCGCGCGTCGAACTCACGCTGCAATCCAGGTAATCCGGCGCGATCATCGCGCCCTGGGGTGAACGGCTCAGGGCTGGAGCGATTCCACTGCCGGGTCCCAGGCACCGACGTCGGAGCCCGCGCGATACTGACCCCGATACAGGCGAGCGTACACGCCCTCGCTGGCCATGAGGTCCGCGTGGCGGCCCTCCTCGATGATGTGACCCCGGTCGATCACGACGACGCGATCGGCGCGCAGGACGGTGCTCAGCCGGTGCGCAATGATGAGAGTGGACCGACCGCGAAGCAGTTGCTCCATCGCCTCCTCGACGAGTCGCTCGCTCTCGCTGTCGAGGCTCGAGGTGGCTTCATCGAGCACGACGAGCGCAGGGTTCTTGAGGAAGACCCGGGCAATGGCGATCCGCTGTCGCTGGCCACCCGAGAGCTTCACCCCGCGCTCGCCCACCCGCGTGTCGAGATCGTCGGGCAACCGCGCGATGAACTCCTCGGCATGAGCGGCGCGGGCTGCGCTGCGCACCGATTCGTCAGACGCGCCCGGCTGGCCGAAGGCAATGTTCTCGCGAACCGTTCCGCTGAAGAGGGCGGGCTCCTGCGGAACGATGCCGATCGCGGATCGAAGGTCGCGCAGTGACAGCGAGCGCACGTCGTGACCGTCGAGGGTGATGCGCCCCCCGGTGACATCCCAGAACCGCGGGAGCAGGGATGCGATCGTCGTCTTCCCCGAGCCGGACGGGCCGACGAGCGCGACGACCTCCCCCGAGCCGATCCGCAGCGACACATCGTGGAGCACGTCGGGGAGATCGGGCAAATACCGGAAGGACACGTGCTCGATCGCAACCTCGCCGCGTGCCGGCAATACCAGCCGCGCCGGCTCCACCGGGTCGGCAACCGTGGGCTCGAGGTCGAGCAGCTCGAAGACGCGTCGCGCTGCGCCCACGGCTTCGTTGTAGCTGCCGAACAGCGACGCGAGCGCACCAACCGCGGCAGCAACGGTGATCGCGAGGAGCAGAAAGGAGACGAGCGCTCCCGCGGTCAGTGCGCCGAGCAGCACCAGGCGGCCGCCCTGCCAGAGCACCGCGACGACGGCCGCGAACGCGAAGAAGGTCAGCGCGCCGAAGAACACGCCGCGAATCCGCGCACGTCGCACCGCACGCAGGACGACATCGCCCATCTGGTCGTGGTACCGCCGCGTCTCCTCTGCTTCGCGGGTGAAGCTCTGCACGGTACGGATGTGGGAGAACGATTCGTCGGCGAGCGCAGTGGCTTCGGCGATCTGATCCTGGACGCCGGTGCTCGCGCGTCGCAGCGCCCGACCGCAGACGAGGGCGATGCCCACGACGATCGGCACGACGGCGAGCGTCACGACGGTGAGGCGCGGATGGGTCAGCGTCAGCAGCGTGATCCCGCCGACGAGGAAAAGAATCTGGCGGGAGAACTCGGAGATGTAGTGGCTGAGGATCGTCTGGAGCACCGCGATGTCTGCGGTGAGCCGGCTCGTCAGCTCCCCGGTCCGACGCTCGGTGAAGAACCCGGGTGACAGGCGGACCAGGTGGGCGAACAGGTCTTCACGAATTCCCGCGATGATCCGCTCGGCGGTCGAGCCGAGCACGTACACCTGGATGAAGTTGAGCGCGCCCTGAAAGGCGAAGAGGGCGAGGAGCCCAAGCGCGATGCGATCGAGCTGCCGGCTGTCGCCCTGCACGAACGCGGCGTCGAGCAGGTGCCGGACGACGAGCGGAAAGGCGAGCCCTGCCGCCGCCGCAAGCACGAGCGTGACTGCCGCGATCGACAGCATGCCGGCGTGCGGCCGCACTCGCGGGAGCAGGCGGGCAAGCGGGCGAAACGTGGCGAGTCCCTGTGGAGCGCTGCTCAGGGGTGCATCATCCCGCGATCCGCCGGTCCACCGCCATCGCTACGAAGAGCAGTGCGAGGTAGAGCAGGGAACCCTTGTAGACCCGCCATGCCGGCCCCGTCCAATCGGCCGTGCTCCGAACGCGGACCACGCCGAGAAGCAGCAGCGCGCCGAGCACGATCGCGCTGAGGAGGTAGATCATCCCGAAGCTGCCGATGGCGACCGGGAGGACGGTTAGCGCGATGAGGATGATCGTGTACCAGAGCATCTGGTCCATCGTCTCGCGTTCTCCCCAGACCAGGGGCGCCATTGGCACGCCCGCGCGGCCATAGTCTCGCTGCTTGAGCAGCGCGAGCGCCCAGAAGTGCGGGGGGGTCCAGTAGAAAATGATGAGAAATAGGTAGAGCGCCGTGAGATCGAGCGATCCCGTGACCGCCGCCCAGCCGACGAGAGGCGGAATCGCTCCTGCCGCTCCGCCAATGACGATGTTCTGCGGGGAGCTGCGCTTGAGCCACCGCGTGTACACGAAGATGTAGATGTAGAATCCGCCGAGGGCGAGCGCAGCGCTGAGCGGATTCACGAAGTAGCCGAGCAGCGCCGTCGCAGCGGTAGCAAGCGCGACACCGAAGGCCAGCACCGACAGCGGTTGGAGCCGCCCGCTGGGGATCGGGCGCAGGCGGGTGCGCGCCATCCGGTCATCGATGTCGCGGTCCAGGTACATGTTCACGGCGTTTGCGCCGCCGGCCATCAGGTAGCCTCCGACGAGCACGGTCAACACGAGGGTCCACCCAGGCCTCCCCGCGGCGAACATGGGAGCGATCGTCGTGACCAACAGGAGCGAGATGATGCGCGGCTTCGTGAGCGTAAGGAGGTCGCGCGCGAACGACGGCTCGTCGCGAACAACAACGCCTGTCATCGCGCGGGCTCGAGCGAATGCGCGATCATGTCTCCGTCATCGAGGCGGCGCGTGACGGGCACCGTGATGGGCATCGCGGCTCGACGGGCGAGCAACGCGAGCGTGACGATCGAGATCCACACGAGCGTGCCGACCGCCTGGTGCAGCGACTGAATCGTCGGCGGGAGGAAGCGTTCGACGAGCACCGCGGCAATCACGATCTGGAGAATCACGATTCCGAGGACGATCCGCGCCGCGCGCACGACCGGGACCGGCTCGCTGCGCTTCCCCATCGCGATCACGAGTCCGATCAGGTGAAAGAAGAGCAGGAAGGCGAGGATGCGGTGGGTCAGCTGAATGTGGGCACCGGCAGGGATCGACACGCCATTCGCTCCCCGGCAGAGCGGGAAGCCCTGGCATGCCTGAGCCGCACCTTCGACGTTGGCGGTGAGGGCGCCAAGTACGAGGACGGCGAACGCGAGGCCTGCCGCCGCCATCGCGCCGCGCGCGGTCTTTTGCGAGCCGGAGCCGGGCACCGTGGACGCGGCACCGAGACCGCCCGCTCGGGTCACGAGGATGACGAGCGTGGCGAGCAGCGTCATCGCGATGGCGAGGTGCGCGACCACGACGAGCGCGTGCAGCTCGAGCTTGACGATCACCGCGCCGACGACGGCCGCGAGCAGGACGAGTCCCGCGGCAACGGTCGCGGGGCGCAGCACCCCGTCGCGACCGCCAACGCCGGGAAGCGCACGCCGCCGCCACGCCGCGACAAGCAGTGCGAGCACGCAGAGCGAGAGCGCCAGCGCGATCCAGCGGTGGGTGACCTCGATGACGAGATCCGTGCGATCGAGCGGCGGAAACCAGCGCCCGAGGCATTTCGGCCAGTCGTCACCACACCCCATGCCGGACCCGCTGATGCGCACGATCGCGCCGAACACGATCTGCCCGAACGCGAGCACGAGGGTCACGACGCCCAGCCGTCGCAGGCCGTTCATGGCACGGCGCTCCACGTCAGGATGAGAATGAGGATGAGTCCGACGGCCGGGACCACGGCCCAGATCAGCTCGATGACGGGACGCCCGCGTGGAACGACGGTGTCGGACGCGTGTGCGGGGGGCATGCTCGTTGCGCGCGAGCCGCGCATCATCGACCGGAGGATGGCGATCTCGGCGACGACGCACAGAATGGCGGCGATCCAGAAGATCGCGACGCGCAGGGTGATGGCGACTGACATGCCCCGATGAATCTAGCCGGTTGCCGAGAGCCGGGCCACGGACTCCGCCGCGCGACCTCGCCCTGCACGGCTCCGGACTGTACCATTGTGCGCCATGACCGCCATCCCCCCATCAGCGCGCGCGGCCGGATCGACGCCGGCGGGTGACGCTGCCGATTCGCCTGGAGCGCTCCCGCGCCGAATCGGTCTCTGGACCGCGATCGCGATTCTCATCGGCTCGACGATTGGCTCGGGCATTTTCCGCTCGCCGGCCGGCATCGCGGACCGACTGCCCGGTCCACTCCCGCTCATGGCGGTGTGGGCGACTGGCGGCCTGTTCGCGCTGTGTGGCGCCCTCTCGCTGGCCGAGATCGCCGGTGCGCTGCCGCGGACCGGTGGGCTCTATGTCTTCATTCGCGAGGGGTGGGGCAGATTGCCGGCCTTTCTCTTCGGGTGGTCGGAGTTCGTGATCATCCGCGCCGCGGCGCTCGGTGCCATCGCGACGACGTTCGCCGAGTACTCGCTGCGTTTCTTCGGGTACGACACGGGCGTCGCCCCCTACGATGTCTACGACAACTACCTCGCGGCCGTCGCGATCGTCGTCACGGCAACGCTCAACATCCTCGGCGTGCGCTGGGGCTCGCTCGTGCAGAATGTCACGACGATCGCCAAGTACGGGGCGCTCGTGTTCATCATCATCGTCGCCTTCGCGCTCGGCCTTCCCGAGACAGGCGGGAACTACACGCCGGCGCTGCCCGCGGGGAGTTTCTCGATGGCGCCGTTCGGGCTCGCGCTCGTCTCGGTGCTGTGGGCGTTCGACGGCTGGGCGGACCTGAGCTTCGTCGGCGGCGAGGTGAAGGATCCGCGACGGGTGCTTCCGCGCGCGCTGATCCTCGGCACGCTCGCCGTCATCGCGATCTACCTGCTCGCGAATCTTGCGTACCTCGCCGTGCTGAACGTCGAGGAGATCCGGCGGTCGCGGCTGGTCGCCGCTGACGTGGCGCAGCGACTCATCGGGCCGCTCGGCGTGGCGTTCGTGTCGATGACGGTGATGGTCTCGACGTTCGGAACCCTCAACGGATCATTGCTCACGTCGCCGCGGATCTTCTTCGCGATGGCTGCGGACCGGCTGTTCTTCCGCCAGGTCGCGGCCGTACATCCCCGCTACCAGACGCCGTACGTCGCGATCGGGATGTCGGCGATGCTGGGCGTGATCTTCGTACTGCTGCGCACCTTCGAGCAGCTCGCCGACACGTTCGTCACCGCGATCATTCCGTTCTACGCGCTGGGGGTAGCGGCGATCTTCGTCCTGCGCCGGCGTCCGGACTACGACCCGCCATTCCGTGTGCCGCTGTACCCGATCGTCCCGCTGCTGTTCATCGTGGCGACGATCTACCTGCTCGTGAACGCGCTGATCGATCCGGGCAGCCGCTGGGGGACGCTGGGGGTGCTGGGCGTGATCGTGCTCGGGGTTCCGGTGTTCTACCTGACAGTGGGGAGACGAACGGCGAGCGAGTCGGGGCGCGTCGGGGGTTAGCTGGCAGCCTGGCTCGAAGCTGCCAGCTCTTCAGCTCCGGACTGGCAGGTCGGCTTCCCCGATGCCAGCCGGTGCGACACCACAGCCGCAACACCGCGCCGGACCTGCGCACGACACCCGACGTCGCAGGGAAAATGCGCTGACCGCTTTTCAGTCGCGAGCCAATGAGCTGCAAGGGCGCGCGGGTCGATTGGAAAAAAACGAGGTGCCAGCGGCAAGCTGAAAGAGCCGGCAGCTACGAGCTAACTGATCAGAACACCGAGAATTTCAGGAACTTCCTCGGATTCGCTTGGATCTCCGCGAGCAGCGAATCCAGGCGCGTGGTGACCTTGCGCAGATCCAGGTAGAGATTCGGATCGTTGAGCAGCAGCGCCGCGGTGCCCGAGCCACTGTCGACCTTGGCGAGCACCGTTTCGAGATGCGCCGAGGTCCGCTCGAAGTTGGCCGTGAGCGTCGCGAGATTTGCGCTCGTCGTCCGCAGGTTGCGCACGGTCGAATCGACGGTGGCGGAGTCGATCGCGGCGAACGCCGACCGGAGGCTCTGCTGTGTCATGGTGAGCTGGCGCGACTGCTCGGTCGCCACCGTGTTCAACTGGGCGACGAGACGGTTCATTCCGGCGATCGAGCGCCGGAGATCCTCGATCCCGCCGCTCTGGACGAGCTGGAGCTCGAACGCCTCGGCGACGTCGCCGAGGCTCCGTCCGATCGAATCCGCCTGGGCGATGATCTGCGCCGTTGTCGGGGCCGGCTTCCCCGCCGGTATCGTGTCGTCAGGCGCGAAGGCGAGGGGACTGGGCGTCTTGGGCTGCAGCGAGATGATCTGGTCGCCGAAGATTCCGTACGCCTGGACGTAGGCGATGCTCGTTTGCGGCACCTTGTACTTCTGGGTGATTCGCAACGTGACGAGGATCGTCCCGCCCTCCATTTCCAGCTCGATGTCGTCGACGTAGCCGATGGCGACGCCGCCGAGCTGCACCTGCTGGCCCTGCTTCAGCCCCGCACCCCAGTCGAACCGGGCGTACAACGGGTATCCCTGCGACAGGCCGCCACGGGAGAGCCAGATCGTGCCGAGGATGGCGATCGCAAGGCCGACCGTCATCAACACGCCAACGAGGACTTCGTCGCGTCGTTTCATGCCTGGAGCTGGTTTGCGAGAATGGTCGCGGTCAGTGCATCGAGCACGAGGATCGCCACCGAAGTGATCACCACCGCCGACGCCGTCGCGGTGCCGACGCCCTCGGCGCCGGCCTCCGCGTGGTAGCCCTCGTAGGAGCACAGTACCGCGATCGCGCCGCCGAACATGGTCGCCTTGATCAGGCTATAGGTGATCTGGAAAGGCGTGAACGACAGGAGCAGTCCCTCACGGAAGAGGAGCGGTGTCACATCGGTGGCGTAGCGCGCCGTGAGATAGGCGGTCCCGACGCCGACGAGGTTCGCGAAGACGACGAGGATCGGAAGCATGATGAGCGCCGCGATGATCCGCGGCACGACGAGGTAGGCCATCGGGTCGAACGCCAGCGTCTCGAGCGCATCGATCTGCTCGGTGACGCGCATCGTCCCGATCTCGGCGGTCATGCGCGCACCGACGCGGCCCGTCAGGACCAGCCCCGTGAGCAGCGGTCCGAGCTCGAGGATGATCATTTGCCGCGAGATCAGGCCGACGACGGAGAGCTGGACGCCGGCGAAGAGCTGATACCGGGTCTGCAGCGCGATGACGGAGCCGATGAAGGCCGCGACGATCACGGTGAGCGGCAGGGAGCCCACGCCGATGTAGTACATCTGCCGCATGGTCTGCGGCAGGTAGGTCGCCGGCTCGCCGAGCGCGCGAATAGCATCGCGGACGAAGAGGCCGCGAAGTCCGACGCCTGAGAACGCCCCGACGAACGCTCTCGTGACCCGCCGGAAGAATCGAATCCCCCCGCGCTGAACGACAGGGAAGGACGATGTCGGACGAGGGTCGGTGCCGCGGGGGTAGACGTAGCTGCTCATGCTATCGCTGCCGGAGACGTCACGTGCGGACCCGCGCGAGCAGGATCGACCCCACCACGGCGAACACGATGCTCGGCATCCACGCCGCGAGCTCGGGCGGCTGGATCACGCCTTTTCCGCCGACGGCCTTCATGAGCTGGATCATGATGAGGAAGATGACGGTGGTACCCAGGCTGACGCCAATGCCGTATGCCGCGCCACCCCGCTGGGTGCTCGTCGCCAGCGGCGCGCCGAACAGCACGATGATCATGCAGGTGACCGGGATCGCGATCTTGAGCATCCGCTCGACGCGGAGCGTGTTCGCATCGGCCCCCGACCGCTCCATGGCCGCGATGAAGCGCCCGAGCTCCCGGTAGCCCATGTCCTGCGGCGCCTTGTCCCGCGCGGTGAGATCGAGCGGCTGCTCGGCGAGCTGGTTGTCGACGAGCGTCTTGAACGAGAGCCCGAAGCTGTTCGCCGAGTCCGGGATGATGTGGAGGTAGCCGTTCTGCAGCGTCCAGCCGGTGTCGGCGCGCCATCCCCCGGTCGGGGCCGTGATGAGATAGGTCGGGTAGTCCGGGCCGCTGCCCTTGCGCTCGATCTCGACGCTGAGCACGCGGCCACTGTCCACTCGCAGCGCGCCGATCTTGTAGACCCGGCCGTGCTCCGCGGCGTAGGTGAAGTTGTAGCGCTCGTTGCCGCGCTGGAACGAGTCCTCGCGCAGGAGCTCGAGTCGGCGCGCGTTGGCGAGCGGAACGACTTCCCCGAGCGCGAGCCCGATCACCATCGCCATGAACGAGCCGACGAAGATCGGGGCGATGAGACGATAGAAGCTGATGCCCGAGGCCTTCGCCGCCGTAATCTCCGAGTAGCGCGTGATGGTCGCGATGGAGAACACCGTCGCGAAGAGCACGGCCGCGGGGAGCACGAGGAACATCGATTCGGGAATCCAGAACAGGTAGCTGAGGAAGATGTCGGCGCGCGGCAGCTCCCGCTCCAGGTACTTTCCGAGCTGGTCGGTGAGGTCGATGATGATGACGAGGATGGGCAGCCCGAGCGCCGTGGCGACGAAGATGCGCCAGAACTCCCCGAAGATGTACTTGTCGAGCGGTCGCAGGATTCGCCTCACGCGACCTTTCTCCGGCGGTCGCTGTGGACACCGATCCGGCGGAGCTGCTTGGCCATCCACGCCCGCGCCGCGTCGGTGAGCTCACTCATGTCGCCGCCACGCGCCGTGCTCCCTTCCTTGCCCATTCGCGCGAGCAGCACGATCCCGACGAGGGTGAGCAGGAAGTTCGTCCCCCACATGGCCCAGAAGGGCGCGAAGAGATTCTTGTTGGCGAGATCCTCGCCCGCGATGAGCCCGACGTA
>JANOCW010000339.1:0-1837 GCA_031412375.1 Gemmatimonadaceae bacterium | reverse complement strand
CCTCGCTCGGAGGTATGGCAGGAACAGCTCGCGCGCGACGCATTGAATCTCGGCCGTCCACGCGAGGCCGTCGAAATCCTCGAGCGATTGCACCCTGACCGCGGCGCGCTTCGCGGGCGCGCTTCGTACTACAACTGGCTGACCAACGCTCGCCACCTGCTGGGCCAGCACGGGCCGGAACTCGAGGTCGCGCGGCAGGGGAGAGCGCGTTTCCCGGGAAATCTCGCGGCGTGGCGCACGGAGCTCGTGGCCTTGGCCGCCCTCGGGCGGGGGCGAGAGGTGATCAGTCGCCTCGACGAGATCGACGCCCTCTCGCCGGATCCGCTCCGCAGGAAGCCCACGGTGATGCGTGAGATCGCGCTCGATCTCGCCACACACGGCGATCGCGAATCCGCGCAGCAGGCGCTGGCCCGCACGCTCCTCTGGCACGCAATGCAGCCAGCTGCCGAACAGGCGACGGAGTTCAATCGCTTCGAGCGGGCGCAGGCATACTACGCAGCCGGTTACGCCGACTCCGCGACAGCGATCACGGTGGAGCTCGTGCACACCCATCCGCAGAACGAGCAGTACGCCGGCCTCCTTGGCGTGCTGGCCTCGCAGCGCGGCGACCAGCATGCGGCGGCGCAGATCGATGAGCGACTTGCCGATCTGCAGCGTCAATACGGGCGCGGCCAGACAACCTTCTGGCGCTCGTGCATCGCTGCGCAACTCGGGCGTCGCGCCGAAGCAGTGACACTGCTGCGCCGAGCGCTCGCCGAGGGCTACGTGTTCAACGGTCTCTTCTTCCTCGGTGCGCATCTGGAGCCGAGCTTCGCCCCGCTCCGCGGCTACGCGCCGTTCGAGGAACTGCTGCGGCCGAAAGGATAGTGTTGGTCCGCATCGGAGAGCCAATGCACCATCCCCTCCGACATCTTGCGATGCTGGTGTTCGCGCTCGGCGTCACATCGGAGCCACTTGGTGCGCAGGGGATTACCTCGGCGGCGGTCGAGGGACGGATCCTGCAGGCGGACAGCACGCCCGTTGACGGCGCCGTCGTGAGGGCAACCTCGGTGGCGAGCGGCGCGCACTGGCAGGTGATGACCGACGACGCGGGTCGATACTTCCTGGAGAACGTGGAAGTTGGCGGGCCCTTCATCATAGAGGCCAGGCGAATCGGGTTTACCCCGGCGCGCCGGAGTGACATCAGGCTCGCCCTGGGCCAGCGGTTCCGCGCGGACTTCGTGCTCGAGCCGACGGCCGTCGGACTCGGCGATGTCACCGTGACGGCGAGCGCGGACCCGCTGCTCAACTCCACGCGCACGGGGCCCGAGCACGTCGTCTCCGGGACGGTGCTCGCCGGGCTGCCGAATCTGGCCCGCGACCTGAGTCTGGTTGCGGCACTGGCCCCGCTCGCCGTGCTCCGACCTCTCGGCGGCATCTCGATCGGTGGACAGAATCAGGGATTCAACAGCCTCCAGATCGACGGCGGCGTGAACGCGGACCTGTACCTCGGGCGATCCCCCGGCGGCGCGAGCCCGAGCGGCTCACTCCCGGAGGTGCTGCCCCACGCGATCTCGCTGGAGACGGTCAGTGAGTTCCAGGTGCTGGCGGCGCCGTTCGATGTGCGCTTCGGAAACTTTGCTGGCGGGCTCCTCAATGCGGTGACGAAGTCGGGCACCAACGACCTGCGTGCGACGATGTTCGGCTACGTGCAGGACGGTCATCTCGTGGGGAAGAACACCGCCGGACGTCGGCCCGACTTCACGACCTGGCAGTTCGGTGGCACCGTGTCCGGCCCGATCATTCGCGATCGCGTGCACTTCTTCGCGAACGCCGACATACAGCAGCGTGTCGTCCC
>JANOCW010000338.1:0-1983 GCA_031412375.1 Gemmatimonadaceae bacterium | reverse complement strand
GCTGCGTGCGGTGCTCGAACAGCAGCCGACCCCGCGGGCACGCGTGCTGGCCGGGTACGCGGGTTGGGGACCGGGACAGCTCGACGCCGAGCTCGCGCAGTCAGGGTGGCTCATCGGCGAGATCCATCTCGACCTGGTGTTCGACCTCCATCACGCCGTGATGTGGGAGACCGCCATCCGCCGGCTCGGCGCGGACCCTTCCTCGTTGCAGCCGTCCCACGGCGTGCACTAGCCCGCATTATTCACGAATGAGTCTGTCACAGCGCCATCGCCCGCTGTGACGACTCGTTCGAGATCGAAAATGGTTGGAACGATGTCGTCAGCCCGCAATGAGGAGCGTTTGCCTTGGCCGATCGGTTCGCCGGGCGTCCGACTGACGACACCTCCGGCGGTTGCCGCAGTACCGTCGAAGAAGCTGGCGTGGACGACGGCGCTATGCGGGCGCGCGTGCCAAGGCGCGATGACACGCCGTGAAGAGCGGCTGGCCCGGCCAGGACGAGGCGAGGTGAAACCACAGACGTCGGACGCTTCGGACCACCCGCCCGGCGACTTTGAGCAGGTGGAGACGAATCGTGCCGATCGTCGCCGACGCCAATCGCGTACCCGCGAGGACCGCGCGTCGGAAGTACGCGAGCAGGAGCAGCGCGAGGCTGTGCAGCTGCAGCCGGAAGGCGTTCGCGCGAAAGCGATGGCAGCTAAGGCGATCGGCGTGGACGTCGAGCTTGAGCTCCTTAATCCAATTCTCCGACGTGCCGCGGTCGTCGTACCAGTCGATAAGATCGGCGGCGCGACCACGACGATTGGTGACCATGAAGCGAACGTTAAGTCCCGCCGCGGTGACGTCGATCTTGACGAGAATCCGCCGAGGATGAGGCCACGACTTGGCGCGATGCCGAAAGCTCGTGCGGATGTGCACGGGCCGCCCGCGGCGCTCGTAGCGGGCCTGCGCCTTCGCGACCAGCGGCGCCACGCGTGCCTTGAAGACGCGATTCGTGCCGATTCCCAGCACGTAATAGACGTCGTCCGCTTCGAGCTTGGCTTCGACGGCCGGTGTCGCCATCCCCGCGTCCCCGCGCAGGAAAATCGGCGTGTGCGGAAACCGCCGCCGCAGTGGCGGCAGGATGTGTCGCAGCTCGTCGACGACGCAGGCCGCACTCGCATCCCGACCCGGACGCAATCGCGACCGGAGCAGCAGCCCGGTGCGCCCTTCGAACCAGAGCAGCGGGTGATACATGTGCTGGTTGTAGAAGCCATGAAAGAGCGCGAGCTGCTGCGTCCCGTGCGTCGGATCGTCGGTGCTGTCGAGATCGAGAATGAGATCGGCCGGGTGCTCGTCGGGGCCGTAGGCGTACGCACAGAACCAGTCGACGCCGCTGCGCGCCAGCCGCTGAATCGCCGACCAGTCGATCGCATTCTCCAGCCGCGAGAGCGTGGGCTGCGAGCCGAGGCTGGTGCGGCCATCCCCGGCGACCACTTGGAAGGTCGGATCGTGGCGAAGCCGGTCGGCGTCGTTGACGTCCTCGTAGCCGGCGACGATCTGGTACAGCCGCTGCCGGACGAGCGCCTCGAGGTCGTGCGTGATGTAGCGCGCGTCGCGCGTGTCGGTGATCCGGCTGACCACATCGGCACTGAGTCTGAGCTGCTCATCGAATTCTCGGACGAGCAGCAGGCCGGCATCCGTCGTGAGCGTGCCGCCGGCAAAATCGACGACGAGTTTCGGTTGGAATCCGAAGCCAAGTTGG
This sequence comes from Gemmatimonadaceae bacterium, assembly GCA_031412375.1. Classification (GTDB taxonomy): domain Bacteria; phylum Gemmatimonadota; class Gemmatimonadetes; order Gemmatimonadales; family Gemmatimonadaceae; genus JANPKQ01. The sequence continues at coordinate 241 of JANOCW010000338.1, read as the reverse complement.
CTATAACACTCTGTAGCCATCGCACCTCCGACGTCGAGATACCTTCGGGGCCTAAGACACCGCGAAAGTACCACGACTTTTTCGAGGGCGATGGCATTTCTACGTACTCATTCGTGAATAATGCGGGCTAGCGTATCCGACATCCCCTCGAGGCGATGGCCCGAGGGTGAAGCGCGCTGGAGCACATCCGCACACGGATTTCTGCGCTCAAGTTCGCGCCGATGAGCCTCGGCGTCGGCCT
>JANOCW010000337.1:0-2975 GCA_031412375.1 Gemmatimonadaceae bacterium | reverse complement strand
GACCACACCTTCGATGAAGTTCATCGCCGGGCTGCCGATGAAGCCGGCGACGAAGCGGTTCACCGGGTGGTTGTAGAGGTTGAGCGGGGTGTCGATCTGCTGCACCCGGCCCTTGTCGAGCACGACGATGCGGTCGCCCATCGTCATCGCCTCGACCTGGTCGTGGGTCACGTAGATCATCGTCGCGCCGAGCTGACGGTGGAGCTTCGAGATCTCTCGGCGCGTCTGGACGCGCAGCTTCGCATCCAGGTTGGAGAGCGGCTCATCGAAGAGAAACACCTGCGGCTGGCGGACGATCGCGCGGCCCACGGCGACGCGCTGCCGCTGGCCGCCGGAAAGCTGCTTCGGCGTGCGGTCGAGGACAGCGCCGATGTCGAGGATCTCGGCGGCCTGCCGTACGCGCTTGTCGATCTCGGCGGGGGGCAGCTTCTTCAGCTTCAGCGCGAAGGCCATGTTCTCGAACACGGTCATGTGCGGGTACAGCGCGTAGCTCTGGAAGACCATTGCGATGTCACGGTCCTTGGGCGACACCTCGTTCACCAGCCGGTCGCCGATCCAGAGCTTTCCCGACGAGATCGACTCGAGGCCGGCGATCATCCGCAGGGTCGTGCTTTTACCGCATCCCGAGGGGCCGACGAGCACCACGAATTCGCCATCGCGGACTTCGAGGTCCACGCCGTGCACGGCGACCTGTGCGCCGCTGTCGCCGTATACCTTTCGGACGGCCTCGAGCTTCACGCTGGCCATGATCTTCTCCCGGCGGGGGGGTGGGCGGTGCAGTGGGATCCGCCGGATCCGCGTCTCCCCTTCGTGACTGTCGACATGCGCACCACCAATTCAAGGGTATGACCGACTCCATTCGCTTCCCCGACGGCTTTCTCTGGGGAGCCGCGACATCCGCGTACCAGATCGAGGGCTCGCCACTCGCCGACGGCGCTGGAGCCAGCATCTGGCAGCGCTTCACGCATTCGCCCGGCCTCACCGCGAACGGTGATACCGGCGACATCGCCTGCGATCACTATCGCCGCTACGAGACCGATGTCGCGTTGATGGGCGAGCTCGGGCTCAACGCCTATCGCTTCAGCATCGGCTGGAGCCGGATCCTTCCGGAAGGAACGGGACGCGTCAACCGGAAGGGCCTCGCCTTCTACGAACGGCTCGTCGATGCGCTGCTGGCGCGCGGCATCACGCCGACCGCGACGCTCTATCACTGGGACCTGCCCGTCGCGCTCGACGATCGTGGTGGCTGGCTGAACCCAGACATTGCGGACTGGTTCGCCGAATACGCCCGCCACGCGTTCCGCGCGCTCGGCGACCGCGTGGAGATGTGGAGCACCCTCAACGAGCCCTGGGTCGTCACGGATGGCGGGTACCTTCATGGAGCGCTCGCTCCCGGTCATCGCAACCTCTTCGAGGCACCCCTCGCGACGCACAACCTGATGCTCGCGCATGGAGCCGCCGTGCAGGCGTATCGGGCGGAGGGGAAGGGACGCATCGGGATCGTCGTCAACCTCGCGCCGAAGGACCCCGTGTCGGACGATGCGGCCGACATTGCGGCTGCGCGTCGCGATGCGACCTACATGAACCGGCAGTATCTCGACCCCGTGCTGCTCGGCGCGTACCCCGATGACATTCGCGAGATCTTCGCCGACGCATGGCCGACGTTTTCCGACGGTGACATGGCGCGCATCCGGCAGCCCATCGACTTCGTCGGCATCAACTACTACACCCGCAACGTCGTCAAGGATGACCCGGGCGCCCTCCCGGTTCGCGCCGCGTACGTTCGGCAGCCCCAGCACGCGGTCACCGAGACCGGCTGGGAGGTCTACCCGCGCGGACTGACCGACATCCTCGTGTGGGTCACCGAGCGGTATGGGAAGATCCCGCTCTACATCACGGAGAACGGCGCGGCGTTCTACGATCCCCCGTCGCCCGTCGACGGGCGGATCGACGACTACCTCCGTGTCGACTACTACCGATCCCATCTGCGCGCGGCGCACGACGCGATGCGCCGAGGCGTGGACCTGCGCGGCTACTTCGCATGGTCGCTCCTCGACAACTTCGAGTGGAGCCTGGGCTTCGCGAAGCGCTTCGGAATCGTGCATGTCGACTACGCGACGCAGGCGCGAACGATCAAAACGAGTGGGCGATTCTATGCGGACGTGATCCGGACCATGGGAGGAGTGCTCGGCGACACAGCTGGATAACCCCTGCTTTTGCCCCAGGTGCAGCGCTGTCGAGTCCCGCGCGCAGCCGCCGTTTGACACGCGCACCGTGGCAGTCAGAGGTCAATACCGGAATATGATGTCCGCCGGCAACTGCCGAACGATGACTTCACCGCGCTGCATCGTGGCGGGCTGTCCGTTGACCGTGACCCCCGACGGCACCCGGTCGAAGGGTGATACTACCGCGAGTCCGCCCGGCGGAACCCGCAACCCGGGCGCGATCCGCATCCTGACCTCCGACACGGATCCGCTGACGGTATAGCTCAGGGGCCCATGGTGCGTCGCCAGCCGACGTACGGAGATGCCCGGCGACGTCGTCACCCACTTCTCGAGAAGTCCCGCGCCGATGACGAGCGCATCATCGGCCTCGCGCTCGTACGCGAACATGTCGGTCACCGACCGGATGTAGTCGGATCCGACCCACGTGTGCGGCATATCGCCGATGAACTTCGGGGCATTCGGGTCCTTCCACACGACCTCCGCCCAATGATTCCAGGCGGCGGGCCGTTGATCGAGAAAGAAGAAATCGAGCAGCTCGTGCGCCACGGCTCTCCGGTTCAGACGGACGAAGCTGCCGACGACACGCAGCTCGTACGGCGTGTACGCCTCGGAGACGACGGTGCCATCGCGGCGGCCGCGGAAGTTCTCGAGATACTTGTCGAATGTCCGGCCGAGCGCGGGCTGGGGAAGATTCGTGATCTCGCCGCCGGGCGCGATGCCCACCGTCGTCGACGTGGCATCGAAGTCGCC
>JANOCW010000336.1:0-3099 GCA_031412375.1 Gemmatimonadaceae bacterium | reverse complement strand
GTATCTCGCGGCCCGCGGCGTGGAGCTGACCGTCGCCGACGACCAGCGGTGCGTGCAGCTCATGCGCGACTTCATCGCCGCGCGGCCCGACCTCTGGAACGAGGACATCGGCGTCTAGACATCGAGAGCGGACAACGGAGTTTACGTTGACGGTTTTCAGCGGCGTTGTTGCGTGAACTGAGAAGAGCAGGTGAACCAGGCGCCAGCAACTCAAGCTCTCAGTCGCTAGTCTGACTTCTCGGGACCCCATGGCCTGGGGGGCTGGCTGGTGGCTCGGCCGAGCGTCGCGGGCGGCCCGGCGCACCATCGATCAGCCCGTCGAGGCCGAGAGGGTCACGGCGTTCTGCCACTCGCCGCTAACAACTTGAGTTGCTGGCGTCTGGCCCCATGGCCCATCTCAGTTGCAGTTGAAGTTGTCAGTTTTCCGCTCTCGATCCCGCCTTGCGGCCCTTCCCACCGGCCCTCATTGTAAGCCTATGAGATACGCCGATGTCCAGAACTACGTCGGGGGCACGTTCGTCGCTCCGGACGTGCCGGTCGCCGAGGTCTTCGACCCGAGCAGCGGTGAGGTGATCTCCCGCGTGCCGATGTCCTCGACGCACGAGGTGGACGTCGCGGTGCGATCGGCGCGCGAGGCGTTCCCGGCGTGGGCAGCGACGCCGATCAAGGACCGCGTCCAGGTCTTCTACCGCTACAAGGCGCTGCTCGAACTGCACATCGACGAGCTCGCGGCCCTCGTCACGGCGGAGAACGGAAAGATCGTGAGCGAGGCGCGGGCCGAGGTGCTCAAGTCCGCGGAGCTGACAGAATTCGCCTGCTCCCTGCCGCAGATCACCCCCGGTGAGGTGCTGGAGGTCAGCCGCGGTGTCGAGTGCCGGGTCGAGCGTTTCCCGGTGGGAGTGGTGGCGTCGGTGACGCCGTTCAACTTTCCCAACATGGTGCCGAACTGGACGATCCCCAACGCGATCGCACTCGGCAACTGCATGATCCTCAAGCCGTCGGAGCTCGTTCCGCTCAGCGCGCGGCGAATCGCCGAGCTGCTCGGGGAGGCGGGACTGCCGCCGGGGGTGCTGCAGATCGTTCATGGCGGGCGCGAGGTGGTGGAGGCGCTCTGCGATCATCCGGGGATCGCCGCGCTCAGCTTCGTCGGCTCGACCAGGGTCGCCAAGGCTGTCTATCGTCGTGCGACCGCGAGCCTCAAGCGCTGCCTCGCCCTCGGCGGCGCCAAGAACCACCTCATCGTCATGCCCGACGCGGACCGCGAGATGACCGCGAGCAACGTCGTCGCGTCGATGTCGGGGTGCGCGGGCCAGCGATGCATGGCCGCGTCGGTGATGGTCGCCGTGTCGGCCACCGACCACATCATCGCGCGGATGGTCGAGCAGGCGCGCGCGATGGTGCCGGGGCGCGACGTGGGACCGGTGATCTCCGCTGCCGCGAAGGAGCGCATCACGCGCTACATCGACGAAGCCGAAGCAGCCGGCGCGACCGTACTCGTGGATGGGCGCCGGGCGGCCGTGCCGGGACGGCAAGGCGGCTACTACATTGGCCCCACGATCATCGATCACGTGACGCCCGACATGAAGATTGCGCAGGAGGAGGTGTTCGGCCCCGTGCTCGTGATCGTCCGCGCGAAGGACGTGGACGCCGCGCTGGCCGTGGAGAACGCGTCCCCGTACGGCAACGCGGCGTCCGTGTTCACGGAAAGCGGCGCCGTCGCGCGCTATGTGATGGAGCGTGCGAGCGCAGGCATGGTCGGCGTGAATGTCGGCGTCCCGGTACCACGCGAGCCGTTTTCGTTCGGCGGCTGGAACGACTCGAAGTTCGGCGTCGGTGACATTACCGGACGCGGCTCGATCGAGTTGTGGACGCAGGCGAAGAAGATGACGACGAAGTGGAACAAGGAAGCTGGCGTGAACTGGATGAGCTGAGGAGGCTCGCGATGTCCGATCGCTCGGTCACCTTCACGGGGATTCGATTCGAGAATCCCTTCCTTCTCTCCTCGGCGCCGCCGACGGAGTCGGAGAACAACATCCTCCGCGCCTTCGAGGCGGGATGGGGCGGCGTCGTCACCAAGACGATCGGGCTGCATCCCGTCGTCAACGTCGTCGGCGCAAAGGCGAAGTTCATGCGCACCTCGGCCGACGACGCGTCGGTGTCGATGAAGAAACGACCCGGGGCTGCGCTGCACTCTTCGTGGAACTGGGAGCTGATCTCCGACAAGCCGCTCGACTGGTGGACGCCGCGCATCCGGCGCATCAAGGACGCGTTCCCGTCGCGCGTGCTGATCGCGTCGATCATGGCGGGCTCGGGGAATGACAAGGAGCTCCGCAACTGGCAGACGCTCGCCCGCGCCTGTCAGGAAAATGGCGCCGACGGGCTCGAGCTCAACTTCTCCTGCCCGCACATGGACCGGAAGGACATGGGCTCGAACATTGGCAAGGACGAAGGGCTCTGCTCGGTGGTGACCGAGGCGGTGAAGGAGGTCGCGACGGTCCCGGTGTGGTGCAAGCTGACCCCGGCGACGCGCGACATGGTCGTCGAGGCGGCGGCCTGTTTCCGCGGCGGCGCCGACGCGATCGTCTCGTCGAACACCTTCCCCTCGCTGCCGATGATCGACCCGGAGACGCTCGAGTTCGAGATCAACGTCGACGGGCTGGTCTCGAGCGGCGGCCTGGGCGGGCCGGCGATCCTTCCCATGTCGCTCGCCAACATGGCGCGGATGACGAAGACGGTTCCCGACGCCGCCTTCTCCGGGATCGGTGGGATCTCCGACTTCTCCCAGGCGCTCTCATACTTCCTGCTCGGCTGTGGCACGGTGCAGGTGTGCACGTCGGCCATGCTCGACCAGGCCGTGGGGCCGAACGTGATCCGCCGGCTCAACGCGGGGCTCGCCGCCTTCCTCGACGCGCACGCGGCCGACGGCTGGACGTCGCTCGACAGCTTCCGCGGCATCCGGCGCATCAAGGAGGCGTTCCCCACCCGTGCGCTCATCGCCTCGATCATGGCCGGCTCCGGCAACGACAAGGAGCTTCGCAACTGGCAGACGCTCGCCCAGGCCTGCCAGGAGAACGGGGCCGACGGCCTCGAGCTGAACTT
>JANOCW010000335.1:0-1679 GCA_031412375.1 Gemmatimonadaceae bacterium | reverse complement strand
CCTCCGGGAAGCGCATCGCGGTGCTCTACTTCGACGCGAGGCAGCCGGCGTCGGTCGTGCTCGTGCCGGCCGAAGGCGGGAAAGCGCGGCTGATCTACCCGAAGCTCCCAGCCGACTTCCCGATCGCCAAGCACGTGGTGCCGGAGATCGTCCACGTGAAGGCGCCGGATGGGCTCGACATCAGCAACCAGCTTTTCCTGCCGCGCGACCTCCGGTCCGGCGAGCGCCGGCCGGCGATGGTGTTCGTGCACGGAGGCCCGTCGCGCCAGATGCTGCCGGGCTATCACTACATGCAGTTCTATCACTGGGCGTATGCGTTCAACCAGTGGCTGGCGAGCCAGGGCTACGTCGTGCTGTCCGTGAACTTTCGGAGCGGCGTCGGATACGGACGCGCGTTCCGGACGGCGGCGAACACAGGCGCGCAAGGCAACTCGGAGTACCAGGATGTTCTCGCCGCCGGGAAGTACCTCCAGTCGCGTGCGGACGTGGATCCATTGCGGGTGGGGATCTGGGGACTGTCGTATGGCGGAATCCTCACCGCCCAGGCGCTTGCCCGAAACTCCGACGTCTTCGTCGCCGGGGTGGATCTCGCCGGAGTGCACCTTCGCGGGACATCCCTCGACAGCATGGATGTGTCATATACCTCATCAGCCATCGCGGCGATCGACGGCTGGAGGTCTCCGGTGCTCCTCGTCCACGGTGATGACGACCGGAACGTGGCCTTTTCGCAGACCGTCGGTCTTGTGCAGTTGCTGCGAGCGCGGGGGATTCATCACGAGCTCATCGTCATTCCGGACGACACGCACGAGTCGATGCTGCACAGCCGGTGGGTCTACACATGGAATCGAATGGGCGACTTCCTGCGCCGGTTCGTTTGGGAGAAGCAGGTGGCTGCCGGCCAGAGGTGAGGCGAGAATTAATTGTCCAGCGAGGGTAAGGTGATAAGGGTGAGAATCGATCGAATGGCGCCGCGCCGCGCCTTCCTCGCGCTGCTGCCGGCGGTGCTGGTCGCGGCGAGCACGCGCCGGGGCTGGACGCTGGGCACGGCCGCGGGGAGCGAGGGAAAGCATCCGACCCCGCGCCGCGGCATCGATGCTTCGCACGTCCTTGCAGTAACGGAGCTCGATGGCGATGCGGATGTCCGCCATGCCTTCGGGCTGGTTCGCCAGATTCCGCAGATCGTGGACGGGATTCGATGCAGTTGCGGCTGCGACGAGATGAAGGGCTTCTATTCGCTGCTCTCCTGCTTCGAGAAGGACGGCATGGCGCAGCACTGCGAGGTCTGTCAGGGCCACGCGCGGCTGGCACATCGTCTTCACCGCGCGGGGAAGACCCTCAAGCAGATACGCGCTGCCATCGACGCGGAGTATCGCTGACCGTGCGGCGGCTCGTCCTGCTCATGGTCATCGCCCTGTCCGCGCCAGCCCTCGCGCAGCGGAAGGCGAGCGAGATCGCGTCGGTCGGCCAGACCGTCGATGGAACGCGGATGGCGATCGAGTACTACCGGCCGGTCGCGCGTGGCCGGGATTCGCTCTTCGGGAAGGTCGTCAAGTGGGGATCGACCTGGACGCCCGGCGCGAACTGGGCAACGACATTCGATGTGGACAAGGACGTCGAGGTCAACGGCAACTTCCTGCCGAAGGGGAAGTACGCCATCTGGACGATCCCGCGCGAATCGG
>JANOCW010000334.1:0-10082 GCA_031412375.1 Gemmatimonadaceae bacterium | reverse complement strand
GAGCCGGTTGTCGATCACGACGCGGTCGATCAGTGGCGCGAGGAGCCATTGTCGGAGCAGGCGGGCACCCATCGGCGTCAGCGTGCGGTCGAGCACCCCGAGCAGCGTCCCCGCGATGTCGCCGCCGCGTAGCGACTCGACAAGCTCCAGGTTGCGACGTGTCATCTCATCCAGCGGCATCACATCGCCACGCCGCTCGACCACCGGACGCGCGAGGTGAGAGATCCCCGATGGCTGGAGCTCGCGCAGGTAACGCAGCAACGCACCCGCCGCGCCGACGACACCGTCATCGTCCGTCTCGATCCCGAGCCCGTCGAGCGACGCAATGCCGTAGTGCCGCGTGAGCTCCGTGCGACCGAGCTCGGGGTCGAACTCCCACGGCTCGCGCTCCGTCACGAGCGCGCCCTCCGCGCCTCCGTAGGGCGGCGGCGAGGCGACTGTCGGCGACGACCGCGCGACGAGCAGCTCGCGAGGCGCAAAGCGGGCGAGCGTCATCGTCGCGTCGCCGGCACCGCAACTCGCGAGACGCACTTCACCGGTGGACATGTCGACCGCGGCGATTGCGATGCGGGCGAGCGAACCGCTGCCCTCGGTGCTGACGGCGCAGAGGAAGTTGTTGCGCTCGCCATCGAGCAGGTCATCCGCGAACGCGGCGCCTGGCGTGATCGTCTCGACCACCTCTCGCCGAACGATTCCCTTCGCGAGCCGGGGATCTTCCACCTGCTCACAGATCGCGACCCGAAAGCCCTGCTGCACGAGTCGTCGGAGGTAGTCCCCGGCGGCCTTGACCGGGAGACCGGCCAGCGGGACCTCCGCCGCCCCACCGTTGTTGCGCGATGTCAGCGTGAGGCCGAGCGTTCGCGAGGCCACCTCGGCGTCTTCGTAGAACATTTCGTAGAACTCCCCCATCCGGAAGAACAGGATCGCATCCTGGTGACGCGACTTGATCTCCCGGTACTGCTGCATCAGGGGCGTCGTGGTATCACGACTCACCGCACCTCTGCCTCCACGACGAATGCGTCCTTCGCGATCATGCGGGTTCGGAGCTCCTGCGCGACGGTCGTCGCTTCGGCGCGTGTCGCGAAGCGCCCGATGCGAACCCGGAAGGGATATTCCGTCCCCCAGACTCGAACATCATACCCCTTCGCGCGGAGCGATTCCATGAAGGTGTCGGCCGCCGCTTTCGTCGGAAATGCGGCAACCTGTACCGTGAATCCGGGAGCAGCGCGACGTGCCGTCTCTGCTGCTGGAGGAACAGGAGAGGGTGCTGCCACTGCCTGTGGAGGCACAGCGACTGGCGCGGAGATTGGTGCAGCGATTGGCGCAGCGACCGGTGGAGCCGACGGAATCACGGACGGAACCACCGGCTGCGCTGACACAACCGGCGCTGTCGATGGCAGCGGTGGCGTCGTCGCGGTCGCTGGCGTCGGCGGGTTCGTCGTGGAAACGGAGGTCGGCGGCGCTGTCGGCGGGGCGATGACCACGTTCACGCCGATACATCGCTGGGCCTGGTAGTCCACCTGGTTACGCAGCTCGACATCGCTCACCGCCGCACGCGAGCGAGCGACATTCAGCTCGTTGCACGCCCGCGGCAGATCATTGCCTTCGAAGAACACGCGCGCCAGCCAGTAGCTCGCGCGCGCGCGCCCGGGGCCGTTTGGGTGTTCGATGATCAATCGCTGCAGATGACGCTGCGCCCGGGTACGATCGCCGCGCATCATCTCGAGCTCGGCCAGCCGGATCAGGGCATCCTCCGAGCGCCGCGAGAGCGGATATTCGATCACGAGCCTCAGATAATCGCGCTCCGCATCCTCCACCCGGGTCGCTGTCACAGCCCGCCAGAACAGTCCCTCCGCGTACGCCGGCGTGCCGGGCGGCGTCGCGAGCAGCAGCGAATCCACCAGCGCGCGGCCCTGCGCCCCCTGTCCGCGGCTAACGAGGCCATGCGCATGCCGGTACATCGTGTCGGCACCCACCGGCGGCTGTGCCTCGGCAGGCAACGCAAGCGCCACTAGCGAAAGAAGGACGACGGCACTCTGGAATGGCTTCCGGGAGCGCGCGCGGTTCGCGAACGAGGTCATCGTGGGCTGCACATGGTGAGGATCAGGGTCACGAGTGTCTGCTCATCGGACGAGACGCGGGATTCCTTCAGCGCCACGTCCGCCGTGAGCAGTGCATCGAGCGCGCGCGTCAGCTCGCCGCTGGTCCACGAATCCAGGGCCTGCGCCCAACAGCGGATCGCCTCGCCCCACGGACGCCCGGTCATCGCGCTGGATTCCTTCAGCAGCCCGAAGTACGCGCGCTCGACCTCTGACGAAGACCTCCCCTCATCGCGCAACACCCGGCCCCACGCGAGCGCGAGCGTCTGGGTCGTCAGCGCCATGACGATGCTGACGGCGCTGGTCTTCGGCAGCGAGAGCACATGGTCCAGCAGCTCGGTCGCCCGGACGGGATTGCGCATCGCGACAGCGTCGAGCAGGTCGGAGAGGGTTTCGCCCCTGCGAATCCCGACGATGGCACTCACCGCCTCGTCATCGATCTCGGAGCCGTCCGTGAAGCTCATCAGCTTCTCGAGCTCGGAGGCAATCTGCGGAAGGTCCGTCCCGATTGCCTGCAGCAGGAGCGTAGCGGCCGACGGAGTGATCGTCCCGCCAAGCACCGTCGTCACGTGGTGCGAGATCCATTTCGGAATCCGGTCCTCGGTGAGGATCGGAAACTCGACCGCCGTGGTCTTCGCCTCGAGCCCCTTGTCCGCCGTACCCGCCGCGGCAACGAGCACAATGACGGCGTCCGGTGCCGGGTTCGCCAGGTAGCGGTCGAGCGCCGCGCGGGCGGGCTTCTTCAGGGCGCCCACATCCCGGAGCACGACCACCCTGCGATCCGTCATCATCGGGGGTGTTCCGAGCAGCGACTCCATCGTCTCGGCATCGACATCACCGCCCCGCCGGATCTCGACGTTGAAGTCCCGGACTCCGGGATCGACGGCGCGATCGACGATCTGCCGAGCGGCAGCATCCTTCAGGAAATCGTTGTCGCCGTGGAGCAGATAAGCGCGCTCGAAGGTGCCCGAGGTGATGGCCTTGTGAAGGGCACGCTGCGCCGCGGCTGACATGCGCGGAATATAGCGCTTCCAGTTACCCGGAGCGCCGCGGTGCTAGCGACTCCAGCTCGTGAGCTGGTACTCGGCGTTGGCGAACTGCAGCGATGCCTGCTCTGCCATCAGCATCGCCGGCCAAACGGGAATGCCCATCGACATGGAGGCGGCGATCGCCGAGCTGGCCATGGGCGATGCGACCGCTTCGGGCTGCATCGCGACGACCGGTGCAAGCGCGAGCGCTGGAGTCGGGTTCGCGAGCTCGTAGCCCGCGATGGTGACATACCCGAGCCCGACGACGACGAGTACCGCCGCCGCAAAGGCGCCAAGTCCGGGGCCCCGCTGGCGCCACTCGATCGTCGGCATGGCGCGAGCTTCCGCGAGACGCGCACTCAGCCGCGCCGAAAAATCCGCTGAGGGCTGAATGGTCGGCAGATTTCGGAAGATCAGAAGCGCACGCCGGACGTTGGTATCGTACCGCGCGCAGTCTTCGCATTCGAGCAGGTGGCGCCGACCAGCCGCGATGTCGACCGCCGAGAGCGTATCGTCGACGAAGGCGGCGTGATTGTTTCGGAAGATGCGACAGTCCATGATGTTACGGCGGGGGAGGCGACTGATTCGGCTTAGGGTACCCAGGAGGCTGTTCCGGGTTCCCGGGGAGGTCCGTCCTGTTGGGACGATCCAGACAATGAGATGTGGGGGATCTCACCGCGCACAATCATACCCCGCACGAAGGATTCAGGTCGCCTTTTTTGCAACAGATTTGGCGGAACGACAAAGCGGCGGGAGGCTCATGCCTCCCGCCCTTTCCCGGTCGAATCCTCGATCGGTGCGACCCCCATCCCTGCGGTCGCCGTTCGGCGCTCAGTCGAGGAAAGGCTCGATGATCGCCGCGAAGGAGTTCCGCGCTCGATTCAGCCTCGACTTGACGGTTCCGAGGTTGCACGAGGTGATGTCTGCGATCTCCTCGTACGATTTCCCCTCGAGCTCCCGAAGCACGAACACTTCGCGATGGTGCTCGGGCAGCTGGGCCACGGATTCCTCCACCAGCTGGCGCAGATGCCGCTTGCGGTAGAGGTCATCCGGACGCGAGCCGACATCCTCGAACTGCAGCGGACGATCTTCGTCCTGCCAGTTCTTCTTGATGGTCTGGAACAGCACCAGCGGATTCCGCGACCGGTTGCGGAGCTCGTTCTTCGCCAGGTTCGACGCGATGGTGTAGATCCAGGTCGAGAACTTCTTCGACCGATCGAAGCGGTGCAGGTGGCGGTACACCCGGATGAAGACCTCCTGCACCAGATCTTCCGCCTTCTCGCGGTCGCCGATCGTGCGGTACACGAAGTTGAGGAGTCGCGTCTGATAGCGCTCCACCAGCTCCTGGAATGCACGCTCCTCGCCGCCCAGGAACGCAGTCACGACCGCTGCATCATCCAGCGTCTTGAGTTGCGCTCGAACGGCCGCCCCTGGCAGCGCCACCTTTTGCTTCAACGCGATATCAGCCATTTCTCTCCCCTCCCCAGACCACCGTGATCGTTCGCGGACATTGCAGGTGCGTTGTATCGCTCTCCGGTTCTGTTTGTCGGGTACTCTATTGGCAGGCACCGTGCCGTCCACCTTGGCAGGCAACGATTGGCGCAACTCCCACTAGATCAATGGTTTACGCAAAAACAACCCGGCGCAGCAAGCTCGCGGAATCATGAAATGTCTCCATAATCGGACATTGTGGAGGACACCCCGCGAACGGCCCGCACGCCACATCCCCATGCCTGCCCTACGGACACTCAGGCTCAACGGGCTCAACCAGCATTTGGGGGGAGCCGAGTGACAGCGATGGGCGGGCTCAGCGGCCCAGTCGGAAGCCTGCGACGTAGAGGAGGGCCAGCGCCGTCTTCCCATCGGGAATCTCTCCGGCCTTCACCATGTTCAGGGCGCGGGAAAGCGGCATGGCTTCGACCTCGATGAACTCGTCCGCCTCAGGGCCGCTGTTTCCCTGCGTCAACCCGCTGGCCATGAAGATGTGGATCCGCTCATCGGAGTAATCCGGGCGTGGAATACATGGACATCAGCGGTTCGACCCGTTCCGCGGTACACCCGGTTTCCTCCTGGAGCTCTCGTCGGGCACAATCCGCCGGAGTTTCTCCCTCATCCAGACGCCCAGCCGGAATCTCGTAGAGGTAGCCCTCGGCGGCGTACCGGTACTGCTTCAACAGCAGGATCTGCGGGTCCACACCCAGGGGATCGCTCAGGAACGGGACCACGGCCGCCGCTCCGGCATGGCGGACCATCTCGAGTTCGCCGGTCGATCCGTTGGGAAACCGAACCTGGTCGACGTCCAGGCTGATGATTCGCCCGCTGTACAGTCGCCGGCTTCCGATCCGTGCACTGTTCACGGCCATTTCTTCTCCTGGGCCCCGGTTGGCCGTCATCGCAGTGGCGTTCCGTCGGTGTCGTACACCGTCATCGCGGCAAGCTCGAGCCGCTCCAGTGGTGCCCGCACGACCCAAGGGTCGCCCACGACCGTGATCTGCAGTTGCCCGGGATGGAGATGAGCCCGTGCCGCAGCGAGAACATCGTCGGCCGTCACGGCGCGGATTCGCTCCCGGTAGCGATCGAAGTAGTCATTGGGAAGGCCGTAAACGGCCATGCTCGCCAGCGCGCCGGCAATCGCTGCCGTGGTCTCGTAGCGGATCGGAAAAACGCCGTCAAGATAGCTCGTCGCGAGCGAAAGCTCCTCCGTTGTCGGTTTCGATTCACGCATGCGCTCGATCTCGTGTACCACCTCGCGCACGGCGCCTTCGGTGACGTCGCTCTTCACCGCGGTCGAGACCACGAACGGCCCTGCCCCACGGCGCCAGTCATACGCGGAGAACGCACCGTACGTGTACGCGTGGACTTCGCGCAGGTTGAGATTGATCCGCGAGGAGAAGAGCCCGCCAAGGATCGCGTTCATGATGACGAGGCTGAAATAATCCGGATGGAGCCGTGGAACGCCGACGTGACCGACGCGCAATTCCGACTGTGGAGCGTCGGCCTTCGCCACCAGGTGCACGCCGCGCGTCTGCCGAGCTGGTCGATCCTGCACCAGCGCAGGCGCCAGCGCGGATCCGGTCCACATCCCGAACGTCTCCTCGACCATTTGCTCTGCATCGGGAATCGAGATGTCGCCGGCGATCACGAGCAGCGTCGTGCCAGGCCGATATCGCTGCTCGTGGAAGGCAGTGACATCGGCCCGCACCAGCGCGCCGACTGATTGCTCGTTACCGCCTTCCGGCTCTGCATAGCGCGATTCCGTGCCGTAGAGGAAGCGGGAGAACATCTCGTCGGCCAGCCCACGCGGCTCAGCGCGCTGCTGCATCAGCTCGGCAAGTCGCTCCCGCTTCAGCCGCTCGATTTCCCGCTCGGGAAACGCCGGCGACATGAGCACCTCGCCGAGCAGCTGCAGGGCTGTCCGCGCGCGCGCCGTCAGGACTGTCGTGCTGGCCGAGACATGATCCCAGTCCGTCGATGGCTCGATGGAGCTGCCGATGCCTTCGAGACGCTCCGTCAGCTCCACGCCGTTCAGTGTCGTCGTGCCTTCGACCAGCGCGCGCGCGGTCAGTTGCGCGAGGCCTTCCTGCCCACGTGGATCCGACGTTGCCCCCGCCTCGACCACCGCGATGATGCTCACGACAGGCAGCTTGTGCACCGGCGCGATGATGAGCCGCATCCCGTTCGGGAGCGTTCGACGGTCGAACTCGGGAAACCGGTAGGCGCGCGGAAGCCCGGGCTGTGGGCGGGCGATCGTCGTCACCGACTCGTCGCTGCCATTTCGGCGTGTGCTTCCGCCTCGAGTGCGGGATCCCGCGGAACGTAGAGCAGGCTCGCCCGGTTGTCGTCGCCCAGATAGGCCTGCGCGAACGCCTCGACGCGGTGCCGCGTCACGGCCCGATAGCGGTCAACCTGTTCGTTGACGATCGATGGGTCGCCGAAATAGGTCGCGAAGAGTGACAGCTTGTCCGCACGGTCTCCCGCGGCCTGCATCGACACGAGGAGACTCGTCTCGATCAGTGCAATCGCCCGGTCGACTTCTTCCTGCGTGACGCCGCCCTCTCGAAACACATCGACTTCACGCGCAACTTCCTCCTCGAGCATGTCGCCGCTGATTTCCGGGCGTGCCGTCACATCGAGCACGAGGAGATCACAGCCTTTCGTGAGGTCGAAGGTGAACGCCGAAAGTTCCGCCGCGACCTGGCGTTCGCGGACCAGTGTCCGGTGCAGGCGACTTCCACGTTTCAGGCCCAGCACCGCACCGGCAATACTCGCCGCTTCATGGCCCTCGCTTCCGAAGGGAGGTATGCGAAAGGCGAGGAAGAGCCTCGCCAGCACCACCGCATCGGGAACTGTTTCGCGGTGCCAGGTTCCGAATCGGTCCGGCACGGCCATGCTCGGCAGTGGTGGTTTGCCGCGTCCTTTCGGGATGCCACCGAAGAACTGCTGCACCAGGGCACGTGCTTCCGAGCACTCGAAGTCTCCGGCGATGGAGAGCACGGCGTTGTCCGGGGTATAGTACGTCGCGAAGAACTGCGCGACATCCTCCAGTCGTGCCTCGTTCAAATCCTCCATCGATCCGATCAGCGAGTGATGAAACGGGTGGCCGGTGGGGAAGGCGAGCGCGGGCAGGCGCTCCCACCACGTGCCGTACGGCTGGTTATCGACCGACCAGCGCCGCTCATTCTTCACGACATCCCGCTGCGTGTCGAGCTTCTGCTGGGTCATGGCCGGCAGGAGCTGTCCCATTCGGTCTGCCTCGAGCCAGAGAGCGAGCGCGAGCTGGTTCGATGGGACGGTCTCGAAGTAGTTGGTCCGATCGAGCCAGGTAGAGCCGTTGAGGGTCCCGCCTGCACGCTGAATCAGCTCGAAGTGTTCGTTCGCTTCCACATGCGCGGACCCCTGGAAGAGCATGTGCTCGAACAGGTGCGCGAAGCCCGTGCGTCCCTCGCGCTCATTGGCTGATCCAACGTGGTACCACAGGTTGACGGCAACCAGGGGCGCGGTGTGATCCTCCGAAAGGCTCACCCGTAAACCGTTCGGCAGGCGATACGTCTCTATCGGAATCTGCATCGACGTAAGTTGCACTCACGCGAGCATCGGGAGAACCCCGAGGACCGGTGGTGCGCCAGGCACTGCAGCCGCCGCGTCGAGCATGGTGCTCACGGTCGGATGCGGATCACGGTGGGAGTGGAGAGGTTGCGACGCGTGTTCACGGTGCTGTCCTCGGCGGGGATCATCCTCGCCGTCGTGCTTGTCGTCATGACGGTCACGCTCTGGCACGGGCAGGAGCGGATCGTGTTCCAGCCGCCCGGTCCACCCCATCCCGACGGCGGTGGTGCGCGGCGTATCGACTTTCAGGCAGCCGATGGCCAGCCACTCTTTGCTTACCTGGTCGAGGCAGGACCACCCACCGAGGGGCTCGTCATCGTCTTTCACGGCAACGCGGATCTCGCGGCCTGGCAGATTCCCTGGGCGACTGAAGTCTCGCGGCGAACGGGCCGCGCTGTGTTGCTTCCCGAGTATCGTGGCTACGCGGGCCTTTCCGGTGAGCCTACGTACCGCGGTAGCCACGTCGATGCGCGTGCCATCTACTCTGTTGCGCGCGATTCCCTTGGCGTTGCACCGGAGCGCATCGCCTTCTTCGGCCACTCACTCGGCAGTGCCATCGCCACAGAGCTGGCCAGGGATGTGCCGCCCGAGGTGCTGGTACTCCTTGCGCCACTCACATCGGTGCGGGACATGGCGAGCCTGATCTCCCCCGTGGCCATGCTGCTGTACCGGTTGCGCGGCGTTCGGGTGCAGTACGACACCGAGGCAATCGTCCGCTCGCTGGACACCCCGGTCTGGGTTGCCCATGGGACTGATGATCAGGTCATCCCGCTGCAGATGGGAAGACGTGTCTTTGCCGCTGCACGGCTCAAGGGTGAGTTGCTGATCATTCCCGGCGCTGACCACAACACGGTCATCGAGCACGGGGGTGACCGGTACTGGAGCTGGCTGATGCGAGCCCTCGGCCACGGACCGCCCGCTGATTAGTATCTGGCTGATACTAATCAGCGGGTGCTATCGATAGGTCGGGACGGTCGCCGTCGTCGAGACATCCAGCGTGATCCACTGACCGCGCTGTGCGTGCCCGAGGACTCCGCAGGCGAGCAGGTATCGACCTACCCGATCGGCCGTGAAGAGAATCTCATCCACGTCGCCTTCGAGAAGCCCTTCATCTACCCGTATCGTCTGGGCACGCGGAAAGACCGGCTCGGGAAGCTGCTCCGGAATGGTGCCGGTTACTGCGACGATCGTCGCCGAATGCGGAAGCTCCGGATCGCGATTCGCGAACGCGATGGTCACGCGCCATCCCAGGGGAATGGTGATCGTCCGCCCACCCTGCCGAACGCCATTGAAGCTCACCTGGGCCGCAATCTCGTCACTTGCAGCGAGCTGGAAGATCGCCGTTTTCTTCGTGGTGTCGTAGACGAGGAAGTTCGCTTCGAGCCTGGGATCGAGCGGCGGGAGCGAAGCGCCCCCCGAATCACGCCTCGTTTTGCCTGGACCCGGGGCGCGGCCCGTTGATCCTCGAGATCCCCGCATCGTGGAGTCGGCGCCAGTACCGCTTACGGGCACAACCGGGACGACAAGACTGGTCGGCTGTGTCGAGGAAGTCCCCGGACCCGTTGCCACCGTTCTCGGGTTCGACCCGGCAACTCCGATCGAATCCGGCCGTCGTGGTCCGCTATCGGGCCCCTGGATGGAACGCGGACGCCCGCTCGGTGCCGGACCAACCTCGTATCCTGCCGCTGACGAATCCGCACGCGCGGCTTCCGCGCTTCGCTCGGCATCTGTTTGCGAGTCTGGCGCGCAGGCATTGAACGTCACAAGCAGCATCAGGATTCCGGCGAGCTGCCTCATTTACCACTGATTTGGGAAGACAGGTGCTCTGCCTGAATGACGATTGCGAGCG